>NZ_CP086615.1:0-308863 GCF_020883455.1 Spiribacter halobius | reverse complement strand
GGGCACGCCGCTGGAGGATCTGCTGCGCAACTACCGCAAGGGGCTGAACAAGGGGCTCTACAAGATCCTCTCCAAGATGGGCATCTCCACCATCACCAGCTACCGCGGCGCGCAGCTGTTCGAGATCGTCGGCTTCCATGACGAGGTGGTGAATCTCTGCTTCACCGGCACCACCAGCCGGGTCCAGGGGGCGGCCTTCGAGGACCTGGAGGCGGACCTCCGCGCGCTGCACCGCCGGGCCTGGCGGCGCAGCGAGCCCCTCGCCCAGGGCGGTCTGCTCAAGTACGTCCACGGCGGCGAGTACCACGCCTTCAACCCGGACGTGGTGGCCTCGCTGCAGGAGGCGGCCTACAGCGGAGATTACGAGCGCTACCAGGTGTTCGCGGAGTCGGTGAACACGCGCCCCGTGGCGGCATTCCGGGACCTGCTGCGGCTACGCGAGGCCGAGCCCATCCCGCTGGAGGAGGTCGAGCCGCTGGAGTCCATCCTCAAGCGCTTCGACTCCGCCGGCATGTCCCTGGGCGCGCTCTCGCCGGAGGCCCACGAGGCGCTGTCGATCGCCATGAACCGGCTGGGCGGGCGCTCCAACTCCGGCGAAGGCGGCGAGGACGAGGCCCGCTACGGCACCGAGCGCATGTCCAAGATCAAGCAGGTGGCTTCGGGGCGCTTCGGCGTCACGCCGCACTACCTGGTGAACGCGGAGGTGCTGCAGATCAAGGTCGCCCAGGGCGCGAAGCCCGGCGAGGGCGGGCAGCTGCCTGGGCACAAGGTCAACGAGATGATCGCCCGCCTGCGCTACTCCAAGCCCGGCGTGGCGCTGATCTCGCCGCCGCCGCACCACGACATCTACTCCATCGAGGACCTGGCGCAGCTGATCTTCGACCTCAAGCAGGTCAACCCCGAGGCGCTGGTCTCGGTGAAGCTGGTGGCCGAGCCGGGTGTGGGCACGGTGGCGGCCGGCGTCGCCAAGGCCTATGCCGACCTCATCACCATTGCCGGCTACGACGGCGGCACTGGCGCGAGCCCGCTGACCTCGGTGAAGTACGCCGGCACCCCCTGGGAGCTCGGACTCACCGAGACGCACCAGACGCTGCGCGCCAACGACCTGCGCGACAAGGTCCGGCTGCAGACGGACGGCGGCCTGAAGACGGGGCTGGACGTGGTGAAGGCGGCGATCCTCGGCGCCGAGAGCTTCGGCTTCGGCACCGCGCCCATGGTGGCCATGGGCTGCAAGTACCTGCGAGTGTGCCATCTCAACAACTGCCCAACGGGCGTCGCCACCCAGCAGAAGGTGCTGCGGCTGAAGCACTTCATCGGCACGCCGGAGCGGGTGGCGAACTACTTCACGTTCGTCGCCATGGAGACCCGCGAGTGGCTGGCGAAGCTCGGCGTGCGCTCGCTGGAGGAGCTGATCGGGCGCATCGACCTGCTCGAGCAGCGCGAGCCGGAGACGCCGCGGCAGGCGCGCCTCGACCTCTCGCCCATCCTCTCCGACGGCGGTCTGGCCGAGGACAAGCCGCAGTTCTGCATGGTCCCGAGCAACGCCCCCTTCGACAAGGGCGAGCTGGCCGAGCAGATGGTGCGCGACACCCTGCCGGCCATCGAGGCGAAGTCCGGCGGCGACTTCCACTACCGGGTGCAGAACAACAACCGTTCCATCGGCGCCCGGCTGTCCGGCGAGATCGCCCGGCGCCACGGCAACCTGGGCATGGCGGACACGCCCATCCGGCTGCACCTCACCGGCACCGCCGGCCAGAGCTTCGGCGTCTGGAACGCCGGCGGCCTGGAGCTGCGCCTGGAGGGCGATGCCAATGACTACGTGGGCAAGGGGATGGCCGGCGGCAAGCTGGTGATCCACCCACCCGCCGGCAGCCATTTTGCCAGCCAGGACACCACCATCATCGGCAACACCTGTCTGTATGGCGCCACCGGCGGCAAGCTGTTCGCCGCCGGTCTCGCCGGCGAGCGCTTCGCCGTGCGCAACTCCGGGGCGCACGCGGTGGTGGAGGGCGTTGGCGACCACGGCTGCGAGTACATGACCGGCGGCGTGGTCTGCGTGCTGGGTGCCACGGGCCTGAACTTCGGCGCGGGCATGACCGGCGGCTTTGCCTTCGTGCTGGACCAGCAGAACCGCTTCGTGGACAACTACAACCACGAGCTGATCGACATCCACCGGTTGCAGGCGGAGCACATGGAGGCGCACCGGCACTATCTGCGCGACATGATCCAGGAGTTCGTGGACGAGACGGGCTCGGAGTGGGGTCAGGAGATCCTCGACAACTTCCGGGACTACATCGGGCGGTTCTGGCTGGTGAAGCCGAAGGCGGCGGACATCCACGAGGTGCTGAACACGCTGCGGCAGGCGGCCTGATCGTCGGGGGGAGAAGGTGATCTTACGCGCTGGCTTCGAACCGGCCTCCAGTGGTGCAAGCCGTACGTCTGTGGCTTCGATCCGGCCCCGAGTGGCGCTGGTCATTGCGTTTGTGGCTTCGATCCGGTCCCGGATGGCGGTGGCTCCCTTGCGGACACGCCGTGAATACATCCCTGTAGGCTCGTAGGTCGCCGTCCGGGCGACCTACGGTCCGCAAGGGAGCCACCGCCATCCGGGCCCTACCCTGGGGGCGGATTCGCGCTCCGGGGCCTGTTGGGCCGGGGCGCCGCAGCGGCAATTGGAAAGGGATACTGAAAGAGAGCAATGGGTAACAACTTCCAGTTCATCGAGGTGCCCCGTCAGGATCCGGCCAAGGAGCCGGCCGAGGCGCGGGTGGGCCGCTTCGGCGAGATCTACGGCGACTTCACCAGCGAGCATGCGGCGGCGCAGGCGGATCGCTGCGTGGAGTGCGGCAATCCGTACTGCGAGTGGAAGTGCCCGGTGCACAACTACATCCCCAACTGGCTGAAGCTGATCGCCGAGGGGAATCTGTTCGAGGCCGCGGAGCTCTCGCACAAGACCAACACCCTGCCCGAGGTCTGCGGCCGCGTCTGCCCGCAGGACCGGCTCTGCGAGGGCGCCTGCACGCTCAACGACGGCTTCGGAGCGGTGACCATCGGCTCGGTGGAGAAGTACATCACCGACGAGGCCTTCCGGCAGGGCTGGCGCCCGGACATGTCCGGGGTGGTGAAAACCGGCCGCCGGGTGGCGGTGGTCGGGGCCGGCCCGGCGGGGCTTGGGGCGGCGGACATCCTGGTGCGCAACGGCGTGGAGGCGGTGGTCTATGACCGCTATCCAGAGATCGGCGGCCTGCTCACCTTCGGGATTCCGCCGTTCAAGCTGGAGAAGGAGGTCATCGCCAAGCGCCGCGAGATCATGGAGTACATGGGGGTGGAGTTCCGGCTCGGCGTCGAGGTGGGCCGGGACGTGACCTACGAGGAGCTGGAGCGGGAGTACGACGCGGTGTTCCTCGGCATGGGCACCTACACCTACATGCGCGGCGGCTTCCCGGGGGAGGATCTGCCGGGGGTGTACGAGGCCCTGCCGTATCTCGTTTCCAACATCAACCGCCTGATGGGCCTGGAGCAGGATCCGACGGACTACATCGACATGGCGGGCAAGCAGGTGGTGGTGCTCGGCGGCGGCGACACGGCCATGGACTGCAACCGCACGGCCCTGCGTCAGGGCGCCCGCGGGGTCACCTGCGCCTATCGGCGGGACGAAGCCAACATGCCCGGCTCGCGACGCGAGGTCTACAACGCCAAGGAGGAGGGCGTGCGCTTCCTCTGGAACCGCCAGCCGGTGGAGGTGGTCGGTGACGGCCGGGTCGAGGGGGTGAAGGTGATCCAGACCCAGCTCGGGGCGCCGGACGAGCGCGGCCGCCGGCGACCGGAGCCGGTGCCGGGCACCGAGGAGGTGCTGCCGGCGGACCGCGTGCTGATCGCCTTCGGCTTCCGGCCGAGCCCGGCGGAGTGGTTCGACGAGCACGGTATCGCCGTGGACGACCGTGACCGCGTGGTGGTCCGCAAGGAGGGCGAGCACCCCTACCAGACCGGCAACCCGAAGGTCTTCGCGGGCGGTGACATGGTGCGCGGCTCGGATCTGGTGGTGACCGCCGTCTGGGAAGGCCGCGAGGCGGCCAAGGGCATCCTCGCCTATCTCGACATCTGAACCCGGCCCGCGGCCAGCTACCGAACCGGCTGCATGACCGCCCGGCGATAGGCAGGCCGCTCCTGCAGGCGCTCGTACCAGTCCTGCAGATTGGGCAGCTCCGGCCGATCGACGGGCAGGTTGAGCCAGCGGTGCAGGGCGCAGCCGAGGGGGATATCGGCGATGGTGAGGCGGCCGAGGGCCACGTGATCCCGCCCGGCCATATGCTGGTCCAGCAGCTGAAAGCCATCCACAGTCTCGGCCAGCTGGCGCTCTACCTGGGCCGGATCGCGTTCCGCCGCGGGCGTGCGCACGAGCGCGATGAACAGCGGGCGGAAGCGCACCCAGAGCGTCCCCAGCTCCCAGTCCATCCAGCGCTCGGCGAGCGCCCGCTCGCCGGGGTCCCGCGGCCAGAGCCCGCCCGGATCGTGGCGCGCGGCCAGGTAGCGCACGATGCTGTGGGACTCCCAGAGCACCAGCCCGTCGTCCTCCACGGTGGGCACGCGGCCATGGGGGTTGCGGCGGCGGTAGGCCGGGTCATCAAGCCCCCCGTGCTCGCCGCCCAGGTCGTGGCGCTCATAGTCCAGGCCGAGCTCCTCGCAGACCCAGAGCACCTTCTGCACGTTGATCGAGCTGTTACGTCCCCAGATGGTCAGCATCGCCTTTCCTCATTCTGATTGCTTTCCTCAGCCAAGTTCGCGCGGAAGCTGCCGTCAGCACTGGCAGTGCGAGGCGGGGCCGATACCGCGCCTACGACGTCGCGGCCATCCCGGGTACACTGACGGCTTTGCCGCCTGTCAGGCCGTGTGCACCGTGAGCCAACTCGACAACGACCGACTGCTGCGCGCCCTGCTGCGCGAGCCCGTGGACCGTACCCCGGTGTGGATCATGCGCCAGGCCGGGCGCTACCTGCCCGAATATCGCAAGGTACGCGAGCGCGCCGGCAGTTTCATGGATCTCTGCCGGAACCCGGAGCTCGCCTGCGAGGTGACGCTGCAACCCCTCCGGCGCTTCCCGCTGGACGCGGCCATCCTGTTCTCCGACATCCTCACGGTGCCGGACGCCATGGGTCTCGGCCTCTACTTCGAGACCGGGGAGGGCCCGCGCTTCCGCCATCCGGTCCGCGACGCCGCGGCCATCGATTCACTGCCGGAGCCGGACGTCGCCCGGGAGCTCGCCTACGTCACCGATGCGGTGGCCCATATCCGCGAGGCGCTCGCCGGCAGCGTGCCGCTGATCGGCTTCTCGGGCAGCCCCTGGACGCTCGCCACCTACATGGTGGAGGGCGCCAGCAGCCGGGACTTCCGCCACATCAAGGCGCTCGCCTACGACCAGCCTGAGGCCCTGGAGCGGCTGCTCGGCAAGGTCGCCCGGGCGGTGACCGACTATCTGAACGCCCAGAGCGCCGCCGGCGCCCAGGCGCTGATGATCTTCGACACCTGGGGCGGCGCGCTCGCGCACGACGCCTACCGGCGCTTCTCCCTTGCCTTCGCCCGGCAGGTGATGGAGGGGCTGGTGCGTGAACGGGAAGGCCGCCGCGTGCCTGTGGTGTTCTTCACCAAGGGCGGCGGGCTCTGGCTCGAGGCCATGGCGGAGTCGGGCGCGGACGCCCTGGGGCTGGACTGGACAATGGACCTGGGTGACGCCCGGGCCCGGGTGGGCGACCGCGTGGCGCTGCAGGGCAACCTCGACCCGAGCGTGCTCTACGCCCGCCCCCCGGTGATCCGTGAGCAGGTGGCACGGGTGCTGGCGGAGTACGGCAACGGCACGGGGCACGTCTTCAACCTGGGCCACGGGGTGCATCCGCAGATCCCGCCCGAGCACGTGCTGGCCATGGTGGAGGCGGTGCATGAGCTCAGCCCCCAGCGGCATGGCTGAAACCCGTCGCCATCCGTCCCGCGGCCGGGGCCGCATCCGCGTGCTCTCGGCGGGTGTAGCGCTGGTGCGCGCGGAGGCAGGGGAGTGGCGCCTGCTGCTGCTGCGCGCCTATCAGTACTGGGACTTTCCCAAGGGGCAGGTGGAGGCGGGGGAGCAGCCACTGGAGGCGGCCTGCCGCGAGGTGGCGGAGGAGACCGGCATTCGCGAGCTGGCGTTCCGCTGGGGCTACGACTACTACGAGACCGGCCCCTACGCCCGCGGCAAGGTGGCGCGCTATTACCTGGCGGAGACGCCGGAGCGAGAGGTGGTGCTCGGGATCGCGCCGGAGCTGGGCGAGCCGGAGCACCAGGAATGGCGCTGGGTGGATTTCGACGAGGCCTACGCGCTGACCTCGCCCCGGGTGCGCCGGGTGCTGGACTGGATGGCGGAGCGCCTGCCGCCACGGCCGGAAAGCTAGGCCATACTTTGGGCACGCATCCATGACGCAGGCATAATGCCGGCAAAGAGCGAGTACAATTGCAGCCCCGCGGCGCTCCCATTGGTGCTAGGGCGGTGCCCGGCGCGGGGAGCGGCAGGAGCGGCCGGGACACGCCGTGAATACATCCCTGTAGGCTCGTAGGCGAGATCCCTCTCGCCTACGGTCCCGGCCGCTCCTGCCGCTCCCCGCTAGAGTGTCGCCTGTGCTCTCCGCCGCGATGATTACGGGAGAAGTCCTGCGCGCCAAGGTTCGCCGCGGAAGCAGGCACCGAGCCAGCGGGCGTGAGGTGGGGCAGGACCTCACGTCGCGGGCTCCTATAGACCCTGCAGACGTCGCACCACGCTGAGGAGATCCCAATCGTGACAGCCGAATCCCCGGCAGGCCTGCGCTACCCCGCGACGCGACCCCGGCGTCTTCGGCGGGACGAGTTCTCGCGCCGGCTGGTGCGGGAGCATCGGCTGAGCGTGGATGATCTCATCCAGCCGCTGTTCGTGATCGAGGGGCGCGACCGCAGCGAGGCGGTGGGCTCGATGCCGGGGATCGAGCGGCTCACGGTGGATCGCCTCGCCGCCGAGGCGGAAACCATCGCTGCCCTGGGCATCCCGGCGGTGGCGATCTTCCCCGTGACACCGGCGGAGGCGAAGAGCGACGACGCGGCCGAGGCCTGGAACCCGGAGGGCCTCGCCCAGCGGGCCGTGCGCGCCCTCAAGGACGCGGTACCGGAGCTCGGCGTGATCACCGACGTTGCCCTCGATCCGTTCACCAGCCACGGCCAGGACGGCCTGCTGGATGATCAGGGCTACGTCACCAACGACGCCACGGTGGCGGCGCTGGTGCGCCAGGCCCGCTCCCACGCCGAGGCCGGCGTGGACATCGTCGCCCCCTCGGACATGATGGACGGGCGCATCGGCGCGATACGCGAGGCGCTGGAGGCGGATGGTCACGTCAACACGCGGATTCTCGCGTACTCGGCCAAGTATGCGTCGGCCTTCTACGGGCCATTCCGGGACGCCGTCGGCTCTGCTGCGAACCTCGGCGGCGGCGACAAGAAGACCTATCAGATGGATCCGGGCAACGGCGAAGAGGCCCTGCGCGAGGTCTCGATGGACCTGGCCGAGGGCGCGGACATGGTCATGGTCAAGCCCGGCATGCCCTATCTCGATGTCATCCAGCGGGTGAAGCAGCGCCTGCAGGTGCCGACGTTCGCCTATCAGGTGAGCGGCGAGTACGCCATGCTCAACGCCGCCTTCGCCAACGGCTGGCTGGAGCGCGAGCCCTGCGTCCTCGAGGCCCTGCTCGGCTTCAAGCGCGCCGGCGCCGACGGCGTGCTGACGTACTTCGCGAAGGAGGCTGCGGGCTGGCTGCGCGGCTAAAGCCGCGCAGCCAGCCCGCAGTGACAAGCACCAAGTAACAAGTTGCAAGAAGCCCGGACAGCCTGATCGACGATGCCCTACTCGGCACTTGCAACTTGCCACTTGAAACTTGCAACTAAGGTGTCCCCATGGACCTCTACGCCGTATTTGGCAATCCCGTCAGCCATTCCCTGTCGCCGCGCATCCATACGATGTTCGCGGAGCAGACGGGCCAGCAGCTCAGCTATGAGCGCCGGGAGGTCCCGCGGGACGGCTTCGCCGCGGCCGTGGCGAGCTTCGCCGACGAGGGCGGGCACGGGCTCAACGTCACCGTGCCGTTCAAGGAGGAGGCCTTCGGCATCGCCGGGCAGCGCAGCGAGCGCGCCGAACGGGCCGGCGCGGTGAACACCCTGATCCTCGGCGAGACCATCTACGGCGACAACACCGACGGCGAAGGCCTGGTGCACGACCTGCGCCACAACCTCGGCGTCGGCCTCGGTGGCAAGCGCATCCTGATCCTGGGCGCCGGCGGCGCGGTGCGCGGGGTGCTCGAGCCGCTGCTGGCCGAGCAGCCGGCAACGGTCCTGGTCGCCAACCGGACGCGTGAGCGGGCCGAGGCGGTGGCCAAGACGTTTGCCGATCTCGGCCGGATCAGCGCCTGCGGACTGGATGAGCTCGAGGGCGAGCGCTTCGAGGTGGTCATCAACGCCACCTCCAGCGGGCTGAGAGGCAAGCTGCCGCCACTGCCCGACAGCCTGGTGGCCAACGGTGCCACCGCCTACGACATGGTCTACGGCGACCGCACCACCCCCTTCGTGGCCTGGGCCCGTGACCACGGCGCACGCATCACCGCCGATGGCCTCGGCATGCTGGTGGAGCAGGCGGCGGCCGCCTTCGAGCTCTGGCGCCGGGTGCGCCCGGACACCGAGCCGGTGATCGAGGCCCTGCGGCGCGACCTGCAGCCCTGAGCGCTCCGCAGTGCATGGGGCGCTGGATGCCCTGCTGGTCGGGCTGGTCGGCCTCGCCACGCTGCTGGCGACGCTCTGGCGGGGGCTCGCGCCGCGCCTCGGCATCCCACCGCTGGTTGGCTACATTCTCATCGGCCTCGGCTTCGGCCTGGCGGACGAGGCGCTCGCCCTGTTCAGCGAGCCGGCACGGTTCGCCTTCGAGCTGCTGGGTGCCCTCGGCCTGGTCGCCCTGCTCTTCCGCGTCGGGCTCGGCAGCCACCCGCAGCGCCTGCTGGAGAAGCTGCCCCGAGCGAGCCTGATCTGGCTCATCAGCGTTGCGGTCTCCGGGCTGGCCGGATGGGCGGCAGCACGTATGATGGGCTTGGGCGAGATTGCGTCCCTGGTGGCCGGGGTCGCGCTAACGGCCACAAGCATCGGCGTCGCTCTGCCGCCCTGGCAGGAGGCCGGCCAGCTGGATACCGAGGCCGGCACCCTGGCGCTGGACGTGGCCGAGCTGGACGATCTCTCCGGCGTCCTGCTGATGGCCCTGCTTCTCGCCGCCATCCCGACGCTGCAGGCCGCTCACGGCATCGCCTGGGCTGATCTCGCCACCACCCTATCGACCCTGCTGCTTGGGCTCGCCGCATTCACCGCCGGCTGCTGGGCCTTCGCCCACTGGCTGGAGCCTCCGCTTACCCGCGCACTGGAGCGCTGGGAGACGCCGCCCGCCCGCCTGCTGGTAGTAGTAGCGCTCGGCGCGCTCATTGCCGCCGGCGCCGGGCTGCTGGGCTTCTCCCTCGCCATCGGTGCGCTTTTCGCCGGGCTGATCTTCAGCGGCGCCCCCGAGGGCGTGCGCGAGGATCGGAGCTATCTGGTGCTGCACGATTTCCTCGTGCCGTTCTTCTTCATCGGCATAGGCCTGAAGCTCGAGCCCGCAGCCCTGCAGAGCGCCCTCGCCGTCGGCGCGGTGCTGCTGCTGGCGGCGGTGGCCGGCAAGCTCGTCGGCACCTGGCTGCCGGCGCTGCTGGCAGCCCCGGCAGGAACGGCGTTACCCCTCGCCGTGAGCATGGTGCCGCGGGCGGAGATCGCCATGGTGGTGGTAGACCAGGCCCGGCGGCTTGGGCCGAGCGTGGTGCCCGACACCCTCTACGGCGCGATGACGCTGGTGACCCTCGGCACCTGCGCGCTTACGCCGCCGGTGCTGGGACGGCTACTGGCACGGGGCGGACCTGGGGGGCGACTTCGAGGCTAACTGGCAGGGTCGGGACCTGGTCTGCGAGTTTCGGGTTTAAGGTTCAGCGGCCGAACGCGCGGGTGGCGAGCACCACCCGTGGGGTTGATCGCTCCCTGACCTTCAACCTTAGACGCGAAACCCGAAACGCCCGCTCCGAAACGCGAAACCGCCGAGGAACCTCGGACCATCAGACGATCGGGGGTTCCTCGGCCGCCCACTCCTGATCCTCCTCCAGCTCGCGGTTGAAGGCCCTGACGTAGCGGGCCACGCGGCGGACCGAATCGAACCGGGCGATATGGAACAGGGCCTCGCCCTCGTGGACCAGAGGCAGGTTGTTGCGGCCGATGACGATGCCGCTGACGCTGGCGCGGACGGTGATCTCGCGCTCGCCGAAGGGATCGGCGATGAAGCCGAGCGCCGTGCCTTCACTCACCGAGGCGCCCAGGGGCACGATGGCGCGGAAGATGCCGTCCTGCTCGGCGCGCATCCAGTGGCTGGTGTTGGCGGCATAGCTCTCCGCCGCGCGCGAGCGGCCGACGGCCCGCTGGCTCACCATGCCCAGATGGCGCATCACCCGCACCACGCCGGACAGCCCGGCCTTGATCGCCTGCTCGTCGAAGCGCAGTGCCTCACCGGCCTCGTAGGTCACCACCGGCATGCCCGCATCGTTGCAGACCTGGCGCAGGCTGCCCTCGATCAGCGGCGTGTTCACCACCACCGGGGTGCCGAAGGCCTCGGCCATGGCGGCGCATTCCGGCTCGTCCAGATTGGCGCGCACCTGGGGCAGGTTGTCACGATGGATGGCGGCGGTGTGCAGGTCGATCACATGGCTCGCGGCGTCGAGCACCCGGGTCTTGAAAAGCCAGGCCAGGCGGCCAGCGAGGGAGCCGCGCTCGCTGCCGGGAAAGGAGCGGTTGAGGTCCCGCCGGTCCGGCAGATAGCGGGAGCGGTCGGTGAAGCCGAAGACGTTGACGATGGGCACTGCCAGCAGCGTGCCCCGCAGTCGGGAGAGGGCAGGCACCTGCAGCAGCCGGCGGATGATCTCGACGCCGTTGATCTCGTCGCCGTGGATGGCGGCGCAGACCAGCAGCACCGGGCCGTCCCGGCGCCCGTGGACCACGTGCACCGGCAGGGTCACCGGGGCGTGGGTGTAGAGCAGGGCCGCGGGGATATCGACCGTAGCGCGGCTGCCCGGCGCGATCTCCTGATCGC
The DNA here is from genome assembly GCF_020883455.1 of Spiribacter halobius. NCBI lineage: Bacteria > Pseudomonadati > Pseudomonadota > Gammaproteobacteria > Chromatiales > Ectothiorhodospiraceae > Sediminicurvatus > Sediminicurvatus halobius. The sequence goes on along the minus strand of NZ_CP086615.1, from coordinate 297,681 downwards.
CGATGGTGATGGACCTGCGCGCCATTCAGCCGCCGTTCCGGTGGCGCTGCATGACCTTCACGTAGTGCCGCGCCGAGTACACGAGCTGCTCGCGCTCGGTATCGGTGAGCTCACGCACGCAGCGCGCGGGGCTGCCTACGTACAGATGACCGCCAGCGAGCCGCTTGCCGGGGGGCACCAGGGTATTCGCGCCCAGAATGGTGTCGGGCTCCACGACCGCGCCATCCATCACCACCGCGCCCATGCCCACCAGCACCCGGTCACCGATGGTGCACGCATGCACGATGGCCCTGTGGCCGATGGTGACGTCCTCCCCCACCAGCGTCGGAAACCCGGGCTGGTAGGGTCCCTTGTGGGCAACGTGCACCACGGTCCCGTCCTGCACGTTGCTGCGCGCCCCGATACGGATGTGATTGACGTCCCCCCGCAGCACCGCCGTCGGCCACACCGAGACGTGCTCGGCAAGGCCCACGTCGCCGATCACCACGGCGGTGGCGTGCACCCAGGCGGTGGGGGCGATGTCGGGGTGGGTGGCCTCGTAGGGTTCGATCATTCTTTCGAGTTCCAAGTGGCAAGTGGCAAGTGGCAAGTGGCAAGTGGCAAGTGGCAAGTGGCAAGTGGCAAGTGGCAAGTGGCAAGTGGCAAACAAGAGGATAACCCTACGGCGGTCACCGTTACTCAATGCCCCTTCCCACTTGATTCTTGCAACTTGCCACTTGCAACTTGTGACCATGCCTCTTCAGGGCATGGTCACAAGCTCCTCCGCACTGGTCGGGTGGATCGCCACCGTATCGTCGAAGTCGGCTTTCCGCGCGCCCATGCGGATGGCGACGGCGAAGCCCTGGAGCATCTCGTCGACGCCGGTGCCGAAGAGATGGGCGCCCACGATGCGCTGCTCCTCGCCGACGCAGACGAGCTTCATGGCGCTGCGCTGCTTGGCTTCCTGGGGGGCAAGGGCGAACTCCATGGGCACGAAGCGGGTGCTGTGGACGGTGACGTCGTCGCCGTAGGCCTCCCGCGCCTCGGCCTCGGTGAGGCCCACGGTGCCGATGGGGGGATGGGTGAACACCACCGTCGGGATCATCTCGTAGGGCAGGTGGCGGCCCTCGCGATCGCCCCAGACCCGGTCCGCCAGACGCCGGCCGGCGGCGATGGCCACCGGGGTCAGGGGGAAGGCGTTGCCGGTGACGTCGCCCAGGGCAAAGATGTGCGGGACGCTGGTGGCCTGCCAGCGGTCCACGGGCACGCTGCCGTCCTCCGCCAGGGCCACCCCGGCCTGCTCCAGCCCCAGGCCATCCGTGTTCGGCACCCGGCCCACGGCCCAGAGCACCTGCTCCAGACCCTCCAGGCTGCGGCCGTCCTCCGCGTGCAGGGTGTAGCCGCCGTAGCCGGCCTCGAGCCCCGCCGGGGTGAAGCGGTTCACGAGCTCCGGGCCATGGCCGTCCAGGGACTCCACATAGGCCTCCCGGATAATCTCGTCGAAGCTCCGCAGCGGCGCCTCCCGCCGTACCACCAGCTGCACCCGGCTGCCCAGCTGGTGGAGCATGCCGGCGAGCTCCACGGCGATGTAGCCTGCGCCCACCACGGCAATGGACTCCGGGCGATGGCGCAGGGCGAAGAAGCCGTCGGAGTCAATCCCGAGGTCGCCGCCAGGGATGTTCGGGCGCCCGGGCACGCCCCCGGTGGCCACCACGAAGCGCTCGGCGCGGTAGCGCTCGCCCGCCACCTCGATGGTGTGCGGGTCCACGAAGCGCGCTTCGCCGCGGATCAGGTCTACTCCGGACTTCTCCAGGTTGCGGGCGTAGATCCCGTTCAGCCGCTCGATGTAGGCCTCGCGCCGGCTCACCAGCGTCGCCCAGTCCAGACCGCCGGCGCGCACGTCGATGCCGTAGTCCGGCGCCCGCTGCACCGCCTCCATGGCGTGGGCGGCGTTCCACATCACCTTCTTCGGCACGCAGCCGACGTTTACGCAGGTGCCGCCGAGGCGATCGGCCTCCACCACCGCGCAGCGCGCGCCGTGGCTCGCCGCGCGCCGGGCGGTGGCGATGCCACCGCTGCCGCCGCCGATGCAGATGAGGTCGTACGCGCCGTCTGCGGTCATGGAATCACCTCGTCCCGGAGTGGTCGCACAGGATGCCGCCCTGCGCGGGGCGGCGCACGTCCGGTAATCTACGCACTCGCGCCATTCGCATCCAGGCAAGGACCATCATGACCAACCCCCTGCTCGCCGACGACGCCCTGCCCCGCTTCTCCAGCATCCGCCCCGAGCACGTGGAGCCGGCGGTGGACACCGTGCTCGCGGACAACCGCGCCGCAATCCGGCAGCTGCTCGACGCTGGCGGCCCCTGGGGCTGGGACAACCTGGTGGCTCCGCTGGAGCGGCTGGAGGATCGTCTGGAACGGGTCTGGTCTCCCGTCTCCCACCTCAACGCCGTGCGCAACAGTGAGGGCCTGCGCGCCGCCTACAACGCCTGCCTGCCCAAGCTCTCCGCCTACCAGACCGAGGTCGGCCAGAACACGGAGCTGTTCGAGGCCATGCAGGCCCTGCGCGAGAGCGGCGCCTTCGCGGAGCTGGACCAGGCCCAGCGCCAGACCGTGGACAACGCCCTGCGGGACTTCCGCCTCGCCGGCGTCGCCCTGCCGGAGACGGAGAAGCGCCGCTATGCCGAGATCGCGAGCCGCCTCTCGGAGCTGTCATCCCGCTTTCAGGAGAATCTCCTGGATGCCACCAACGCCTGGCAGCTCGACGTGACCAACGAGGCCCGTCTCGCCGGCGTGCCGGAATCGGCCCTCGGGGTCATGCGCCAGGCGGCGGAGCAGGCCGGCGTCGAGGGCTGGCGGGTCACCCTGGATGTGCCGGTGGTGCAGGCAATCCTCGGCCATGCCCGGGACCGCGAGCTGCGCCGGGAGGTCTACGAGGCCTTCACCACCCGGGCCTCGGACACCGGCCCCCATGGCGGGCGCTGGGACAACCTCCCGCTGATGCGGGAGATCCTCGCCCTGCGCCGGGAGCAGGCCGCGCTGCTCGGTTTCGCCAGCTACGCCGAGCTCTCCCTGCAGCCGAAGATGGCCGAGAGCCCGGCGCAGGTGATCGGCTTCCTCGAGGATCTGGCGCAACGGGCCAAGCCGGTGGCCGAGCAGGAGTTCGCCGAGCTCGCGGCCTTCGCCCGCGAGCAGGACGGCCTCGAGACGCTCGAGGCCTGGGACGTCGGCTACTACAGCGAGCGCCTGCGCGAGGCCCGATTCGAGCTCTCGCCGGAGGATCTGCGCCCCTATCTGCAGGCGGATCGGGTGATGGACGGGCTGTTCCAGGTGGTGGAGCGGCTGTTCGGCGTGCGGATCCAGGCGCGCGAGGGGGTGGATGTCTGGCACGAGGACGTCCGCTTCTACGAGATCCGCGACCCGGACGGCACCCTCCGCGGGCAGTTCTACACCGACCTCTACGCCCGCCCGCAGAAGCGCGGCGGCGCCTGGATGGCCACGCTGCGCGGGCGCCTGCGGGATGGCGAACGGCTGCAGACGCCGGTGGCCTTTCTCACCTGCAACTTCACCCCGCCGGTGGGCGGGCGCCCGGCGCTGATCACCCACGACGAGGTGGAGACCCTGTTCCACGAGTTCGGCCACGGCCTGCACCACATGCTCACCCGGGTCGATGCGGCGAGTGTGGCCGGCATCAACGGTGTCGCCTGGGACGCCGTGGAGCTGCCAAGCCAGTTCCTGGAGAACTGGACCTGGGAGCGCGAGGCGCTGGATCTCTTCGCCGCCCATCACGAGACCGGCGAGCCGATACCGGAAGCGCTCTTCCAGCGTCTGCGCGCGGCGCGCAACTTCCAGGCGGCCATGCAGATGGTCCGCCAGCTGGAGTTCTCGCTGTTCGACCTGCGCCTGCACACCGAGCCGGACGCCGAGGCGCGCATCTACGAGCTGCTGGAGGCGGTGCGCGAGCAGGTGGCGGTGGTGCGGCCGCCGGCCTTCAACCGCTTCCCCAACAGCTTTGCGCACATCTTCGCCGGCGGCTATGCGGCGGGGTACTACAGCTACAAGTGGGCGGAGGTACTCTCCGCGGACGCGTACTCGCGGTTCGAGGAAGAGGGGATATTCAACGCGGAGACCGGGCGCGCCTTCCTCGAGAACATTCTCGAAAAGGGCGGGTCCGAGGATGCCATGAGCCTCTTCGTCGCCTTCCGCGGCCGCGAACCCAGCATCGAGCCACTGCTGCGCGCAAGCGGTCTGGCGGCCTGAGGCCGGAAACCCAACCGGACTGGGAGCCCCGCAATGCAGTCATCCGAGCAGCCCGTCCTCCGGGACATCGTCCTGGTGGGCGGGGGCCACAGCCACGTCGGCGTGCTGCGGCGCTTCGGCATGAAGCCGGTGCCCGGGGTGCGCCTGACCCTGATCTGCCGCGACACCCACACGCCCTACTCCGGCATGCTGCCCGGCTACATCGCCGGGCACTACGCCTACGACGAAGTCCACATCGATCTGAGCCGACTGGCGGAGTTCGCCGGCGCGCGCTTCTATCGCGCGGAGGCGGTGGGCCTGGACCGCGAGGCGCGTCGGGTGATCTGCCGCGATCGCCCGCCGGTGCCCTACGACCGGCTATCCATCAACATCGGCTCCACGCCCCAGCTCGGCGAGGTGGACGGCGCCAGTGACCACGCCGTACCCGTGAAGCCCATCCACCGGTTCAATGACCGCTGGCTCGCCCTGCTCACCCGGGTGCAGCGGCATCCCGGGCGCACCACCATCGCGGTCGTGGGCGGTGGCGCCGGCGGCGTCGAGCTGGTGCTCGCCATGCAGTACCGACTGCGCCACGAGCTCGAGGCCCAGGGCCGGGATCCGGCGGAGCTGGAGTTCCATCTCTTCACCCGCAGCGCGGAGGTGCTGCCCACCCACGCGCCGCCGGTGCGCGAGCGCTTCCGACGGACGCTCGCCGCCCGCGGCGTACGCCTGCACACCGGCAGCGAGGTGACGCGGGTGGACGAGGGCGGCCTGGTGACCGCCAGCGGCGAGCACTTCGCCGCCGACGAGGTGGTCTGGGTGACCCGGGCCGGTGGCGCGCCCTGGCTGCGGGACACCGGCCTCGCGCTGGACGGGCAGGGCTTCATTCGCGTCAGCGACACCCTGCAGACGGTCACCGACCCGAACGTCTTCGCCGCCGGCGACATCGCCAGCATGGACCACCATCCGCGTGAGAAGGCCGGCGTGTTCGCCGTGCGTCAGGGCCCGCCGCTGGCCCGCAACCTGCGCCGTGCCGTGCAGGGCCGGCCGCTGCGGCCCTACCGGCCGCAGCGCCGCTGGCTGGCGCTGATCAGCACCGGCGACCGCCACGCCATCGCCTCCCGCGGCGCCTTCCACGCCGAGGGCGACTGGGTCTGGCGCTGGAAAGACTGGATCGACCGTCGCTTCATGGCCCGCTTCCGCGATCTGCCCGCCATGGACGAGGAGGGCAAGGCGCCGAAGTCGGAGGTGGCCCTGGAGGGGGAGGAGGCGCGCCAGGCCATCTCCGCCGTGGCCATGCGCTGCGGGGGTTGTGGCGCCAAGGTGGGCGCCTCGACCCTCTCGCGGGCGCTGGGCGCGCTGCAGCCGGTGGACCGCGAGGACGTGCTCATCGGCCTGCACGCCCCGGACGACGCCGCCGTGGTGCGGGTGCCGCCGGGCAAGGCGATGGTGCATACGGTGGACTTCTTCCGGGCCTTCATCGACGACCCCTACGTCTTCGGCCAGGTGGCGGCGAACCATGCCCTCGGCGACATCTTCGCCATGGGCGCCGAGGCCCAGTCCGCCACCGCCATCGCCACCGTGCCCCAGGGGCTGGAGGCCAAGGTCGAGGACACCGTGTACCAGATGATGTCCGGCGCGCTGGAGATCCTGAACGACGCCGACTGCGCCCTGGTGGGCGGGCACACCGGCGAGGGTCGCGAGCTCGCGCTGGGCTTCGCCGTCAACGGCCTGATCGACGACGCCGCCGAGGACGTCATGCGCAAGGGCGGCATGCAGGCGGGGGATGTGCTCATCCTCACCAAGCCGGTAGGCACCGGGACGCTGTTCGCCGCCCACGCCCGGCTCGCGGCCAGGGGCCGCTGGATCGACGCGGCGCTGGCCTCCATGTGCCAGTCCAACCGCCGCGCCGCCCAGTGCCTGCACCAGCACGGGGCGACGGCCTGCACGGACGTCACCGGCTTCGGCCTGCTCGGCCATCTGGTGGAGATGACCCGCCCCTCCGGCGTGGACGCCTCTCTGGATCTGGCGAAGCTGCCGGTGCTGGAGGGCGCCGAGGAGACGGTGGCGGCGGGGATCCTGAGCTCCCTGCAGCCGGCCAACGTCCGCCTGCGCCGGGCCCTGCGCAATCAGGAGGAGGTGGCCGGGCACCCGCGCTATCCGCTGGTCTTCGACCCGCAGACCGCCGGCGGCCTGCTGGCCAGCGTCCCGGCCGCACGCGCCGACGCCTGCGTCGCCGCCCTGCGCGCCCTGGGCTACCCCCATACCGCCATCATCGGCCGCGTCGAGGCCCAGGGCGAGGCCCTGGAGCCGATCCGCCTCATCGCCTGACGCGGTGCCGCTTCACCTGCGAACGCCCCGATGCGCGGAATGAACCGCAAAGACGCGAAGGACGCAAAGATGGCGCAAAGGCGAGAAAGGCTGTCCGTGCAGGAACCCGGAGCGGGTCCGAAGGCCGCGTGTTTCCTGGAATTCACGACCTTGGCGGTCCTCTTTGCGTGCTTCGCGTCTTTGCGGTCGTCTCCGATTCCGGCCGCGTACCGGTCGGACTCAGGCCGTGACCGCGGCGAGGACGCGGGCGAGGGCGACCTGCTCGGCCGCCGGGGTGAAGCGGGGGGCCAGCGCCGCGCAGTGGCGGCGCAGGCGCTCGAGGAAGGCCGGGTCGCGCTCGCTGCGCTCGAGCAGGGACGCCAGCGCGGCGGTGTCCTGCGGCGGGTAGTAGCCGGGGTAGTCGGCGCCGAGCAGGCCGGTGTTGCCCGGGATCTCCGAGGCCAGCACCGGCAGGCCCGCCACGCAGGCCTCGGAGACCGCGTTGGCGCCGCCCTCCATGACGGAGCTCATGACCATGGCACGGCTGCGGGCGAGGAGCCGCCGCACGTCGCCGTGGGGGATCTCGCCGAGCCAGCGGTAGCGGGGGTTGAGCGCCATCTCCGAGCGCGCCGCCTCGGCCCAGTCCTCGCTGTGGGCGCGGCCGGCCTGGACGACCCGAACCCGCGAGCCGGCAGGCAGGCGGCGCGCGGCATAGGCGGCGCGCAGGGAGTCCTTCTCCGGGCGCAGGTGGCCGATGACACAGACCTCGAAGCGCCCGCGCACCGGCCCGCGATAGCTTGCCGGCAGCGGCAGGGCGGACTGCAGCACGGTGTGCAGCCGATCCCGGAAGCGCGCCGGGATGTCCTGGGCGACGTCCGCATGCAGGCCGATCAGGGCGTGGGCGCGCTCCAGGCTCGGCAGGGTCTCGGCGGGGTGGCTGTGCTGGAACCGATAGATGTCGGTGCCGGTCAGGACTACCACGAGGGGGCGTTGCGGTTGTGCCTCGGCAAAGCGGGCGATGGCCCCCGCGCTGCGCCAGGCGTGCAGCGCCAGCAGCAGCTCCGGGGCAGGGTCGCCGGGCTGCCAGTCCTCGACGATCCGCACGCGGTGGCCGAGCCCGCGCAGCAGGCCCGCCCAGCGCGTGGCTGTCGCGCGATTGCCGGCGCGGGAGCGGGGCGCGGCGGGCGTGACCAGCGTGATTCGCATTTGACGGCATCCTTGGGGGAAGCACGATGATCGAAGTGCCGAGCACCCATCCAGTGGCATCCGAGCGGCTCGCGGCCATGCTCGACGACGCCCGCCGGCGCACCGTCGAGCTCACCGGCGATCTCTCCGGCGAGCGCCGGCTCGGGCCGAAGCTTAGCATCGTCAATCCGCCCCAGTGGGAGATCGGCCACGTGGGGTTCTTCTACGACCACTTCGTGCTGCGCGAGCTGCACGGGCTGCCGGATTACCGCATTCCCCACGCCGAGCGGCTCTATGACTCAATGGGCGTGGCCCACGACGACCGCTGGGATCTCCCGCTGCCCACCATGGCGGACACCCTGGACTACCTGCGCCAGGTGCGCGACGAGATGGTGGCCCGCCTGCCGGAGGGCACGGCCGACGCGGCGTCCAGCTATGCCTGGCAGCTCGCCATCTTCCACGAGGACATGCACGGCGAGGCCTTCGCCTACACCCGCCAGACCCTCTCCGACCCACCGCCGGCGCTGGCCACACCCGCCGACCTGCCCGAGGCGGCCGCCGGCCCGTTGCCGGGGGATGTCGCGGTGCCGGGCGGCGAGCATCTGCTCGGCTCCGACGAGACCGTGCCGTTTCGCTTCGACAACGAGAAGCAGCCGCACACGGTCAGCGTGGCGCCGTTCCGCATCGCCCGGGCGCCGGTGACCAACGCCGAGTTCGCCCAGTTCGTGGCGGACGGCGGCTATCGGCGGCGGGAGCTCTGGAGCGAGGCCGGCTGGGCCTGGCGCGAGGCGGAAGGGCTCGAGGCGCCCTGTTACTGGCGTCGCGACGGCGACGGCTGGCAGCTGCGCTGGTTCGACCGCTGGCTCCCGCTGCCGCCGCACCAGCCGGTGGCGCACGTCAGCTACTACGAGGCGGAGGCCTACTGCGCCTGGGCGGGCCGGCGCCTGCCCACGGAGGTGGAGTGGGAGGTGGCTGCAAGCCGCGTCCCGGACGGCGACCGCCTGGCCCCCGGCAAGCGCCTCTACCCCTGGGGCGACGCGCTGCCCGAGCGGCCGCCGGCCAACCTGGACGGCTACCGCCTCGGCGCCGTGGACGTCGCTGCCTTCCCCGAGGGCGAGAGCGCCTGCGGCTGCCGGCAGATGCTCGGCAACGTCTGGGAGTGGACCAGCAGCCTGTTCCAGCCCTTCCCCGGCTTTCAGGCCGACCTCTACGCCGACTACTCGGAGCCTTGGTTCAAGGAAGGCCGGCGGGTGCTGCGTGGCGGCGCCTGGGCCACCCGTTCCCGGCTCGTGAACAACAATTTCCGCAATTTCTTTACCCCCGAGCGCAACGACACCATCGCGGGCTTCCGCACCTGCGCGCTCTGAGCCACTGTCAACCACAAGGGACTGACACCATGCGTAACCTGCTGCGCCGACTGCTCATTGCCGCCCTGGGGCTCGCCGCGCCGGTGGCCGGCGCCCAGACCTTCGTCTTCACCGCCATCCCCGACCAGGACGAGAGCGCCCTGGAGGAGCGCTTCGGCGCCGTAGCCGACTACCTGGAGAGCCGGCTCGACGTCGACGTGCGCTACGTACCCGTGAAGTCCTACGCCGCCGCGGTGAGCGCCTTCCGCAACGGCCAAGTGCAGCTCGCCTGGTTCGGCGGTCTATCCGGCGTGCAGGCCCGGGACGCCGTGCCCGGCTCCCGCGCCATCGCCCAGGGCGTCGAGGACACCGAATTCCGCACCTACTTCATCGCCCACGAGAGCAGCGGCCTGGAGCCCGCCGACGAGCTGCCGGAGGGCCTGCGCGGGCTGACCTTCACCTTTGGCTCCAAGGGCTCCACCTCCGGGCGGCTGATGCCCGAATACCATCTGCGGCAGCACTTCGGCGAGGCGCCGGAGGCGATCTTCGAGCGGGTGGGCTTCAGCGGCAATCACAGCCGCACGCTGCGTCTCGTGGAGAGCGGCAGCTATCAGGCCGGGGCACTCAACTACGCGGTCTGGGAAGAGGCCGTCGCGGCCGGCGAGGTGGATACCGACGCGGTGCAGGTGATCTGGGAGACGCCGCCCTATCCGGACTACCAGTGGAGCATCCGCGGCGATGTCGACGAGCGCTTCGGCGACGGCTTCGCCGACCGGGTGCAGCAGGCCCTGCTCGGCATGGACGACCCGGACCTGCTCGAGCGCTTCCCGCGCTCCGGCTTCATCCCGGCGGAGAACGACGACTACGCCAGCATCCGCGAGACGGCGCAGGCGATCGGCCTTATCGACTGATGGAGGCGCTCGCGCTGCGTGACGCCCGGGCGAGCTACGGCGAGACCGCCGTGCTCGGCCCGCTGACGCTCACCATCCGCCGGGGCGAGCGGGTTGCGCTGGTGGGGCGGAGCGGGGCCGGCAAGTCGACCCTGCTCTCGCTGCTGTACAACCCGGCACGGCGGGACCTGGCCCTGGTGCCTCAGGACCTCGGCCTGGTGCAGACGCTGTCTGTCTTTCACAACGTCTACATGGGCCGCCTGGCCGAGCACGGCACCGCCTACAACCTGGCCAACCTGATCCGGCCGTTCCGGCGGGAGGTCGACGCCATCCGGCCGCTGCTGGCTCGCCTGGGCATGGCGGATCAGCTCTGGTCCCGTGCCGGGGAGCTCTCCGGCGGCCAGCGCCAGCGCGTCGCCGTGGCGCGAGCCCTCTTCCAGAATGCCGGCGTGCTGCTGGCGGACGAGCCGGTCTCGGCGCTGGACGGCCCGCTGGCGGTCACCGTCATGGAGGCCCTCACCGAGACCTACGATACCGCCGTCCTGGGGCTGCACGACATCGACCTGGCCCTGCGCTTCGCCCATCGCGTCGTGGGCATCCGCGATGGCGGAATCGCCCTGGATGAACCCGCCGCGCGCCTGGGCAAGGCGGATCTGAATGACCTCTACTGAGCGCGGCTGCGCCGATGGAGGCCTGTCATGGCGGTGACGGAGCGCACCGGCCGCTGGCTCGGTGCCGACGGCGATGCCCTCGCCTCGCGCACAGTGCGCACGAGCCTCGGACTCGTGGCCGTCGCCCTGGTCTGCCTGATTCCGGCGGACCTGGAGATCAGCGCGGTCTCGCCGTGGGCGGAACTGGGCCGCTTCCTCGGCGGAATCCTGCAGCCGGATTTCGCCACCCTGGACACCGCCGGGACGGCGCTGCTGCGCACCGTGGCCTTTGCCTTCTGCGGCGTCGCCCTCGGCGCTGCCGCCGGCATGGGCCTGGCGCTGGTGTTCCAGTACCGGGCCGTGCGCACGGGCTGCGCATTCGTGCGGGCCATCCATGAGCTGTTCTGGGCGCTGATCTTCCTGCAGATCTTCGGGCTGCATCCGCTCACCGGCGTGCTCGCCATCGCCATCCCCTACGCCGGGGTGTTCGCCCGCGTCTACTCGGAGATCCTGGAGGAGGCGGACCCCACACCCACCCGTGCCCTGCCCCCGGGCACGGGGCTCGTCGCCGCCTTCTGGTACGCCCGGGTGCCGGACGTCTGGCCGCACCTGATGAGCTACACCAGCTACCGCCTGGAGTGCGGCCTGCGCTCCAGCGCCGTGCTCGGCTTCGTTGGCATGCCCACCCTCGGCTTCTATCTGGAGAGCGCCTACGGCGAGGGGCATTACGGCGAGGTCGGGATGCTGCTGCTGGTGTTCTTCGCGCTCATCGCGAGCCTGCGGCTGTGGGTGCGGCCGCGCCTGGTCCCCCTCTACCTGCTGGCGGCACCCTGGTTCCTCGGCACGGGCCTGCCGATCATGTGGGGCAACATGGGGCGGTTCTTCACCGAGGACATCGTGCCGGCGCCGCTGCGCGCCGGCGAGGGCCTGCCGGGGCTGTTCCCCTGGCTCGGCGATCTCCTGATGAACCAGGCCCTGCCGGGTATCGCCGCGACCCTGGTGCTCACGCAGATCGCCCTGGTGGCGACGGGGCTGCTGGCACTCGCGAGCTTCCCGATGATCTCCCGGCAGTTCACCGGCCGCCTCGGCGGCGGCTTCGGCCACGCGGTGCTCATCGTCGCGCGCTCCACCCCCGAGTACCTGCTCGCCTACATCCTGCTGCAGCTCTGGGGGCCCTCCATGCTGCCGGCGGCGGTCGCCCTGGCGCTGCACAACGGGGCCATCATCGGCCATCTCATCGGCCGCCAGAGCAACGAGCTCGTACTCCGCCCCGACGCCCCCCGCGGGCTCAACCGCTACGCCTTCGAGGTGGTCCCGCGGTTGTACGGCTCGTTTCTCGCGTTCCTGTTCTACCGCTGGGAGATCATCATGCGTGAGACGGCGATCCTGGGGATCCTCGGGATCACAACGCTCGGCTTCTACGTGGATAGCGCCATCCAGGAGCTGCGCTTCGACCGCGCCCTGGTGCTCATCCTCATCACCGCCGCGCTCAACATCGCCGTCGACGCCCTCGCCCGCCACCTCCGCCGCCGCCTTCACCTGCGCACCACGCCGACATGCGAAGCGTGAGCGCAGTGAGCCAGGAAGCGCCTGCTCAATGGTCGCGCCGGGACCTGGATGCGGCATCCCGAACGGTGCTCTCGTCACCCGCCGCCCGGCCGTGCCCCGAGCGGGAGGCGGTATCCCTCGCCGGGACACGCCGTGAATACGTCCCTGTAGGCTCGGATGCGACATCCCTGTCGCATACGGTCCCGGCGAGGGATACCGCCTCCCGCTCACGCATGCCCCGTGCTCGCCGCACGGCCCTTGGAAGAGGGGGCAGTCACTTGCGCGCCGGTGAATGCGGCGCCTCCGCGCACCGCCGCCCAGGGGGCAGGCTGACCCCGCCACGGCGGCTGCGGGGTGGACCCGAGCACGGGCGCCTCCCGATCACGCGGTCGCGGAGGAGTGCACTGAGCTCGCCAGGGCGAGTTTGGGTGGGCGCGCACGGGACCGTAGGCGAGAGGGACCTCGCCTACGAGCCTACAGGGACGTATTCACGGCGTGTCCCGTGCGCGCCCACCCGAACTCGCCCCGGGCACGGCCCATACGTCTCCCGCGCGGCCGCGGCCACCTCATTCGCACGCCAATACAAGGACGAACCATGACCGGAACCGAAGACGCCTTCCGCAGGGACGTCCTGGAAGGGCTCGCCCGCTCACCGAAGCGTATCCCTTCGGCCTGGCTCTACGACCAGCGCGGCTCCGAGCTCTTCGAGGAGATCACGCGGCTGCCCGAGTACTACCCGACCCGTACCGAGCTCGCCATCCTCGACGGGAACATGGAAGAGATCGCCGAGGCCATAGGGCCGGAGGCGCTGGTGGTGGAGCTCGGCAGTGGCTCCAGCCGCAAGACCGGGCCGCTGCTCGCTGCCCTGAGCCGGCCCGCGGGCTATGTCCCCGTGGACATCTCCGAGGAATACCTGCACGAGGCGGCGCGCTCGCTGCAGGGCGCGTTTCCCGAGCTCACCGTGCAACCGGTGGTGGCCGACTTCACCGCCGACTTCGGGCTACCGGATGGGCTGCCGGCGCACCGCCGGCGGGCCGGCTTCTTCCCCGGCTCCACCCTCGGCAACCTCGACGACGAAGCGGCCGGCGCGCTGCTCGCTCGCTGCCGGCGCCTGCTAGGCGCGGACGGCTGCCTCGTGCTCGGGCTCGACCTGGACAAGCCCGCCTCGGTCCTCATCCCGGCCTACGATGACGCCGCCGGGGTGACGGCGGAGTTCAACCGCAACCTGCTGCGGCGCATCAACCGCGAGCTCGGCGGCGACTTCGATCCCGAGGCGTTTCGGCACGAGGCGCGCTATGCCGACGACCCGCCGCGCGTCGAGATGCACCTGATCGCCGAGCGGCCGCAGACGGTCACCGTGGCCGGAGAGCGGTTCCGCTTCGAGGCCGGTGAGAGCCTGCACACGGAGACCTCCCACAAGTACACTCGCGACGGATTCGCCGCGCTGGCAGCCGCCGGTGGCTGGGACTGCGAGCGCTGGTGGACGGATGCCGACGGCTGGTTCGCCGTCGTCCTGCTGGTCTGAACCCGGAGCCCCCTCGTGAAGCTTGCCTCCTGGAACGTCAACTCCCTCAACGTACGCCTGCCCCAGGTGCTGGATTGGCTGGAGCAGGCGCAGCCGGATGTGGTCGGCCTGCAGGAGACCAAGCTCCCGGACGAGCGTTTTCCCCGCGACGCTCTTCGCGAGGCGGGTTACGAGTCACTGTGCAGCGGCCAGAAGACCTACAACGGCGTGGCGGTGCTCGCACGCCAGCCGCTGTCGGCACCGGTGACCGACATCCCCGGCCTCGATGACCCTCAGCGCCGGGTGCTGGCCACGACGATCGGTGACCTGCGCTTCGTGAACCTGTACGTCCCCAATGGCCAGGCCGTGGGCAGCGACAAGTACGCCTACAAGCTGGACTGGCTGGCGCGGCTGCGCGACTGGCTCGCCGCCGAGCAGGCACGCCACCCGCGCCTCGTGGTGGTTGGGGATTTCAACGTCGCCCCCGAGGACCGGGACGTCCACGACCCGGAGGCCTGGCGCGAGCAGGTACTCTGCTCGACCCCCGAGCGCGAGGCGCTGCAGGCGCTAATGGCGCTGGGACTGACCGACAGCTTCCGCCGCTTTCCCCAGGACGAAGCCGTCTTCTCCTGGTGGGACTACCGAATGAACAACTTCAAGCGCAACCGCGGCCTGCGCATCGATCTCATCCTGACCAGCCCCACCGTGACCGGGGCGCTCACGGCGAGCTATGTGGACCGGGGCCCCCGGGCCTGGGAGCGCCCATCCGACCACGCCCCCGTGGTCGCCGAGCTCGCCGACGCCTGAGCCGGCGCCACCCGCGCGTATCCCGGCCTTAACGCTTCCGCGCCACGCCGCCCAGGCCCGCGATTGCGGGGCGAGGCGCCGTATTTCTCCGGGCGGTGTTTCAGCGGGCTGACGGTCGCCAACCCCGATACGGCGGACGCAGCTGGCCGCCCGACGCTATTTTCCTCTCCATATCAGCGTCTTACGAATAACCCGCGGGCATGGCATAGCCATTGCTGCGTTCCCGGTGCCGGGTGGGGGCGGGTCATTGGTGATGTGTCCACCATCCGGGGTCACAGCGGCCCCCTTTGCCGCGACCGCCCGGAGGCGGCGTGACGGGGCAGGGAAATCGAAGGGCAACCCTTAAGGAGACGAGTTATGGGCACCAGGAAAACCGTCGTGGCGTGCGCCTCGGCCCTCGCGCTGGCTGCACTCTACGCGACAGCGGCATCCGCGAATCCCATCAACAAGTTTGGTAGTGGGCAGGACAACGGCGTCGAGTCCGACGCCTACGCCGAAACCAACGCCGGCCATGGCGCCGAGGGTGGTGACGGCGGCTATGGCGGCACCGGCGGCGACGCCAACGCCAGCAACAACGATGGTGGCAACGGCGGCAACGCCGACGCCGACGGCGACGCCTACTCCAGCAACTACAACGACACCTGGCAGAACAACGAGAACGACTTGGCGGACGAGGAGACCGCCAGCCAGAGCAACACCAATGACACCACGCAGGATGCGGACGCTGCTGGCGGCGTGGGCACGGCGACCGCGGGCGACGGCGGCGCCGGCACGGGCATGGCCGGAACGGCAGGTGCCGGTGGTGCCGGCGGCGCCGGTGGCAACGGTGGCGCGGGCGGCTCCGGCGGCACGGCCTCAGCCTGGAGTGAGTCGTTCAACAGCGTGACCGAGGTGATCTCCTACCAGGAGATGCGCGCCAACGTCACCGGTGCGCCAATCCGCATCAACGGCGGTAATGGCGCCGCCGGCGGCAGCGGCGGCAACGGCGCCAGTGGTGGCGCAGCCGTGGGCATCTCCGCCGGCGCCTCCGTTGCCATTGGCGACGGTGGCGAGGGTGGCGAAGGGGGCAAAGCCTATGCCAAGGGCAAGGGCGATGCCGGCGACGGTGGCGAGGGCGATGACGCCTACGCCGAGGGTATGGCCTACGGGGGCGACTCCGGGGAGGCCGACGGCGATGACGGCTATGGCGACGCCGAGGCCTACGCCAGCAACAGCAACAGCACCCGTCAGGTGAACCGCAACAACGTGCCGGAGGAGAACAGCGAGACCCAGAGCAACGACAACGAGACCACGCAGACCGCGACGGCCACCGCCGATCAGGACAGCACCGGCGGCGCCGGCGGCACCAGTGGTGACGGCGGGGCGGCCACGGCCAGCGCGCAGAACGCGGTGGGCGGCAACGGCGGCAATGGCGGCGACACCGGCAACGGCGGCAACAATGCTACTGGCGGCAACGGCGGCAACGGCGGCAACGCCGCGGTGGCCGGCGCTGGCACTGGCGGTGACGCTTCCGGCAACGCCGGCGGCGTGGGCGGTAACGGCGGCACAGGCGGTGCCGGCGGTGCCGGTTCCGGCGGCGTGCTCTCCACCGGCGCGCTCAGTGCCAACGTGGGCAGCGGCACCTTCGGGGGCATCAACTCGATGAACCTCTCGAGCGGCCTCTACAACGCCAGCGTCGGCGGTGTGTCCGTGGCGGCGCACTCCAACGTCAACATCGGTAACAACTGAGACCGCACCCGCGTGCGTCAAGGAGCATTGAGATGAGTACCGGAAAGACTCTCGCAACCTACGGCTCGGCGCTGGCGCTGGCGGCCCTGCTCGCCTCGGCGGCCTCGGCCAACCCGATCAACAAGTTCGGTGACAACCAGAGCAACACCGTCAACTCCTCGGCCACGGCGACAACCCACGCCGGGGATGGCGGCTACGGCGGCTACGGCGGCGATGGCGGGACCGGCGGCGATGCCAACGCCAGCAACAACGACGGCGGCAACGGGGGCTATGCCGATGCCGACGCGGATGCCGACGCCTACAACGACAACTACACGAGTCAGTCCAACAGCAACGACGAATTCCCGGAAGAGGCGGTCAGCCAGAGCAACGCCAACACCACCGGGCAGACCGGCACGGCCACAGCCGGTGATGCCAGCGCCACCGGCGGGGCCGGCGGCACGGGCACCGGCACGGCCGGCACGGCCGGGGCCGGAGGTGCAGGCGGCGCCGGCGGCGCCGGTGGCGCGGGTGGCTTCGGCGGCACCGCAGAGGCCTACAGCGAGTCGTTCAACACGGTTACCGAGGTGATCTCCTACCAGGAGATGCGTGCCCACGTCACCGGTGCGGCCATCAACATCCAGGGTGGCAACGGGGCGGCCGGCGGTGACGGCGGCAACGGTGCCAGCGGCGGCCTCGCCGTGGGTGCCTCCCTGGGCGTCTCCGTGGGTGCCGGCGATGGCGGCGACGGTGGCGACGGCGGCGATGCCAAGGCCAAGGGCTACGGTGACGCCGGCGACGGCGGTGACGGCGGCTACGCCGACGCCTATGGCGATGCCGAGGGAGGGGACTCGGGTGATGCCGAGGGCGGCTATGCCGACGGCTATGCCTACGGGGATGCCGACAACACCAACACCACCACCCAGCGCAACCGCAACGACTTCGACGACACCAGCGACAGCCAGGAGAACGACAACGACACCGACCAGACGGCCGACGCCAGCGGCACTCAGACGAGCACCGGCGGCAACGGCGGTACCAGCGGTGCCGGCGGCGCGGCGGATGCCAGCGGCCAGACGGCGGCCGGCGGCAACGGAGCCGACGGCGGAGCCACCGGCAACGGCAACAACGTGGCCACGGGCGGTGCCGGCGGTGACGGCGGCAACGGTGGGGTCGGCGGCGCGGCCAGCGGTGGCCTCGCCGGCAACAACCAGGGCGGTGCCGGCGGCAACGGCGGCAACGGCGGCGCAGGGGGTGCCGGCTCGGGCGGCATGCTCTCCACCGGCGCCCTCAGCGTGAACGTCGGCTCGGGGACCTTCGGCGGGATCAACTCCATGAACCTGTCAAGCGGTCTCTACAACGCCAGCGTGGGCGGTGTGTCGGTGGCCGCGCACTCCAACGTCAACATCGGCAACTGAGGCCTGTTGGCCGGCGACCGCCTTGGGGGGTCGCCGGCCCCTCTCTTCACGAGGTTCGGGTCATGAATACGGCAAAGCTTCTCTCTCCGACCCTGGTCGCCGCCGTCCTCGGTCTGGCGAGCCTGGCAGCCGGCGCGGCGGATCCCATGGCGGCGCTGGACAGCCTGCCCGTCGCCGACAGTGCCGAGCTCGAGGCCGCAAGGGGCGCGGACAACCAGATCACCATCGTCACCAGCCGCCAGGACATGCGCGCCAGCGTCACCGGCGCCAGCTTCAACGTCGGCACCATGAATAACGGCGACATCACCGTGGGTGAGGGCGCATTCGCCAACTTCTCCGGCGTGGGCGTCAACGTCCTCAATTCGGGGAACAACAACGCCTTCTCCACGGGCGTCAGCATGAGCGTGCATCTGCACTGAGGCCTTGCGGGAGCGCTGCGCCATGTCACGGATGTCTGGCCTGATCGTGCTTTGCGCCCTGGCGCTGACGGCGCTGTCCGTGCCGCACGCGAGCGATGCCCGCTCACCGGCCCTGCGGGCCATGGATCTCGCCCGCACGCCGTCGCTCGTCAGCCTCACCGAGCGCCGCTGGCAGCGGGTCGTGGGCCAGCAGTACGACTTCAGCTGCGGCTCGGCGGCGGTGGCGACGCTGCTCAGCTATCACTACGAGCTCCCCCGCAACGAGGCCAGCGTCTTCGAGGCCATGTACGCCACCGGCGACCAGGCGCTGATCCGGCGGGAAGGCTTCTCCATGCTGGACCTCAAGCGCTATCTGGACGGCCTCGGACTCCAGGCGGACGGCTTCCGCATGGACCTGGACCAGCTCGCCGCCATCGGTGTGCCTGCCATTGCCCTGGTGAACACCAACGGCTACCGGCACTTCGTGGTGATCAAGGGCGTACGCGGCGACGAGGTGCTGGTGGGAGATCCCGCCGGTGGGCTGGCCGTGGTGCCGAGGGCGCTGATGGAGTCCATCTGGAACGGGATTCTTCTCGCTGCCCGGGGACGCATCGACGTCGCCCGGGCGCATTTCAATCATCCGGCGGACTGGGCGGTGCGCCCGGACGCCCCCCTGCCGGCCGGTCGCCGGCTCCCCGGGCTGCCGCTGCACGGCATCGACCTGCCCGGACTCAACGAATTCGGGAGGTAGCAGTTCATGGACGGTCAGCGATATCGACCCACGGCAGGGCTTGCCGCCCTGGTCATTGCAGGCGCCCTGCTGGCTGGAACGGCCAGCGCGGCGAGCTTTCCCCGCACGGCCCTGAGCGACGGCGAGCTCGCCGGCCTGCGCGGCGGCCTCGAGGTGGCCGGCCTGCGCATGGACCTGACGGCGCGCATGCGCACCTACATCGATCAGCGCCTCGCCGCCGCGACGGAGATGCAGATCACCCGTCTGGCCGAAGGCAAGGCGATGATGACGCAACGGCTCGTGCAGGCCGGACTGCAGGCGCCCGCCACGGTCACGGATGCGTCACCATCGGCGACCACCGCTCCGACCGTGACTACACAGAGCGCGGGCGAATCGGCCGCGAGCCGCATCGACGCCGCCTCGGCAACGCCGAACGCCGTCGCCACAGGCGGGAGCGTCGCCCCGGCGACGGTCACGGAGGCAAACCCCGTGGCAGCGGGACGCACGGTCACCGGCCAGACCCGCGTGGACCATATCGTGAACCCACACCAGGTGGTCTCGACCATCACCAACACGGCGGACAATCGCAGCATCCATCACGCAGTCGAGCTGGAGCTCCGCATTCACAACTTCTCCAGCTTCGCCGCCCGGGCCCGGGACGTTGTCCGAGCCAGGGCGCTGGGCCGGGCCTTGTCACAGTAGGTCGACAAGCGCGTAGCGCTCGCCGACAGCCGCGCTCAGCGCGGCCTGCGGATTCGCCTGCCGGTGTGTCGGCGAGCGCTACGCGCTTGCCGACCTACTCGCGGGACACGCCGTGAACCCATCCCTGGGGGCTCCGATGCGGCAGGGATGCCGCAGTGGAGGCTACAGGGAGGTATTCACGCCGTGTCCCGCGGGACACGCCCTCACAACCGCCCGGGCACGGCCCGGGACGCATTCAACCACGCCGCGGACCGCGCGCCCTCGGATTACGGCCCGAACGTATACGGCAACCGGAACGTCACGCTGATGTCCGGGGCGTCTGCGGTGGCGCCGATTTCCAGGCTGACCCCGGCCCCGAGGCGCGGGCCGAGGGAATGGCTGTAGCCGATCAGCAGCGCACCCACGTCCAGCGTCTCCGAGCGGAAATCCGTGCCGTTGATCTCGGTGACCGTCTCGCGGATGAAGTCGTGCTTGTAGCCGAAGCTCAGCGAGCTGTTCGGGTTGAGCGCCACCGAGAGACCGAAGCTCGTACGCACCGCGTCGCCCGGGTCCACCCGGCCGATACGACGGGCCTGGTCACCACTGCCCAGCGTCCGATTGACATCGTCCTCGAGATTGAAGAGATAGCCGAGGTTGGCATAGAGCACCAGCGGGTCGCTGGTGCCGAGCACCGTGATGCTCGGCTCCACGGCCTCGAAGCCCGAGCCGGTAGCAAGCTCCTGCTCGATGGCGGCGTCGTCGTAGTCGATGTCGAAGGGGCCCTCGCCGGTGGTGCTCTTGTAGCGCAGATTGGCCACCCAGAACGGGCCGTCGCGGTCGCCCCGGTTGATCTGCCAGTGGGCCGAGACGGACACGTCGCCCAGGCCGTCGCCGTCCAGCTCCTGGGTGATCGGCGCGCTGCCCTCGCCGGTGTCCACGTTCGGGATCCGGGCCACCCGCCGCTCCTCGCGGTAAACCCAGGGCACCTCGAGCCCCAGCTCGAAGCGGTCCGTGACACCGTAGCGGAACTCCAGCGCCGGTGAGATCACGTCGCGGTCCACGTCCTCCGCCTCGAGCACCCCGATGAGGAAGGTCTCAAGAATCTCCACGCCGAGAAAGGTGAACCGGTTCACCTGGGAGTTGCTGAGCTGGATCGACGGCTCTACGACCAGTGCGCCATCGCGGGTGAGGACGCCGCCGACGTCCGCGATGGCCGCGACCTCCGGGCGCTCCGGCTCCGCCTCCTGCGGCGCCTGCCCCACCGGCCCGTCCGGCGTCTCCTGCGCGCCCGCCAGCCCGGCCGCGAGCGACGCAGCCAGGGCCCATGCCCCAATTCCCTGCCCCCTGATCATGCCCCCTCCTTTCCGTCGCCGGGCCGCCGCCTGCGCGGCGCTTATTGAGCCTCGGCCGCGCCGTGGGAGCGCAGCCCATGTTTGTCCAGAAGCCGGTAGAGCGTCACCCGGGAGACGCCGAGCTGCTGGGCGGCGCGGGTGACGTTGTTGCGATTGGCGCGCAGGCTGCCAAGCACCGCCTCGCGCTCGGCGGCGATGCGCGCCCGCTCCAGCGTCTCCTGGCGGCGGGGTCGGGCCCGGCGATCGAGGCCGAGATCGGCGGCGCCGATCAGGCGACGCTCGCTCATCACCAGCGCCCGGCGCACGCGGTTGAGCAGCTCGCGGACGTTTCCCGGCCAGGGATGTTGCTGCATCGCAGCGATGGCCTCGCGGCTGAACCCGCGCACGCCGGGCGCCGACTCGCTGCGATAGCGCTGGAAGAAGAAACGCGCCAGCAGCTCGATGTCGTCGCCCCGCTCGCGCAGCGGCGGGGTGTCCAGCCGGAGCACGTTGAGGCGGTAGTAGAGATCCTCCCGAAAGCGCCCCTCGGCCACGGCGCCCTCCAGGTCCACGTGAGTGGCCGCTATGACCCGCGCGTCAACGCGTATGGGATCGCCGTTACCGAGCCGCTCGATGGTGGACTCCTCGAGGAAGCGCAGCAGATGCGACTGCAGCTCCGCCGACAGATCGCCGATCTCGTCCAGGAACACCGTACCGCCGCGGGCGGTCTCGATACGGCCGATCCGCCGGCTGGCCGCGCCAGTGAAGGCCCCGCGCTCGTGGCCGAAGAGCTCCGAGTGGATGAGGGTCGGCGGCAGGGCACCGCAGTTCACCGCGACGAAGGGGCCGCGGCGGCGGCTCGAGCGGGCATGGATGGCCCGGGCGACGAGCTCCTTGCCGGTGCCCGTCTCGCCGTGAACGAGCACCGGCGCATCCACGGCGGCCACCTTCTCCAGCCCGCGCATCAGCTTCAGCATCACCGGGCTGGCGCCGACCAGGCCGAGCTCCGAGGGTGAGGTCACCCCCTCCATGACCCGCGCCCGCAGCCGGCCCATGCCCGCCGCGTGACCCACGGTATGGCGCAGTCGGACGGCGTCCAGCGGCAGTGTCTGGTAGTCGGTGCAGGTCTGCGCCACCAGCCGGCGCACCCGTGGGTCCTCAAGCTCCTCGGGTGTCACCAGCGCGATCCACTGAACCAGCGGGCTCCCGGCCACCAGCCCCTCCAGGGACTCCAGCGGCACCAGCGCCTCGTCGGCCCGGAACAGGACGACCTGCGGCGTGCGCTCATGCAGGGCGGCGGAGAGCTCGTTGAGGTTGGCACAGCGCTGAACATCCCACTCCGGACGCAGGGCGTCCACGGCCACCAGCCCGGTGTCCCCCGCACCCTGCAACACCGCCAGCCTCATGCCCGTCACGGAATCACTCCCCGGTGCCCTCCGGCGCCGGCCACCGCCGTGTTACCGATCTCTTCCGTTTACATAGCAGATGTCAGGCGATTTCTTGCATCACGAAACATTTAAGCCGACAAGCGGAAACAAGTACCGGATTCTTTACACTTTTCCCGCCCAGTTTTGCGCACTCCGCAACTTAACACCGCACGACGCCTCCCGGCGGAACAGGTCACGAGCACAACGGCGCCTCGGAGCGTCAGGGCATCAGGAGACCGCCGCCGAAGCCCGGTCACGGACGATGCCTGGCCCGCCTGGCTCACCGATCAGCGGCTGCGGGCGTGGATCGGTGAGACAGGCGGGCGAGCGTTGCATCCATGGAACCCGGGGAACCGGACCGCACTCGCCGCGGCCAGAGGGGCGTGGCTACAATCGCCGTCCGTTCAGCCAGGGGAGCATGCGGTGGAATACCGGGACCTGCGCGACTTCATGGCGCAGCTCGAGGGCCGTGGCGAGCTGCGACGCATCGCGGCACGGGTCGATCCGAAGCTGGAGATGACCGAGGTCTGCGACCGCGTCCTGCGCCGGGGCGGGCCGGCGCTGCTGTTCGAGCGCCCCGGCGAGCACCGCATGCCGGTACTGGGGAATCTCTTCGGTACCCCGCAGCGGGTGGCGCTCGGCATGGGCGCCGAGGACACCGAGGCCCTGCGCGAGATCGGCCGCCTGCTCGCCTTCCTCAAGGCACCGGAGCCGCCCAGGGGCATGCGCGAGGCCTGGAACAACCTGCCGGTGTTCCGCAAGGTCCTGGACATGGCGCCCAAGGTGCGCCGTCGCGCCCCCTGCCAGGCGCAGGTCCGCGAGGGTGCGGCGGTGGACCTCGGCGAGCTGCCGATCCAGACCTGCTGGCCCGGCGACGCCGGCCCGCTCATCACCTGGGCGCTGGTGGTCACCCGCGGGCCCGACGGCGGACGCCAGAACCTCGGCATCTACCGCCAGCAGGTCATCGGCCGCAACCGGGTGATCATGCGCTGGCTCTCCCACCGCGGCGGCGCGCTGGATTTCCAGGCCTGGCAGCGCGCCCGGCCAGGGGAGCCATTCCCCGTCGCGGTGGCTCTCGGCGCCGACCCCGCAACCCTGCTCGGCGCGGTAACGCCGGTGCCGGACACCCTCTCGGAATACGCCTTCGCGGGGCTGCTGCGCGGCCGGCGCACGGAGCTCGTGAACTGCCTCGGCTCCGATCTCCAGGTGCCCGCCTCGGCGGAGATCGTGCTCGAGGGGCATATCCACCCGGGGGATACGGCACCGGAAGGGCCCTTCGGCGACCACACCGGCTACTACAACGAGGTGGACGAGTTCCCCGTGTTCACCATCGAGCGCCTCACCCACCGTGACGACTCGATCTACCACAGCACCTACACCGGCCGCCCCCCGGACGAGCCGGCGGTGCTGGGCGTAGCGCTGAACGAGGTGTTCGTGCCGATCCTGCAGAAGCAGTTCCCGGAGATCGTGGACTTCTACCTGCCGCCGGAGGGCTGCAGCTACCGCATGGCGGTGGTGACCATGCGCAAGCAGTACCCGGGCCACGCCAAGCGCGTGATGATGGGCGTGTGGTCGTTCCTGCGCCAGTTCATGTACACCAAGTTCATTATCGTGACCGACGACGATGTCGACGCCCGGCGCTGGGAGGACGTGATCTGGGCCATGACCACCCGCATGGACCCGGCCCGGGACACGGTGATGGTGGAGAACACCCCCATCGACTACCTGGACTTCGCCTCGCCGGTCTCCGGGCTCGGCTCCAAGATCGGCTTCGACGCCACCAGCAAGTGGCCTGGTGAAACCCAGCGCGAATGGGGCCGTCCCATCGTCATGGACGACGCGGTCAAGCGCCGCGTCGACGTCCTGTGGCCGGAGCTCGGACTGGAAGGAGACGATGGGTAATGGGTTATCAGGTGCGCATTCAGGGCAGTGACCACGCCTTCGAGGTGAACGAGGGGGAGAGCGTCATCGACGCCGCCCTGCGCAACGGGCTGATGCTCCCTTACAGCTGCCGCGGCGGCACCTGCGGGACCTGCCGCGGACAGGTAGTGGAAGGCGAGATCGCCTACCCGGACGGCCTGCCGCCGGCCCTGGAGGCCGACGAGGCCGACGCCGGGGACGCCCTGTTCTGCCAGGCGCGGCCGCAGAGCGATCTGCTGATCGCCGTGCGCGAGGTACGCGAGGCCGGGGACATCATCCCGCGCAAGCTACCCGCCCGGGTCACCGGCATCGAAGACCTGGCGCCGGACGTGCGCCGCCTCTGGCTGCGGCTGCCCGCGGGCACGCGCCTGCCGTTCCTCGCCGGCCAGTACCTGGACATCCTCCTGCGAGGCGGGCGCCGGCGCAGCTTCTCCCTCGCCAACGCCCCCCACGACGACGAGCGCCTGGAGCTGCACGTGCGCCATCTGCCGGGTGGTGCCTTCTCGGGGCACGTCTTCGACGGCATGCGCGAGGGCGCGCTGCTGCGCTTCGAGGGCCCCCTCGGCAACTTCTACCTGCGCGACGATAGCGACCGGCCAATGATCATGGTCGCCGGCGGCACCGGCTTCGCCCCGGTCAAGGGCATCATCGAGCACGCCCTGCACATCGGCGTCGAACGCCCCATCCACCTCTACCGGGGTGCCCGCGCACGGGAGGATCTCTACCTGGACGAGCTGCCGCAGCAGTGGGCGGCGGAGAACGACCACATCCGCTACGTGCCGGTGCTCTCGGAGCCGAAGCCCGGGGGCGACTGGGACGGCGCCACCGGCTTCGTCCACGAGCAGGTGCTCGCCGAGCACCCGGACCTCACCGACTTCGACGTCTACATGAGCGGCCCGCCGCCCATGATCAACGCCGCCAAACGCGACTTCGCCAGGGCCGGCCTGGACCCGTCCCGGCTCTTCTACGACTCCTTCGAGTCGGCGCCTGAGTAGGGCTTCGATCGGGCTGGCGTGCGTTCAACACAACGACACCACGGACACAACGGATCACAACGCCAGAGGGAAAAACCGCAAAGGCGCAAAGTACGCGAAGAGCTGAAAAATAAACTGCTTAGCGGTGGCCTTGGCGTCCTTCGCGTCTTTGCGTCAGTCCTCTCTATCGTTGTGCCTCGTTGTGTCCGTGGTGTCGTTGTGTTGAAAGCGGCGCAGGAATCAGCCCCCGGATATACGGGTTTGCTTCTCCAGCAGGGCGATGAAGAAGCCCTCCCAGGGGCCCTGGGGGAGGATGCGGGCGGCGTGCCGGAGGTCCGGGTGGTAGCGGCGACCCTCCCATTCGGTGAGCCCCGGGCGCGTCGCGCAGGGGAGCTCCCCGAGGGGCAGGACGCGCAGGCCGCCGCCGCCAACGGCGGTGTCGAGGACGGCCTCGTTCTCCTCGGGGGCGAAGGTGCAGGTGGCGTAGAGCAGGCGGCCGCCGGGCTTGAGTGCCGCGAGCCCGGAGGCGAGCAGCCGGCCCTGCAGGCGGGCGAGCCGGCGGTGGCGGCGGGGGCCCCAGTCGGCGAAGGTCGCCGGCTCGTCCGAGCGGATGCGCGCCTCGGCGGAGCACGGGGCATCCAGCAGCACACGATCGAAGCGCTCCGGCGTGAGGCGCCCCACCGCCGTGCCGTCCTTCAGATAGGTGTGTACCCAGCCCGCACCGTGCGCGGCGAGGTTGCGCTTCAGGCGATAGAAGCGCGGGCGCGAGCGCTCGACGGCGGCCAGCCGCCCCGCACCGCCCAGCGCCGCGGCCAGCACCAGGGTCTTGCCGCCCGGGGCCGCCGCCAGGTCCAGCACCTCGTCCCCGGGCCGCACCCCGAGCCGCGACGCCGCCAGCACGCTGGAGGGCGTCTGGATGTAGACCCGACCCGCGGCGACCGCCGCCGTCTCGGTGAGTGCGCGCCGCTGGCCGGGCGGCACGGTGAAACAGCCCGGGCAGCCGGGGACGGGCGCGGGGTCGAGCCCGGCCGCGTGCAGCTCCGCCAGGACCGCCGGGGCATCGGCCAGCAGCGTGTTGACGCGAAAGGCCGTCACCGGCGCGGCGCTGGCCTGGGCGAGCCACGCGGCACGGCCTTCGGCCCCGAGCAGCGTCGCCAGCCGCTCGCCAAGCGGCGCCGGCAGCACCGAGGGCCAGCCGGGCGCGGTCTCGTCCCTTGGCTGATGTCGTGATCGCATGGCGCGGGAGTTTACCGTCTCTCCCACCAGCGGCCCTGGCCTGCTAGGCTTGGCGCCGGCGTGTGGCCCGACCGGGCCGTGTTCTCACCGGCAGGAGGAAGCGCCGTGCGCACGATCCGGCCCTGGCTATGGCTGCTGCTGCTCGCCCTGCTCACCGGCTGCGCGAGCACCGGCGGCGAGCCCTCGACCGGCCCGTCGGATCCGCTGGAGGGCGTCAACCGCGGCGTCTACGGCTTCAACGAGGTCCTGGATGATTACGCACTCGCCCCGGCGGCCCGGGGCTGGACCCGCATCACCACGCCGGGCGTGCGCGACAGCGTAGGCAATTTCTTCGACAACCTCGCCGCCCCCGGGGTGGTGCTGAACAACCTCCTGCAGGGCAAGTTCCGCGACGCCTCGGCCACCACGGCGCGATTCCTGGTCAACTCCACGGTGGGGGTGCTCGGACTGTTCGACCCGGCGGACCGTTATCTCGGCATCGCCGCCCGCGAGGAGGACTTCGGCCAGACGCTGGGCGTCTGGGGGGTGGAGAACCGCCCCTACCTGGTGGTGCCCCTTTTCGGGCCCTCCAGCGGCCGCGACGTCACCCGCTATCCGGTGGGCTACTACACCAACGTGCTCACCTACGTCGCCCTGGACACGGTGACCATGGGCGCCTTCACCGCGGTGAACGTCATCAACACCCGCGCCCAGCTCGACCGCGCCGCCCGCCTGCGCGACGAGTCCGCCATTGACCCCTACGCCTTCACCCGGTCGGCCTATCTGCAGTACCGGGAACAGCAGGTCTACGACGGCAACCCGCCCCAGGATGAAGACCCTTACGGCGACTTCTTCGACGAGCTGGAGAGCGGCGATTAGGCCGCGCAACCGTGGGCCTGCGAGGGGTCGTATTGCTGTATCCGGCGCCGGGTTAAACACAACGACACAACGGACACCACGGTCCACAACGTGAAAGGGAAAAACCGCAAAGGCGCAAAGTACGCAAAGAGCTGAAAAACAAACTGCTTGGCGGTCCCGCTTGGCGTCCTTCGCGTCTTTGCGTCGTTCCCCTCTTTTCGTTGTGCCTCGTTGTGCCCGTTGTGTCGTTGTGTTTAACCCCCCCCCTGTCGAAGGGTCAATCCGCCAGAAACGCCTCGGCGGCTCGGCGGGCGCTCGCCTCGTAGGCACCGCCGAAGAGGTTGAAGTGGTTAAGCAGGTGGTAGAGCTGATAGAGGGGACGGCGCTGCCGGTGGCCCTCGGGTAGGGGCCAGGCGGCCTCGTAGGCGGCGCTGAAATCGGCATCGAAGCCGCCGAAGAGCGCTGCCATGGCCAGATCGCATTCGCGGTCGCCGTAGTGCACTGCCGGGTCGTAGAGCACCGGGCGGCCCTGCGCATCCGCTGCGGCGTTGCCGGCCCAGAGATCGCCATGGAGCAGGGAAGGCGCGGGCTGATGACCTTCGAGCCGCGCCGGCAGTCGCTCCATCACCTGCTCCACCGCGCGCAGCAGAGCCGCGCCGGCGCCGTTCTGCCGGGCCCGCTGCCACTGCGGCCGCAGGCGCTGCTCCCGATAGAACCTCGCCCAGTGCGTATCGGGCGTGTTCGGCTGCGGCGTGGCGCCGATGAAGTTGTCCCGGTGCCAGCCGTGGCGCTCGCCGCAGCGTGCGTGCAGCGCCGCGACCGCCTCCCCCAGCGCGGCGCTGGCGGCGCCGCGCGCCGGACGCAGCGCGATGTACTCGGTGAGCAGGAAGGCGCGGCCGCCAGCCTCGGCGCAGGCCAGCACAGCCGGGACCCGCAGGCCCGGCGTGCCGGCCAGGGCCGCGAGGCCGTCGGCCTCCGCGGCGAGCGCCTCGCCTTCATCGCGCGGCAGGCACTTCAGGAAGGCCGCGCGGGCATCCACGTGCACGACGCCGGTGCCGCCGTGCCCGCGCAGCGCGGCCGCGGCCTCCGTCGTCGACACGCCGAGCGCGCCCGCAACGACCTCGGTCAGCCCGGCCTCAGGCGGCATCGGCGATCACCCGCAATGGCGGCAAGCTGAGCGGACAGCCGAGGAGGCCGATGCCGAATTGACAGGGGACCTGACCGACCCCGACCCCCGCGGCGGCGGGCATCAGCGCTGGCAGTGCGAGGCGGGGCGGGAGCGCCGATAGCAGCAACCCGGGGCGCGCCCTAGAGCAGCCGACGCTGGCCGCTGGCGAGGCCGAGGCGGCGCCGCAGGGGGCTGCGGCGGGGGAAGTGCGCCCGCAGGAAGGCCATCTGGTCCGCCAGGATGCGCCGGCCCTGCAGGTAGACGTACTCGGCGTGGGTGGGGGTGAACGGCACCGCCAGCAGCTGCATGCCTGCCTCTTCCGGCGTGCGGTTGCCCTTGTGGTTGTTGCAGCGCTTGCAGGCGGTGACCACGTTCATCCAGATGTCCTGCCCGCCGCGGCTGATGGGGCGCACGTGGTCCCGGGAGAGCTCGCTGGCGCGGCGCGAGTCGCCGCAGTAGAGGCAGATCTGGTCGTCCCGGCGGAACAGGGTGGCGTTGTTGAGCGGCGGGATGTAGGCAGGGTTGCCCTTGAGGGTGGCCTGCACGGCGCCCGCCGTGGCGACGATGGAGTTCACCTCGATCACGCTGCGCCTGCCGGTGAGGGCATTGTAGCCACCGCGCACGCGGTACAGCAGCCGCCCGCAGGTATACGCCACCTGATCGAGGTAGTAGAGCCGCACCGCGTCCTGGTAAGTGATCCACTCGAGCGGCATACCCGAGACATCGGTGCGCAGGATGTGCTGATCAAGCGTGGTCACGCCTCACCCCGCTGTTCGCGCGACGCCGTCGCGGGAACGGCGTCACGCTCTCGATAATCCACACCCGGAGCGTACGGTGCAAGCGTTACGCCGAGTTGACAGTACCCGCAACCGGCCGGGTCCGCGCGGGCGCTCGGCGGCTACTAGCCCGCATATCCCACCGATTCACGGCTGCGGGCGCGGACATGGCGGACAGTCCTGCGTTGCGCTCGGCCCGGGTGCTCGACGTACTGTCGCGTACGCCTGCGCGCCCGGGCTCTCCCGCGCGTTGGGCAGCGCGGAGCCCTCGCTGCGCGAACCGGTGAGATATGCGGGCTAGATGCGCTCCAGTCCCATTCTTGTACAATGCGCGGTTCGCCCCCGCCGCCGGGCCGGGTGTTCCGGCGGCCCGGGGACGGCCCCCGCAGGCGTGGGTGCGCACGGGCTGCCCTATACTGGATGCCCGGGTGGCGCGGCTCTGCCGCTGCCAGCCACCGGCTCTCCGACGCTGAACGAATAAGACGGGAGAGAACCTGATGACCATACGAGTTGCCGTGCCGAAGGAAACGGCCTCCGGCGAGCGCCGGGTGGCACTGGTGCCGAGCGTCCTCAAGCAGTACGACAAGCTGGGCGTCGAGGTCCTGGTGCAGAAGGGCGCCGGCGCCGCCAGCGGCTTCGCCGACGACGAGTACACCGGCGCCACGATCGTGGACGGGGCCGAAGCGCTCTACGAGAAGGCGGACATCATCCTCCGGGTGCAGCCACCAACCGTCGAAGAGGCCGGCAAGCTCCCCGAGGGCGCGCTGCTGCTGGGCTTTCTCACCCCCCATGAGGGTGACTCCCGTATCCGCAACCTCGCCAAGCGCAAGGTGACGAGCTTCGCCATGGAGCTGGTGCCGCGGATCACCCGCGCCCAGTCCATCGACGCTCTGTCCTCGCAGGCCAACATCGCCGGCTACAAGTGCGCGCTGCTTGCCGCACAGCTGAGCCCCAAGCTCTTCCCGATGCTGACCACTGCCGCCGGCACCGTGCGCCCGGCGAAGGTCGTGGTGATTGGCGCCGGCGTTGCCGGTCTGCAGGCCATCGCCACGGCCCGACGCCTTGGCGCCATTGTCGAGGCGTATGACGTGCGCTCGGCCACCAAGGAGCAGGTGGAGTCCCTCGGCGGCAAGTTCATCGAGACCGGCGTCAAGGCCGAAGGCGAGGGCGGCTATGCCCGCGAGCTCACCGAGGACGAACGCCGCCAGCAGCAGGAAGTGCTCGCCGACCACATCGCCAGCGCCGATGCGGTGGTCACCACCGCTGCCATCCCCGGCCGCCCGGCGCCGAAGATCATCGACAAGGCGACCGTGGAGCGCATGCGCGGCGGCTCGGTGATCGTCGACATGGCGGCCGAGACCGGCGGCAACTGCGAGCTTACCCAGGCAGGCAAGGAGATCACCCATCAGGGGGTGGTGGTCGCCGGGCCGAAGAACATCCCGAGCATGGCGGCGACTCACGCGAGCGAGATGTACGCCCGCAACCTCTACAACCTGCTGGCGCTGATCGTGAAGGACGGCGAGATCCAGCTCGACTGGGACGACCAGGTCCTTGCCGACAGCTGCCTGACCCACGACGGCGAGGTCCGCCACGCCCCCACCCGCGAGCGTCTGGAAGGAGGCAAGTGATGGCTATCGAAGGCTTCGTGGCCCTGTACATCTTCATGCTCGCGGCCTTCACCGGCTTCGAGGTGATCAGCCGTGTGCCGGTGATCCTGCACACGCCGCTGATGTCCGGCTCCAACTTCGTCCACGGCATCGTGGTGGTCGGCGCCATGGTGGTCCTCGGCCACGCCGAGACGGCTGCCGAGCAGGTGGTCGGGTTCATCGCGGTGGTGCTCGCCGCCGGCAACGCGGTCGGCGGCTACGTGGTCACCGAGCGCATGCTCGAGATGTTCAAGAGCAAGGACGAGAAGAAGAAGGGGGCGCAGGAATGAACTTCATCGTCCAGACGAGCTATCTGCTCGCCGCAGTCCTGTTCATCCTCGGCCTGAAGGCCATGAGCTCGCCGAAGACGGCGCGCCGGGGCATCGTTTGGGCCGGCGTGGGCATGGTCCTGGCGACGCTGGTGACCTTCGTCCATCCCGCGGTGCATGGCGTCACCAACTACACGCTGATCATCATCGCCATTGCCGTCTCCGGCGTCCTCGCCTGGTGGTCCGGCCGGCGCGTGGCGATGACCGGCATGCCGCAGATGGTGGCGCTCTACAACGGCATGGGTGGCGGCGCGGCCGCGGCCATCGCCGCGGTGGAGATGCTGCGCGCACTGCGCACCCTGCCGGAGGACCTGCAGACTCAGGCGCAGGCGCTGGCCGAGAGCGCGGGGCTCAGCCTGGCCGCCGCCGAGGCGGCGCTGCTCGCCGAGGGCGCGGAGCCCGCCAGCATCGCCACCGCGCTCGGCGGCGATGTCGCGATTCTCGGCATCCTCGGCGCGCTGATCGGCACCGTCGCCTTCTCCGGGTCGCTGGTGGCCTGGGCCAAGCTCGACGGCCGCATGCAGCGCAACCGCCTGGTGCCTGGCCAGCAGTTCGTGAACGTCGCCGTGTTCGCACTGGCCGTGCTGTTCGGCGTCATGACCTACTTCACCGACAGCCTGGCCGTGGTGGTCGCGTTCTTCGCCTTCGGGCTGCTGTTCGGCGTGTTCATGGCGGTGCCCATCGGTGGCGCCGACATGCCGGTGGTGATCTCGCTGTTCAACGCCCTCACCGGCCTCGCCGTCGGCTTCGAGGGCTACGTACTCGGCAACCCGGCGATGATCATTGCCGGCACCGTCGTGGGCGCGGCGGGTACGCTGCTTACGCAGCTCATGGCCAAGGCCATGAACCGCTCCCTCGCCAACGTGCTGTTCTCCGGCTTCGGCGCGGCCCCGCAAAGCAGCGCCGAAGGGCCCGAGGGCGAGATGAAGGACGTCTCCCCCGAGGACGCCGGCTATATGCTCGCCTATGCCGAGCGCGTGGTGATCGTACCCGGCTATGGCATGGCGGTGGCCCAGGCCCAGCACAAGATCTGGGAGCTGGTGGAGCTGCTGCAGGACAAGGGCGTGGAGGTGAAGTTCGCCATCCACCCCGTGGCCGGCCGCATGCCGGGCCACATGAACGTGCTGCTGGCGGAGGCGGGCGTGCCCTACGACATGATCTTCGACATGGAAGATATCAACGAGGAGTTCGCCACCACCGACGTTGCCGTGGTCATCGGCGCCAACGACGTGGTGAACCCGGCCGCCGAGGAGGAGCCGGACAGCCCGATCTACGGCATGCCGATCCTCAAGGTGAAGGACGCCGAGAACGTGCTGGTGATCAAGCGCGGCCGCGGCGCCGGCTTCTCCGGCGTGGAGAACAAGCTGTTCTTCGCGGACAACACCCGCATGGTCTTCGGTGACGGCCAGAAAGTGGCCGCGGGCATGGTCCAGGCGGTCAAGAACCTCTGACCTTAACCTCGCCCGGCCCCCGGAACGCCCGGCTGCTACTGCGGCCGGGCGTTTTGCTTTGTTGCGTCGGCGGATTCAGCACAACGACACCACGGACACAACGATTCACAACGCGGGAAGGGGCAGGGAATAACCGCAAAGACGCGAAGTACGCGAAGGACGGCGCAAAAGCATTCTTGTGTGCCACCTCGCACGGGACATCACGCACGCCGCCGAGGGCTGGCGTTTCCGGCATGGCTCACCGCCATCCCTACCCCTAATCCTTCGCGTCCTTCGCGTCTTCGCGGTTGTCTTCTTCCCGCGTTGTGAATCGTTGTGTCCGCGGTGTCGTTGTGTTGACCAGCAGCGCCCGATGAAGCCGCATATCGAGGCGGGCACGCGACGCTCTGATACCATGTGGCGCCACAGTCAGCAGACATCGCACAGGAGCAGCCCATGAGCGCTTCCGACGAGCAGCAGCAGGCCCTTGAGCAGCTGCGGATGGATCCGGACGGCCTCTATCGCGAGGAAGTCTTTACCGACCGGCGCATCGGCACCATTCAGCGCCTGACGCCGGTCACCCGGGATGGCAGCGACGACAGCAGCCGTGAGGTGCTCTACCTCGGCCAGACCCAGGTCATGACCCCCGTGGGCGCGCTGCCCCTCAACTTCGAGCTGGAGGCAAGCAACCTCGAGGAGGCCATGGCGCAGTTCCCGGCGGCGGCTGCGGAGTCGCTGGAGCGCACCATGGAGGAGCTCAAGGAGATGCAGCGCGAGCAGGCCTCACGGATCATGACGCCCGACCAGCTGGGTGGCCAGGGCGGCTACGGCGGCGGGGGCATGCCCGGCGGCGGAGGCGGCGGCGTGCCGGGAGGCGGCATCCAGATCCGTTAGCCCGCATTTCTCCCCGATTCGCGAAGCGAGGGCGTGGAGATGGCGGGCTAGCGCACCTGCCACACCGCCTCGGCCTCGCCGGCCAGGGCACCGGCTGAGACGTCCGGGAAGGCCGTCTGCAGGATCAGCACCAGCGCGTCCAGCGCCTCGCGCTCGGGGCGCGGGCAGCTCTTGCGGGTATAGAGCGCGGCGTTGGCGGCGGCGTCGCGCCAGCGCTCCGGCTCCGGCGCCGCCGTGCAGCCGGCCGGGAAATCCTCCAGGAACAGCCGCTGCTGGATGCGCTCGGCCTCGAGCTCCTGGTCCAGCACCGCGCGGCGCAGACGCTCGGTGGTCTTCTCGAGCCCCTTCGGCGGCGCCTGCCGCAGCCGCCGGCGCAGGCTGCGCATGGGCTCGATGATCTCGCGATGCCATTCCACGCCGCGCCGGATCGCCGTCTCCAGGTCCGTGGCCCCGAGCCGGCCGTAGCCGGCGCCACCGGCCCAGACCGCCCCCAGCAGCAGGCTGATGCTGATCCCGTAACGGGCCTGGATGCTGAGGCAGGCCGCCTTGACCCCTTCCATCTCGTAGAGGGCGACGGCGAACTGCCACAGGCGTGCCGCCGCGGCGTCGAGATCATCGGTGTCGCTCATGGCCGCGAGTGTAGCGGCAATAGCCCGCTCATCGCACCGATTCGCGGGCTAGGGAAGCGCTGATCAATTCCCGCGGGCCTCTGGCCGCAGGTCGCGTGCGCAGACAAGGCGCGCTGCGCAGCGCTGTACCGGGGGTACAGTCAAGCAGCGCAACGCCGGCTGCGCGCGCGACCTGCGGCCCCGAAGGGCGCTCCAGAGCGGCGCCCTGGACTGCGTTGGCGTTCTTGTAAAGGGCTACGGCCATTCACTGCGAACGCCGCCTTGCCAGGCCGCCGCTCTGGAGCGCAGAGGCCCGCGGGAATTGATCAGCGCTTCCCTAGAGCAGCCGGGCGACGGCATCGTTGAGCCGCTGCACCGTGGCGGTATCGCCGCCCCGGTCCGGGTGATGGCGCATCATCAGGCGCCGGTAGACCTGACGGATCTCGGCGTCGGTCACCGGGTCCTCCAGCCCGAGCTCGGCGAGGGCCTCGGCGCGCCCGTCGCGCCGGGCAAAACGGCGCCAGAAGTCACCGAGCAGGCGCTCGACCTGCGCCGTGTCCACATCATCGAGATTGCGGCCGTCGAGGTAGAAGCTGCGCATGGGGTCCACGAAGCCCGGGCGCTGGCGACCCTCGGCGGGGCGCGCCAGGCGCCGTATCCTCAGACAGTGGATCTCGAGCGCCTCACCGCGCTCGCCCAGGGCAGCATCAAGGTGATGCAGGCAGTGAAACAGGACGAAGTGGGTGCGATAGAGCGCAAGCGGCGTGGCAAGCCCCTCCGCCGGGAACTCCGCCAGATCGCCGCGCGCCTGCAGCGCGCGGATGAGCCGGAACTCGTCCACCGCCCCCGGAGGCGGCGGCAGCATGCCGGCAATGGGGTCCAGCAGATGGGGCCAACGGCAGGCGGGCGCGGTCACGGTCGTGGTCATGGTCATGGTCATGGGGCGGATACTAGCCCGGGCTACAGCCGCCAGCGCCCCGCCCGGGTGATGACCGGCACGCCGCGCCGATGAGCGTCGCCGTCGTCAAGGTCGCGGTGCCTGGGCCGCTGGCCGGTCCGCTGGACTACCGGGCACCGGCGTTCCCCCCGCCGGTGGGCGCCCGGGTGCAGGTGCCGCTCGGGCGGCGCCGGGTGGTGGGCGTGGTCACCGGGCATGCCGGGGAGAGCGAGCTGCCGCCCGACAGGCTGCGCGCGGTGGAGACCGTCCTCGACGAGACGCCCCTGCTGGATACCGAGCTGCTCGCCCTGCTCCGCTGGGGCGCCCAGTACTACCACCATCCCCTCGGCGACTGCATTGCCACCGCGCTGCCCCGCCGGCTGCGCCAGGGCGCGCCGGCCACGCCCGGCGAGGAACGCTACTGGCGGCTCACCGAGGCCGGCGCCGCCGCCAACGTGACGGCGCTGCGCGCCCGCGCTCCCCGCCAGGCGCTGCTGCTGGCCGAGCTCCAGGCTGCGGGGGTGCTCCGGCCCGCGCAGCTCCCCGGCATGGGCGGCGACGCCCGCGGCGCGCTGGAGCGCCTGGCCAGCCGCGGCTGGGCCGAGGTCGTGCAGCGCCGGGACTACGGCCTGATCGAGGGCGACAGCGAAGACCCCGCTCCGGCGCTCAACCGGGAGCAGGCCGACGCGGCGGCGGCCCTTGCCGCCGCAACAGGCTTCACCGCCCTGCTGCTCGACGGCGTCACCGGCAGCGGCAAGACCGAGGTCTACCTCGATGCCATCGCCCGCTGCCTCGCTGCCGGCCGGCAGGCGCTGGTTATCGTCCCCGAGATCGGGCTCACGCCGCAGCTCCTCACCCGCTTCCGGCGGCGCCTGCGAGGCCGGCTCGCCGTCCTCCATTCCGGCCTCGCCGACGGCGAGCGCCTGGACGCCTGGCTCGCTGCGCGGGAGGGGGTCGCGGACGTGATTATCGGCACGCGCTCGGCGGTATTCACGCCGCTGGCGCGCCCGGGACTCATCGTCGTCGACGAGGAGCATGACGCCTCGCTCAAGCAGCAGGACGGCTTCCGCTATTCGGCGCGGGACCTCGCCGTGATTCGCGCCCAGCGGCTCGACCTGCCGGTGGTGCTCGGCTCCGCCACACCGTCGCTGGAGAGCCTTGCCAACGCCGGCCGGGGCCGCTACCGGCATCTGCACCTCGGCGAGCGGGCCGGCGGCGCGCGCCCGCCCCGGTTCGGGCTGCTGGACGTGCGCGGGCGGCCGATGCAGGAGGGCCTGTCGCAGCCGCTGCTGCAGCGGGTGCGGGAGCATCTGGACCACGACGGCCAGGTCCTGCTGTTCCTGAACCGGCGCGGCTATGCGCCGACCCTGCTCTGCCACGAATGCGGCTGGATGGCGGAGTGCGAGCGCTGCGACGCCCGCTACACCTATCACCGCGGCCGGGCCCGCCTGCACTGCCACCATTGCGACCGCGAGCAGCCGCTGCCACGGCACTGCCCGGAATGCGGCAGCGTCGACCTGCGCCCCCTGGGCCTCGGCACCGAGCGCGTCGAGGCGGCCCTCGAGGCCGCCTTTCCGGAGACCAGCCTGGTGCGCATCGATCGCGACAGCACCCGCCGCCGCGGCAGCTTCGAGACCCGCATGGAGGCGGTGCGCCGCGGCGAGGCGCGGCTGCTGCTGGGCACGCAGATGCTCGCCAAGGGCCATCACCTGCCGGCGGTGACGCTGGTGGGCATCATCGATGCCGACCAGGGTCTGTTCGGCGCCGACTTCCGCGCCCCGGAACGCCTCGCCCAGCTGATCGTGCAGGTGGCCGGGCGCGCCGGCCGCGCCGAGCGACCCGGGGAGGTGCTGATCCAGACCCATCACCCCGAGCACCCATTGCTGCAGACGCTCATCCATCACGGCTACCCCGCGTTCGCGCAGGCCGCGCTGGCCGAGCGCCAGGCGGCCGGTCTGCCGCCGGAGCGCTCGCTCGCGCTGCTGCGCGCCGAGGCCCCCGGAGCAGCCGCCCCCCGTGCCTTCCTCGATGCCGCCCGCAACACCGCACCCGCCACCCGTGTGGAGCTGCTCGGCCCGCTGCCCGCCCCCATGGAGCGCCGCGCCGGCCGCTACCGCGCCCAGCTCATGCTCCAGGCCGACGCCCGCCGCGACCTGCACGCTCTGCTCGACGTCTGGCTGCCCCGGGTGGCGGCACTGCCGGAGGCCAGGCGCGTGCGCTGGTCGATCGACGTGGATCCGGTCGAGACGCTCTAGCGGCCCTGCCGGGCCGAGTTCAAAGGTGCAAGTTCAAGGTTCAACGTGCAGATGCCCCCAGGGAGATTCGCGGCGGGGGCGCCGCTCCTACCAGGCTCCGATCAGCCGCCACGGGGGCAGCAGAGCGTGCAGGAGGTGCGCCCTCGCACCGAATCCCCTGCGACCACCGCGGCCCACGCACCATCGCCACGATTCCGGCGCGCCCCTTCGGCCTTTGAGCTTTGAACTTTGAACTTTGAACTTTGAACTCGGAACTCGGAACGCGAGCCTTTGAACTCGCTGCACGCGCAGCGATAATAGGCGCCCCTTTCGCCACCGAACCCGCTCAGGCCCATGAAACAACAACTTGCCGAACTGCTGCGGCAGGCGCTCGAGGCCGTGAGGGCCGAGGGCGGGCTGCCTGACGACGTCCAGCCCGAGATCCAGATCGAGCGCGGGCGCGGCAGCGAGCACGGCGACTATGCGAGCAATCTGGCCATGCAGCTGGCACGGCCGGCGCGGCGGGCACCACGGCAGATCGCCGAGGCGCTGGTGGCGGCGCTGCCGGCGCACCGGTACGTGGCGCGGGTCGAGGTGGCCGGCCCGGGATTCATCAACTTCTTCCTGACCGCCGACGCGGGCACCGCGGTGCTCGAGGACATCCGCCGCCAGGGCGAGGCCTTCGGCCGCTGCAACGCCGGCCGCGGCCAGAGCGTGCTGCTGGAGTTCGTCTCCGCCAACCCCACGGGGCCCCTGCATGTGGGCCACGGCCGCGGTGCCGCCTTCGGCGCGGCGCTGGCGAGCCTGCTCGAGGCGGCGGGCTTCCGCGTCCAGCGCGAGTACTACGTCAACGATGCCGGCCGGCAGATGGACATCCTCGCGGTGAGTGTGCTGCTGCGCTACCTGGAGCACTTCGGCGAGGCGGTGCGCTTCCCGGACAACGGCTACCGCGGCGACTACATCCGCGACATCGCCGCCACCCTCGCGGAGCGCGTCGGCGAGCGCTACCGGCTTGACGGGGCGGCGCTGACGGCGGAGCTGCCCCCCGATGCCGCCCAGGGCGGCGACAAGGAGCGCCACATCGATGCCCTCGTGCGCGCCGCCCGGGAGCGCCTTGGAGAAGCCGGCTATCGGGACGTGCTGCAGGCCGCGGTCAACGCGATCCTCGGCGACATTCGCGCCGACCTGGCGGAATTCGGCGTCCACTACGACCGCTGGTTCTCCGAGCGCGAGCTGGTGGAATCCGGCGCCGTCGGCCGCGCCCTGGAGCAGCTCCAGGCCCGCGGCGAGGTCTACGAGGCCGATGGCGCCCTGTGGTTCCGCTCCAGCCGCTACGGCGACGAAAAGGACCGCGTCGTGCGCCGGGCCGACGGCCAGATCACCTACTTCGCCTCGGACATCGCCTACCACCTGGACAAGTTCGCCCGCGGCTTCGACAGCGCCGTGGACGTCTTCGGCGCCGACCACCACGGCTACATGGCGCGGGTGCGGGCGAGCCTCGAGGCCTTTGGCCTCGCCCCTGACCGGCTCAGCTTCCGGCTGGTGCAGTTCGCCATCCTCTACCGCGGCGGCGAGCGGCTGCAGATGTCCACCCGCTCCGGCGAGTTCGTGACCCTGCGGGAGCTGCGCGACGAGGTAGGCAACGACGCCGCGCGATTCTTCTACGCCATGCGCCGTCCGGAACAGCACCTGGACTTCGACCTCGACCTCGCCAAGTCGCAGTCCAACGACAACCCGGTGTACTACGTCCAGTACGCCCACGCCCGGATCTGCAGCGTTCTGGGCCAGCTCGCCGAGCGGGGCCTCAACCACGACCCGGACAACGGTGCCGCCGCCGCGACCCGGCTCACCGAGGACCACGAGCAGCAGCTGCTCGGCCTGCTCGGGCGCTATCCGGAGGTGATCGAGGCCGCGGCGCTCGCCCACGAGCCCCACCAGGTGGCCCAGTACCTACGCGAGCTCGCCGCCGCCTTCCACACCTACTACAACGCCCACACGTTCCTGGTGGACGACGCCGGCCTGCGCGACGCGCGGCTCAACCTGATCCTCGCCACCCGGCAGGTGATCCGAAGCGGCCTCGGCATCCTCGGCGTCTCCGCACCGGAGAGCATGTAACCGTGGCGAGCCGCAAGCGCAGTAGCGGCCAGGCCAGCAAGGGCCGCGGCGGTAGCGGCGGCGCGCTGCCGGGCTGGGTGTGGGGACTGTCCGGCCTGGCGGTGGGTCTGTTCATCGCCTTTCTGGTGCACCTGGAGGGCAGCCGGCCGGCCGATGAGGCCCGCGACCCGATCGGCGAGCTCCTCGCCCCGCCGGAGGACGGCGCCGGCGGGGGCGCTGCCGACCGCGCCGCGAGCGGCGATACCAGCGGCGACGACGACGGCCCGCGCTTCGAGTTCTACAAGCTGCTGCCGGAGCAGGAGGTGGAGGTGCCCCAGGCCCCCGAGCGCACCGCCCGAACCGACGACACGCCGGCCTCGGCGCCTCCGGAGCCGGCAACGGGCAACGCCGATGGCTCCGGCGAACGCTACCTGCTGCAGGCGGGCTCCTTCCGCAACTTCGACGACGCCGACCGCCTCAAGGCCACCCTCGCCCTGCTCGGGGTCGAGGCAAGAATCCAGGAGGTCGAGCTCCCCGGCGGCGAAACCTGGCACCGAGTCCGCATCGGCCCCTACAGCGACCGCGAGGAGATCAACCGGGTGCGGGAGCGGCTGGCGGAGAATGAGGTTGAGGCGATCCTGCTCCGGGCCGGAGGTTAACCTCCGGCCCGGAGCAGGATAGTTCGAAGTTCAAAGTTCGAAGTTCAAAGTTCAAAGACCGCCGCCGAACCGCCCTACGCTTTTCGATGACGCAGCGCTGGAATTCGCGGTCTTTGGACTTTGAACTTGGAACTTTGAACTCGGCCGCTAGAGGCCGCGCCGGTTCCCCCCCTCGAACTGCTCCCGCTTCAGCCGGTAGAGCGCGGAGATGTCCTCGTCGCCGTGGCCGCGGGCCATGAGCAGGGCGTAGTGCTTGCGGGTCATCTCCACCAGCGGCAGATTGACGTTCAGCTCGGTAAGCAGGCGCTGGCACAGGGCCAGGTCCTTGTCGTGCAGGGCCATGCGGAAGCCGGGCTCGAAGTCGCCGGCGAGCATGCGCTCGCCGCGGCGCTCGAGCAGGCGGCTGCCAGCGGCGCCGCCGGCCAGCACCGGCAGCAGCCGCTCGCGCTCGAGGCCGCTGGCATCGGCAAACGCCAGCGCCTCGCTGATGGCCTGAATGACGCCCGCGGCGAGGATCTGGTTCACGGCCTTCGCCCGCTGGCCGTAGC
Source organism: Spiribacter halobius (assembly GCF_020883455.1). Lineage (NCBI taxonomy): Bacteria > Pseudomonadati > Pseudomonadota > Gammaproteobacteria > Chromatiales > Ectothiorhodospiraceae > Sediminicurvatus > Sediminicurvatus halobius. The sequence continues at coordinate 257,238 of NZ_CP086615.1, read as the reverse complement.
CAGTCGGCCCCATATGCGCAATCTCGGCGGCGAAGGGCGCGAGGTCCGGGCGGGCCTGCTCCAGCGCCCCTGCCTCGCCCCCCACCATGACCATCAGCGTCCCGGCCTCCGCGCCTTCGCGGCCTCCGGTCACGGGAGCGTCCAGGAAGCTCGCGCCGCGCTCGACCGTGCATCGGGCCGCCTCGGCCACCGTATCGACACCCACCGTGGAGCAGTCGACCACGACCTGCCCCGGCTGCAGGCCCGGCAGCAGGGCGTCCACCACCTCCAGCACGTCGGCATCGGCAGAGACGCAGATGATCACCGTCTCGCAGGCGGCGGCGAGGGCGGCCGGATCCTCCGCCACGGGCACTCCGAGCTCGCCCGCGAGCGTCTCGGCTCGCTCGCGAGTGCGGTTCCAGACCGCGGCCAGGCGGCCCTCGCGGGCGAGATTGCGGGCCATGCCCTGACCCATGACGCCGAGGCCGATAACACCTGCGCTCATTCCCCTTCCTCCGTTCGCAGATAGGTCGAGCCCTGCAGCCCCGCCTCGAGCTCGCGCAGGCACTCCGTACGCGCCGCCGCGGGCAGGCCGGAGGCCGCCACGCGCCGGCGATAGGCCTGCAGCAGCTCGCGTTCGCCAAAGCGCACGTGCGCCAGCACCGACTCGATGCTGTCGCCATTGTGGGGGTCATCCAGCCGCCAGCCGTCAGCGGTCAGCGAGACGTTCACCGAGTCCGTGTCGCCGAAGAGGTTGTGCATGTCGCCGAGGATCTCCTGGTACGCCCCGACCAGAAACGCCCCGAGCAGAAGCGGCGCGCCGGGGCCGGGCAGCGGCAGTGTGGTCTCGACGCCGTCGCGGGCGACGTACTGGTGAATGGCGCCGTCGGAGTCGCAGGTGAGGTCCTGTAGCACCGCCCGGCGTTGCGGCGGCTCGTCCAGCCGGTGCAGGGGCAGAATCGGGAAGATCTGGTCGATGGCCCAGATATCGGGCATGGACTGGAACAGGGAAAGATTCACGAACACCTTGTCGGCGAGCTTCTCGTCGAGCTCGTCCAGCAGCTCACGGTGCGCCCGAATGCGCGGGTCCAGGCGCCGGCGCACGGCAAGGCAGGTGGCGTGGTAAAGCCGCTCCGCCTCCGCTCGCCCGGCAAGCCCGAGCACGCCGTGCTGGTACTGACTGCGGGCCTCGGCGAGCCAGTGCGCGGCGTCATGGCAGACCTCCAGCGGCGAGCGCTCCGCGGCCGAGGCATAGCCCCGCCAGAGGTCGCGCAGCACTAGGGGAGCCTCCTCGCCCGGCGGCTCCGTCGGCGGCGGGCCATCGGCCACGGACTCGACGTCGATGACGTCGGTCACCAGCACCGCGTGGTGCGCGGTCATGGCGCGGCCGGCCTCCGTGACCAGGTGCGGCTGCGGCAGGTCATGCTCGCTGCAGATCTCGCGCACCGTATGCACGACGTTGTGCGCGTACTCCTCCAGGGAGTAGTTCATCGAGCAGTGGCTACGCGAGCGGGTGCCCTCGTAGTCGACGCCGAGCCCGCCGCCGACGTCGACCACCGTTACCGGCGCGCCCAGGCGGTGCAGCTCCACGTAGTAGCGGATCGCCTCGCGCATGCCGCGCTGGATGTCGGCGATGTTGGCGATCTGCGAGCCGAGGTGAAAATGCAGCAGGTCGAGGCACTCGAGCAGCCCCGCGGCGCGCAGGCGCTCCACCACCGCCAGGGCATCCGTGGCGGAGAGCCCGAACTTCGACTTCTCTCCCCCGGTGTTCTGCCATTTGCCCTCGCCGAGGGAGGCGAGGCGCACGCGCAGCCCGAGGTTCGGCCGCAGACCGAGCCGCGCCGCCTCGTCGATGATCACCGCGAGCTCGGAGCGCTTTTCCACCACCAGCCGGGCGTCCAGCCCCAGCTGGCGCGCCCGCAGGGCCAGGCGCACGTATTCGCGGTCCTTGTAGCCGTTGCAGATGACCCGGCTCCCCGGCGGCGCCGCCGCGAGCACGGCCATGAGCTCCGGCTTGCTGCCGGCCTCGAGACCGACGCGCCCGGGCGCCCCGGCAAGGATGGCCTCCACCACCCGGCGCTGCTGGTTGACCTTGATCGGGTAGACGGCGGTGTAGCCGCCCTGGAAATCCTCGGCCGCACAGGCCGCGTCGAAGGCCGCGCACAGATGCCGCACCCGGTCCTGGAGAATGTCCGCGAAGCGCACCAGCAGGGGCAGCGCGAGCCCGGCGGCGCGGGCCTCCGCCACCACCTCCTCGAGCACGACGGCGGGCCCGCCGGCCCCCCGGTCGGGGACCGCCAGCAGCCGGCCCCGGTCATCGGCCCGGAAATAGCCACCGCTCCACTGGGCGAGGTTGTAGGCGACGGCGGGGAGATCTTCCATGGCGCTGGGATTCCGAGGGGCCGAGGGTTACGGGTTCAACGTTTCGGGTCCGACGTTTCGGGTTTAAGGTTGCGGGTTCAAGGCTCCGGATCGGCGCCGGCGCCACCCGCACGCTGCCGGGGGCGCCAACATTAAACCCGAAACCCGAAACTCGAAACCGGGCGTCGGAGCACGAAACGTCGCCAGCCGTGGCCGACAGGCGCCGCGCCGGTGTATTGCCCCAAGGAGGCCTCCCGCATCGTGACCCTGGATACCGACTGGTTCTCGGAGCCGCTCGCGAGCGAAGGCGTCGCCTTCTCGCTGCGGGTGACCTCGAAGCTCCACGAGGAGCGCACCCCCTGGCAGTACATCGAGGTGTACGAAACCGCCCACTGGGGCCGGCTGCTGGTGATCGACGGCTGCGTCATGCTCACGGGGCGGGACAACTTCCTCTACCACGAGATGATGGCGCATCCGGCCCTGGCCACCCACCCGGCACCGCGGGACGTGCTCGTGATCGGCGGCGGCGACTGCGGCACCCTGCGCGAGGTGCTGCGCCATGAGAGCGTCACCCGCGCCGTGCAGGTGGACATCGACGAGGCCGTCACCCGGGCGGCGGAGCGCTTCTTCCCCGAGCTCACCGCCGGCAATGACGACCCGCGGGTCACGCTGCGCTTCGAGGACGGCGTCGCCTACCTGCGCCAGGCGCCAGCGGCCTCCTTCGACGTGGTGATCATCGACAGCACCGACCCGGTGGGCCACGCCGCTGGCCTGTTCGGGGCGCCGTTCCTGAGCGACGTCCGCCGGGTGCTGCGATCGCCCGGCGTGCTGGTGCAGCAGAGCGAATCCCCCCTGCTGCACGCCGAGAGCGTCATCCGCCCCCTGCACGGCGCGCTGGCCGAGGCCGGCTTCGCGGCCCGGGCGACCCTGCACTTTCCGGTGCCGAGCTATCCGTCCGGCTGGTGGAGCGCGACGCTCGGCCTGCTCGGTCTCGAACCCGAGGCCTACCGCACGGTTACCCTGCCGGAGCTGCGCTATTACAGTGCCGCGATGCACCAGGCGGCGCTTACCCCGCCGGCCTTCTGCGGGACGCTGTTCCGCCCCGACCGGCCGGCCGGGGGCGGGACATAGCCTGTTATCCGGGCCAGGCCACGGCAGACAGTCAACATGCGCGGCAAACTCTCGCTGCCGACCCGGGTCGCTCTGGTCTACCTGCTGCCGGTGCTCGCCATCGGCGCACTGGCGATCTACGTCACCCTCGGCCTGCGCACCACGTTGACCACCAACGAGCAGGTCACCGAAACCCAGGACATCATCAGCACCGCCCGGCTGGTGGAGCGGCTGCTGATCGATGCCGAGACCAGCCTCCGCGGCTACCTCATCACCGGCGACGAGGATCTCCTGGATCCCTACGACATCGCCGTCTTCCGGTTTTCGCGGACCATCGAGACGCTGGCACGGCAGGTCGCCGACCGCCCCGAGCAGCGCCGGCGCACCGCGCTGGCGCGGGAGCTGTTCGATCGCTGGCAGCGCTCCGTCGCAAGCGAGCTGATCGAGGCCCGGCGCGGCGGGCAGGATTTCGCCGCCATCGTCAGCACCCGCGAGGGCACCGGCCTGGTCAGCGCCTTCCGGGAGACCCTGCGCGAGCTGCTGGAGGCCGCCGAGCAGCGCCTGCAGGACCAGCTCGCCGCCAGCCAGAGCGGCTTCCACCGCATGGAGACCGTAGCCTGGGTGTGGCTTGCGGCTGCGGTGTGCATTACCGCCGGTGTTGGTGCGCTGCTGCTGCTCGGCCTCTCGCGCAGCGTGCGCGATCTCACCGACAGCGCCCAGCGCATTGCCGACGGCGAGCTCGACCGGCGCATGACCGTGCGCGGGGATCGCGACATCTCCGCCATGGCGACCGCCTTCAACCGCATGGCGGATCGGCTGCAGGCCACCGTGCAGAAGCAGCAGCGTACCCAGGCGGAGCTGCGCGAGCGGGTGGATCGGCTGGTGGCCCTGCGCACCCGTGAGAGCAACCTGCTCACCCGCATGGGCGAGCTGCTGCAGGCCGCGGACGACCGCGAAGAGGCCTACCGGGTGGTGGCCCAGACCGCCCGCGAGCTGTTTCCGGACGACAGCGGGGCGCTGCTCATGCTCACCGAGGACCAGGACGTGCTCCGGCTCCGCAGCTGGGGGCGGCATGCCGAACGCCTCGGCGCGTCAGCGTTCGCCGCCCGCGAGTGCTGGGCCCTGCGCCGGGGCAAGACCCACACCGGCGCCGGCGACGAGGGCGAGCTGAGCTGCGGCCACGTGGACCCGGCACACCCGGCGCCCTACATCTGCATCCCGCTGGTCGCCCAGGGCGAAACCCTCGGCGTGCTGCATCTGCGCAACGACGAGCCCGAACACGAAGGGACGCTGGACTGGACGGACGCCGAGCACCAGCTAGCCGCCACCATGGCCGAGCACGTGGCGCTCGCCCTGGCCAACCTGGAGCTGCGCCACCGGCTGCAGGAGCAGTCCCTGCGCGATCCGCTCACGGGCCTCTACAACCGGCGCATGCTGGCGGAGGCCCTGCCACGGGAGCTGCGCCGCAGCGCCCGCGCGGAGCAGTCGGTGGCGCTGCTGCTGTTCGACCTAGACCACTTCAAGCAGCTCAACGACGATCATGGCCACGACGCCGGCGATGCCGTGCTGCGCCACCTCGCCGGGCTGCTCGGGGAGAATTTCCGTGGCGAGGACATCTGCTGCCGCTTCGGCGGCGAGGAGTTCGCCGTCGTGCTCCCCGGGGCCGACCTCGAGCATGCGCGGCAGAGGGCCGAGGAGCTGCGCCGGTGCGTGGCCGAGGCAGCGGTCGTCCACCAGGGCGAAGCGCTGGGTGACTTCACCCTCTCTCTCGGCATTGCCATGGCGCCGCAGCATGGCGACAGCGAGGAGCGCCTGATCCAGGCGGCCGACGAGGCGCTCTACGCCGCCAAGGCCGCCGGCCGCAACCGCGTCTGTGTCGCCGGGGAGCTCGCCTGAGCCGGACGGCCAGGCCGTCGCCGTGGCATGATGCGGCTCCGCCGCGACTGACCGATCCTCTCCAGGGCAACCCGCCAACGCCGATGCCGAGCGACACCAACGCCGCCCGCCACGCCCTGCTGCTGCCCGAGCGCACCCGCGCGGCCGTGCTCGGTGTCTGGGCGCTGGCCCTGCTGCCCTTCATCGTCATCAGCCTCGCCACCGGCGGCCGGACTGCCGCGCTGGCCGGTGCCGTCGCACTCCTGCCGGCGGCTTTCCTGCTGATCTGGTACCGGATCAGCGGGCATCTGCCGCCACCGCGCTACACCGTGCCCGCGATGCTTGCCATCAATGGCGTGATCGCGGTCTCCGCGGCGCACCTGCCCCACGGCCCGAGCTACTGGATATTCCCCTTCCTGGCGCTCAACTTCACGCTCATGGGGCTCACCGTCGGCGGCCTCACCAATCTGGCGCTGATCGCCGCCGGCACCTGGAACGTCAGCCTGTGGGCCGGTGGCGCCGAGACGTTCACCTTCCTCAAGACCACGCTGCTGCTGTTCGTGTTCGTGCTGTTCATCTGGCGCGCCCTGGAGGAGAGCTGGCAGCAGCTGGACGGGCTCGCCCACCGCGACGAGCTCACCGGCCTCGGCAACCGGCGGGCCCTGCGCCCGGCCCTCGACCGGGTGGCCGAGGGGGAGGGGGTCGCCAGCGTGCTCATGATCGATCTGGACCGGTTCAAGCTGCTCAACGACCGGCATGGCCACGCCGCCGGGGACGAGGTCCTGGTACGGCTGGGTGGCCTGCTGAGGGAGCACCTGCGCGCTTCCGACAGCGCCTACCGTGTGGGCGGAGACGAGCTCCTCGTGCTGCTTCCGGAGACGCCCCTGGACGGTGCGCGACAGCTCGCGCAGCGCCTTGCCGAGGCCGTCGCGGCCGCGGACTTCCGTATAGGCGAGCGCATCGGCGTATCCATCGGGGTAGCCGAACGTCTGCCGGGCGAGCGCGTCGAACACTGGCTGCAGCGCGCCGATGCCGATCTCTACCGAGGAAAGTCCGCCGCGGCCGGCGGCGGCGTCTGATCCATCGGCTCTATCGCCACACTCATACCGATTGATTTGCGCGCCCGCCCATGGGCCTCTATGGTCGCCCCCGGGCCAATCTATGCCACGGAGTCAGCAGGAACGACGCCATGCCCAAGCCCCTGTACAGCAACAAGCCCGGCTTTCGCCACGACGACCGGCCCCGCCTGGGCGTACTGGTGACCAACCTGGGCACGCCGGACGCCCCCACGAAGGCGGCGCTGCGCCGGTATCTGGCGGAGTTCCTGGGCGACCCCCGGGTGATCGAGATCAATCGAGCGCTGTGGTGGGTGATTCTGCACGGGATCATCCTGCGGACGCGGCCGAAGAAGTCCGCCGCGGCCTACGCCACGGTGTGGACCGACGAGGGCTCGCCGCTGCTCACCACCGCCCGGGCGCAGACCGAGGGCATCGCCAGCCGCCTGCGCGAGCGCCTGCAGGGGCCGGTGGCCGTGGAGCTCGCCATGCGCTACGGCAATCCGTCCATGGCCGAGGGGCTGCGCAAGCTCCGCGACGCCGGCGCCGAGCGCATCGTGGTGCTGCCGCTCTACCCGCAGTATTCCGGCGCCACTACCGGCTCCACCTTCGACGCGGTGGCCGACGAGCTCAAGCGCTGGCGCTGGGTGCCGGAGCTGCGCTTCATCGGCCAGTACCACGACGACGCCGATTACATCGACGCCCTTGCCGCGAGCATCCGCGAGCACTGGGCAGAGCACGGGCGCGGGGAGAAGCTGCTGTTCTCCTTCCACGGCACGCCGAGGCGCTACCTACTGGATGGCGATCCGTACCACTGTCAGTGCCGCAAGACCGCCCGTCTCGTGGCCGAGCGCCTGGAGCTCGCGGACGATGCCTGGCAGGTCACCTTCCAGTCCCGGTTCGGCAACGAGGTGTGGCTGCAGCCCTATACCGACGAGACCGTCGAGGCCCTCGGCAAGTCCGGCCTGAAGACCCTGGACGTCGTCTGCCCGGGCTTTTCGGCGGACTGTCTGGAGACCATCGAGGAGATCGGCGGCGAAAACGCCGAGATCTTCGAGGAGGCCGGCGGCGGGGAGCTCCGTTACATCAAGGCCCTGAACGACCGCGAGGACCACCTGGAGCTGCTCACCCGGCTCGTGCTCGAGCACGTCCAGGGCTGGCCGGAGGCGGGTGGCCCGCCCCGCGGCCTGCGGGAACCGGAGGCGACGCTGGCACGCGCCCACGCCCTCGGCTCGGAGGTGTGAACGGCCTGCCGCGGGTGGGCGTCGCCAGGGCGGCGCCAGCCCACGGCAGGCCACGCCGGCGCTCGCTACCGGCCGATTACCAGCTCGCGATCCCCATCCAGGGTCCACTCGTGGAGAGAGCCGTCGTAGAGACGCACCTGCGGCAGTTCACCGATCTCGCTCAGCGCGAACCAGGCGAGGGCAGACACATGCCCCGAGTTGCAGTAGGTCACCATCGGCCCCGGTGAGGCCCCAACCAGAGCCTGTACCAGCCGCCTCACCTCCTCGCGGGAGCGCCAGTGGACGATACCCTCGCGCTCGGTGACGAACAGCGTGAACGGCAGCGGCTCGGCCCCCGGCAGATGGCCCAGGCCACGGACGTAGTCCTGGCCGGCCAGTCCCGCAAATGGCTCCAGTGGCCGATTGTCCAGCAGCCGTGCGTTGACCTCGCCGGCGACGATGCCCTCGACTTCGGCGCTGGTGGCGAGTAGCTCCGAGCGCGGCGCCCTCGCCGTGAAGTCGCCGGCGGCGGTGTCCGCGAGGGTGTCGGTCACGGCGCCGCCGGTCGCACGCCAGGCAGCCACTCCGCCGTCGAGTACGGCGACGTCGTCATGGCCGTAGTAGCGGAGCTGCCAGTACAGCCGCGCCGCCACGGTCGCGTCGCCATAGACCGTGTGCCCGGCAGGGGCGATGACCACCGTCTCCCCGGCGTCGACGCCAAGCCCGCGGACAGTGGCCTGGAAGGCCTCCGCCTCCGGCAGCAGGTAGCGGATGCGCCCGTGGCGCCCCTCGCGCTCCGCCAGGAACTCGCCCATGGCGACGAACGCCGCGCCCGGGATATGCCCGGTGTCCGCAAAGGCATCCACGGAGCGGGAGGTCTCCACGACGGCGACGCGGTCGTGGTGCTGTCGCAGCCACTCGGCGTCGACCACCGCGGGGCTCGCCGCAGCCGCCGCGACGGGCAGAAGCAAGGCAAGGCCGAGCAGCGCGCGGGGCAGAACCCGCTGCGCTGCGAACTGTCTCATAGTGCACATCTGGACGGCCCTCGAGGTCTGCTAGAACGTGAACAGGCGAACGGCCGGATCGGCCACCAGGGCGCCAATGGCATCGGGGCGGGCGACGCGCACGCCCTCGGCCAGGTCGTCTTCGTCGGCGCTACGGTTCGGCAGGTAGATGGCGCACACCTCGACAGTGACGCCCGCTTGCAGCAAACCGCGCAGCATGGCCGCCGGGCTCATGCCCGCCGGCTGGATGACGGGACTCGTGTCGGTGGCACCGCGCAGTGCGAGGTCGCCGGCGGCGTCGCAGAGCAGTACGCGCACGTCGCTGCCGGCCGCCCGGGCCTGACGGGTGAGGATGAGCGCCATGGCCTGGGTCTCGGCCTCGCCGCTGGTGACGATGGTGAGCAGTGATCGCTCCGACTGCGCCGCTGCGGGCGCGGCGAGCACCACCAGCAGCGCGGCGAGGAACAGGATCTGCAAGGGTCTCATGTGGGCTATCCTTGAGCGTTGCGGGTGGTCGGCCGCTGCCGGCAGCTGCTCAGGCCGATGAGCCGGTAGGCCGGGCAGTAACCGACGACGGCGGTGGCGAGCGGAATAAGGCCGATCCAGCCCCAGACCATGCCGTCGACGGCCAGGGCGGCGGCGATCAGGGCAAGCCCGGCGACGGCTCGCAGGGCGCGGTCGAGAGTGCCGACGTTGCGCTGGAACATGGGAGAACACCTCGGTTGGGATGACAACATCAGTGGGCGCCGATACCCCGGAGGGTGTCAGTGACCAAGTCACAGAGTCCCTCGCGGGCTCGCGCTAACATGGCGGTAACATGAGCACCGAGACGCAGCAGCACAGTGCAGAGCGCGCCACGCATCCGGCGCTCGCGGGGCTCGACCCCGCCGGCCGCGCGGAAGTGCTGGCGGCAAGCCGTCGGCTGACGCTGCCGGCCGGCACCCGGGTCTTCGCTCCCGGGCAGCGCTGCGAAGGTCTGCCGCTGGTGGTGGAGGGGGAGATCCGGGTGCAGATGACCGGTGTCTCCGGCAACGAGATCGTGCTCTACCGAATCGGCCCCGGCCAGCTCTGCACGCTCTCGGTGTCCTGCCTGCTCAGCCGCGGTGCCTATCGCGCGGAGGCCTATGCCGAAGAGGGCAGCGTGGTCCTGGTGCTGCCCGCGGAGCTCGCCGAGCGGCTAATGGACGACGCGCCGGCCTTTCGGCATGCCGTGCTCGAAAGCTACGGTGAGCGCCTGCAGGCGCTAATGCTGGTGATCGAGGAGGTGGCCTTCCGTCGCGTCGACCAGCGCCTCGCCGAGCGGCTGATCAGCCGCCAGCGACAGGGGCTGCTCACGGTGACTCACCAGGATCTCGCAGTGGAGCTGGGCACCGCGCGGGAAGTGGTAAGCCGGCTGCTCAAGGAGTTCGAGCGCCAGTCGCTGGTGCGCCTCGAGCGCGGCCTCATCGAGCTCCGTCACGAGCCGGGCCTGGCCCGCATCGCCGCGGGGCTCGGCGTACAACGCACGCACTGACCGCGGCTGGTGGCGGCAACGCCCGCTGCCAGCCGCGGCGCGGGCGGGCTGGCGCCGGGCGCCCCGTCTGCTCGGAGCGAGACAGCCCGGCGCTAGTGACGAATCTCGGAAACCACAGGGGCAACCGCCATGGAGCTCGATCCGATCCTGCTTTCGCGAATCCAGTTCGCGTTCGTGGTTTCGTTCCACGCCATCTTTCCGGTTTTCACCATCGGGCTGGCGGCCTACATCGCCTTGCTCGAGGGCCTGCATTTCCGCACCGGCAATCCGGCCTGGGAGATGCTCTCGAAATTCTGGACCAAGGTATTCGCCGTCGCCTTCGGCATGGGCGTGGTCTCCGGCATCGTCATGTCGTTCCAGTTCGGCACCAACTGGAGCAACTTTTCCCAGGCCTCGGCCAACTTCCTCGGCCCGGTGCTGAGCTACGAGGTGGTGACCGCCTTCTTCCTCGAGGCGGCCTTCCTCGGCGTGCTGCTGTTCGGCCGGGACAAGGTGCCCAAGGGCACGCACCTGTTCGCGGCGATCATGGTCGCGGTGGGGACGTTCATCTCCTCGTTCTGGATCCTGGCGGCGAACAGCTGGCTGCACACGCCCGCCGGCGTGGAGCTGCGCGAGGGCGTGTTCCACGTGACCGACTGGGCGGCGGCCATCTTCAACCCGTCATTCCCCTACCGTTTCGCGCACATGGCGCTCGCCTCCTTCCTCACCGGCGGCTTCGTGGTGGCCGGCGTGAGCGCCTGGTTCCTGCTCCGCGGCCACGCCATCGAGGCCAACCGCAAGGCGCTGTCCATGTGTCTGTGGCTGCTGCTTGTCCTCGCCCCGGCGCAGGCCGTCGTGGGCGATTTCCACGGCCTCAACACGCTCGAGCACCAGCCCACCAAGATCGCCGCCATGGAGGGCAGCTGGGAGCGTCACGCCGGCGCGCCGCTGCTCCTGTTCGCGATCCCGGACCAGGCCGCGCAGACCAACCACTTCGAGATCGGGATCCCGGGGCTGGCCAGCTACATCCTCACCCATGACTTCAACGGCGTGATCCCGGGGGTGAGCGAGGTGCCGCGGGCCGAGCAGCCGCCGGTGGCGATCGTGTTCTGGTCGTTCCGGATCATGGTGGGCCTGGGGCTGCTGATGATCGCCTTCGCCGTCTGGGGCTTCGTGCTGCGCCTGCGCGGGCGGCTGTACGAGCCCGGCCGCTTTCATCGCCTGCTGCCGTGGATGATCGCCGCGCCCTTCATCGCGGTGCTCGCCGGCTGGGTGACCACCGAGAGCGGGCGGGCGCCCTGGCTGGTCTACGGCCTGATGAGCTTCAGCGAGGGCGTGACGCCGTCGCTCAGCGGCTGGATGGCCCTCACCACGCTCATTGGCTACATGCTGGTCTACGCGGTGGTTTACGGCTCCGGGGCCTACTACTTCTATCGCGTCGTGACCAATGGCATGGAGGCGCCGGACCATCCCGAGCACGGCGTCGGCCGGCCGATGCGCCCGCTCTCCGGCGCGGACGTGTCCTGGGACGATCCCTCCATCACCGCACCGGCCACGAGGTAAGCGCCATGGCTCTGATCGACACGACCATGATCTGGGCGGTCATCATCGCCTTCGGCGTGATGATGTACGTCCTGATGGACGGCTTCGACCTGGGCGTCGGGATCCTCTACCCCTTCGCCCCGGACGAGCATTCCCGGGATATCATGATGAACTCCGTCGCCCCCGTGTGGGATGGCAACGAGACCTGGCTGGTGCTCGGTGGCGCCGGCCTGCTCGGCGCCTTTCCGCTGGTGTACTCGATTCTGCTGCCAGCACTCTATCTGGGCGTGTTCCTGCTGCTCGCGGGGCTGATCTTCCGGGGCGTGGCGTTCGAGTTCCGATTCAAGGCGCGCACCTCGAAGCACTACTGGAGCATTGCCTTCGCCGGCGGCTCGACGCTTGCCGCCTTCGCCCAGGGCGCCGTGGTGGGTGCCTATATCCAGGGCTTCGAGGTGGAAGGCACGGCCTACGCCGGCGGCGCCTTCGACTGGCTGACACCATTCACGATCTTCACCGGCATCGGGCTGGTGATCGGCTATGCGCTGCTCGGCAGCACCTGGCTGATCATGAAGACCGAGGGCGGCGTGCAGGACTGGGCCTATCGCGTCAGCCTGCCGCTGCTGGCCGGGCTACTCGGCGTGTTCGCGCTGGTCAGCATCTGGACACCGCTGGTGGACGAGTTCGTGCGGGAGCGCTGGTTCGGTCACCTCTACCTGATCTGGCTGCTGCCCGCGGGTGCGCTGCTCTGCGCCTGGACGCTGTACCGTGCGGTCAGGCGCCGAGACGAGGGCCTGCCCTTCGTCGCGACCATGGGCATCTTCGTGTTCACCTACCTGGGCCTGCTGGCGAGCAAGTGGCCCTACGTCATTCCGCCCACCTTCACCCTGCGGGATGCGGCCTCGGCGCCGGAGTCGCAGCTGTTCCTGCTGCTCGGCGTGCTGTTCGTCATCCCCATCGTGCTGGCCTACACCGCCTGGACGTACTGGGTGTTCCGCGGCAAGGTGCGCGCCGATGCCGGCTACCACTAGCCCGCGTCGCTCGCCGGCTGCCGGGTCGGGCACCGATACCGGGTGCAGTGCGGATCCGGGCGCCGGCTGCGCGCCCGCCGCCGTGAACCGGCGGGCCATGCGGGCCGACCGCGCGTAGGTGGCCGGGGACCGGCCCCAGGACTGGCTGGCACGGGAGGGGGCAGCGGTGCGCGGCGAGCTCCGGCTGGCCGCCGCCGCCGGTGTCGCCGAGGGCCTGCTGATCGTCGCCCAGGCCGGGCTCATCGCCTGGCTGGTGCACGCCGTGGTCCGCCTGGAGCGCCCGCTCTGGGGTGAAGCCACAAGCATCGCCGCGCTGCTGCTGGTGGTGCTCGCCCGTCCGGCCTGCCAGGTGTTGCGTGCCCAGGCGGCCACGGCCGCCGGCAGCCGCGTGCGCGAGCGGGTGCGGGGCCGGCTGCTGGACCGCGTGCTCGCCCTCGGGCCTACCGGCGTTGCCGCGGACTCCGAAGGCGCCCTGGCGAGCCGTCTCACCGAGCAGGTGGACGCGCTCGACGGCTACTTCTCCCGCTACCGCCCGCAGATGACCGTGGCAGTGGTGGTGCCGCTGGCGATTCTGGCGGCGGCGTTCAGCCAGGACTGGCTGGCGGCACTCTTCCTGCTGCTCTCCGCGCCGCTCATTCCCCTGTTCATGGCGCTGGTGGGACTTGGCGCCGAGCGCCTCAACCGCGACCAGTTCGAGAGCCTGGCGCGGCTCTCCGGGCACTTCCTGGACCGGCTGCGGGGACTCGCCACCCTGCGCCTGCTTGGCCGCGCCGGCGACGCCGCCGCCGAGGTGCACGCCGCCTCCGACGCCTACCGCGAGCGCAGCATGCGGGTGCTGCGGGTGGCCTTCCTGTCCTCCGCGGTACTGGAGTTCTTCGCCTCGGTGGCCATCGCCGTGGTGGCCATCTACGTCGGCTTCGCCCTGCTCGGCTACATCGAGTTCGGGCCGGCGCCGGAGGTGACGCTGTTCAGCGGGCTGTTCGTGCTGCTGCTCGCCCCGGAATTCTTCCAGCCGCTGCGAGCCCTGGCCCAGCACTACCACGACCGCGCGGCGGCGCTCGGCGCCGTCGAGGCGCTGATGGCGCTGGAGGCCACACCCGAGCCGCCGCCGCGGGCGCCAGAGGTGGCCAGACGCTGGGTGCTGGAGGCGGAAGACCTCGTGCTGGAACGCCCCGGCCGGGGTGCCATCCTGCGGGTCCGGCGGCTGCAGGTCCCGGCCGGGGAGCGTCTGGTGGTGAGCGGGCCGTCGGGCAGCGGGAAGACCTCGCTGCTGCTGGCCCTGGCGGGGCTGCTGCCACCATCCGCCGGCACGGTTCGCCACGGGCGCCCGGAGGCGCCGGTGGGCTGGCTGGGTGCCCCCCCCTTCCTCGCCGAGGCGAGCCTGCGCGAGAACATCCGCCTGGGCGCTCCTGACGCCGATGAGGCCGCCATCGCCCGTGCCGCCGATCTCGCCGGTGTCAGCGAGTTCGCCGCGCGGCTGCCGGACGGCCTCGACGCCGTGATCGGGGAGCGCGGCGCCGGGCTCTCCGGCGGCGAGGCGCAGCGCGTCGCGCTGGCCAGAGCGCTGGTCTCGCCGGCGCCGCTGCTGCTGCTCGACGAGCCCACGGCGGCCCTGGACGCGGACACGGAGGCCGTGGTCCTCTCCGGGCTGCAGCGTCTTGCCGACGAGGGCCGGGCGCTGGTGATCGCGAGCCACGACGCCACCGTGATCGCCGCGGCGGACCGCCACTGGCGCATCCGCGAAGGCGCGCTGGAGCCGGCCGATCATGCGTGAGCTGCTGCCCTATCTGCGCCTACTGCGCCGCCAGCGCGGCCGCCTCGCCCTGGGGGCGCTGCTGATGTTCGCCACCGCCGGGGCCGGGATCGGCCTGCTGGCGCTGTCCGGCTGGTTCATCACGGCAACGGCGGTCACCGGCGCGCTGCTCGCCGCCGGCATCGCGGCGAGCCTCGAGATCTATGTCCCCGGCGGCGGCATCCGCGCCTTCGCCGTCGGTCGGACGGTGGCCCGCTACCTGGAGCGGCTGCAGAACCACGACGCCGTGCTGCGCCTGCTGGCGCTGCTGCGCGCGCGGACCTTCGCCCGGCTGGCGCGGCTGGATCCGGCCACGCTCGGGCGCCTGCGCGGCGGCGAGCTGCTCACTCGCCTGACCAGCGACATCGATCGCCTCGACGGCCTCTACCTGCGGGGCCTGGCGCCGCCGCTGGTGGCCGCACTCGCGCTCGCCCTCACCACGGCCCTGCTCGCCATCGGCGACGGCGGCACGGCGCTGGCCACCGTCGCGGCCCTCGGGACCTTCGGTGCCGTCCTGCTCCTGGGCGCCTGGCGGCTCGGCCGCCGGCTCACCGAGCAGCTCGCCGCCAGCGGCGCGCGGCTTCGGGCCGGCATCGTCGACCATCTGCGCGGGCTCGGCGAGCTGCTGGCCTTCCGCAGTGCCGGGCACCATCGCGCAGGGCTGGACGCCCTCGATGCCGCCTATCGGGGCGAGGACACGGCACTTGCCCGCGGCATCGCCCGGGGCGAGGCCCTGCTGCACGGCGGCGTGCAGCTTGCCGCGGTGCTCGTGCTGCTGGCGGCGCTCTCGCTATACGCCGCCGGTACCGTCTCCGGTGCGGTGGCGGTGATGATGCCGCTGGCGGTGCTCGGGCTGCTGGAGCCGCTGGGCGTGCTGCCCGGCTCGGGGCTGCATCTAGCCCGGGCGCGGGCGGCGGCCCGGCGGCTCGATGCCGAGGCGGAGCGTCCACCCGCCGTGCCGGCGCCGGCATCACCGCTGCCGGTACCGGCTGGCGGGGCGCTCACGCTGGCGGACGTCACGGTGGAGCGGGGCGCCGGGGCGCGGGTGCTGGCGGGGGTCAGCCTGGAAGTGGCCGCCGGCGAGGCGGTCGCCGTCCTCGGGGTCTCGGGCAGTGGCAAGTCCACCCTGGCCCAGCTCGCGTGTCGCCAGCTCGATCCCAGCGCCGGCAGCGTGGGCCTCGGCGGTATCGATCTGCGCCGGCTGGACCCGGACGCGCTGTACCCGGCCGTCGGCTACCTCACCCAGCACACGGATCTGTTCGCCGGCAGCGTCGCCGACAACCTGCGCCTGGCGGACCCCGAGGCGTCTGTGGCGCGCCTGTGGCAGCTGCTGGAGGCCGTGGACCTCGCCGGCTTCGTGGACGGGCTGCCCGAGGGGATCGACACCTGGATCGGCGAGGCGGGGCTACAGCTCTCCGGCGGTCAGGCACGGCGGCTGGCGCTCGGCCGCCTGTTGCTGCGTGATCCGGTCCTGGTGGTGCTGGACGAGCCCTTGAGCGGCCTTGATGCAGCCTCGGCGCGACACGTCGCCGCGACGCTGGAGCGCTGGCTCGCCGGCCGCACGACACTGCTGCTCGGCCACGGCCGCGAGGCGCTGCCGGCGGCCGACCGCTACCTCACCCTCCGCCACGGGCGGCTCGAGCCGCTGCCCGGCTGAGTGGCCGGCTTTCCGCCGGATTCCGTACCCGCCTCGGCCATGCTTTCTCATCGGCAGCCACCGCGGTAGGCTTGGGGGTTGTCCGGCATGCCGGATGCACGCCGGCACCCCTTAATTTCCACCGCCCGCGCGGGGCGGTGGCGCACGCCCGCCGAGAAGGACAATCAGACATGGCCCATCGCATTGCACTCATCCCCGGCGACGGCATCGGCCTCGAGGTCACCCCCGAGGGCGTCCGCTGCCTCGAGGCCCTGGCCCGCCGGCCCGGGCTCGATTTCGAATTCACCGAGTTCCCCTACTCCTGCGAGTACTACGCCAAGCACGGTGTGATGATGCCCGAGGGCGCCATCGACGAGCTGAGCGGCTTCGACAAGATCCTGCTCGGCGCGGTGGGCTACCCCGGCGTGCCGGACCACGTCTCCCTGTGGGGCCTGCTGATCCCCCTGCGCCGGGAGTTCCAGCAGTGCGTCAATCTGCGCCCGGTGCGCCTGCTGCGAGGGCTCACCTCGCCCCTGCGCAACCGCGGCCCGGAGGACATCGACTTCATCGTCGTGCGCGAGAACAACGAGGGCGAGTACTCCGAGATCGGCGGCCGCCTCTACGACGGCCTGCCCGAGGGCATGGCCATCCAGTCCACGGTGATCACCCGCAAGGGCTCCGAACGCGTGCTGGACTTCGCCTTCCGGCTCGCCCAGTCGCGCCCCGCCAGGCACCTCAGCTCCGCCACCAAGTCCAACGGCATCAAGCACACCATGCCGTTCTGGGACGAGTGCGTGGCTGACGTCGGCAGGCGCTATCCGGACGTCACCTGGGATCAGTTCCACATCGACATCCTGGCGGCTAACTTCGTCACCCATCCCGACTGGTTCGACGTGGTCGTGGGCAGCAACCTGTTCGGCGACATCCTGTCCGACCTGGGCCCGGCCATCGCCGGCGGCA
This sequence comes from Spiribacter halobius, assembly GCF_020883455.1. NCBI lineage: Bacteria > Pseudomonadati > Pseudomonadota > Gammaproteobacteria > Chromatiales > Ectothiorhodospiraceae > Sediminicurvatus > Sediminicurvatus halobius. The sequence continues at coordinate 240,181 of NZ_CP086615.1, read as the reverse complement.
TCGGCGTCGCCCCCTCGGCGAACATCAACCCCACCGGCGAGCTGCCGAGCATGTTCGAGCCCGTCCACGGCTCGGCGCCCGACATCGCCGGCAAGGGCATCGCCAACCCCATCGCCATGCTCTGGACGGTGGTGATGATGCTCGAGGACCTGAGCGAGCAGCAGGCCGCGGACGACCTCATGGGCGCCATCGAGGCGGTCACGGGCGAGGGCCGGGTGCTCACCGGCGACCTCGGCGGCAGCGCCAGCACCCGCGAGTTCACGGACGCCGTTCTGGCGCATCTGAACGGCTGAGCGGGGACCCTGGGCATTACCGACATCCGCTAGCCCGCCTATCTCACCGATTCGCGCCCGGAGCCGCGAATCGGTGAGATAGGCGGACCGAGACGCCAGTCTGAGCGGTCTCCGACCGCGAAACGGCGCATGGCGCCGTACCGGGCCGCGCACGCTGTCGCGGTCGGAGACCGCTCCCACGCCTAATGCGCGGCTCCGCCGCCGTCAGCCGGCGGCTCACGACGGCATAGGCCGACGCCGCCGGGCCCGTGGCAGGCGCGCCCTGGCGTCGAATCCCCGCAGCCGCCGCGGAACCGCCGCGCGTCGCCGTCGGTCGACCTAACCTGAAGGGCGCGCTACCCCGGCGCGGCCGACAGGCATTATTCGAGGAGGCCGAGATGAACAAGAACACCGTATTCGCATCCCTCTGTGCCGCGGGCCTCGCGATGCCGCTGGCGGCGTCTGCCGAGATCGTCTCCGGCAACGTCGTCTACGAAGTGGATGGCGAGCGCTTCGAGGGCTACCACGCCCGCAACACCGCCCTCGGCGACGACCAGCCGACGGTGTTCATCGTCCACGACTGGGACGGGCTCACCGACTACGAGAAGCGCCGCGCGGAAATGCTTGCCGAGCAGGGCTACGCCGCCTTCGCCGTGGACATGTTCGGCGAGGGCGTCCGCCCCGAGAGCGTCGACCACCGGCGGGCCCTCACCGGTGCGCTGTACGAGGACCGCGAGCGCATGCGCGAGCTGGTGCAGGCCGGCCTCGACGCCATGGCGGAGCAGTCCGGCTTCGACCCGGATCGCGTGGTCGCCATGGGCTACTGCTTCGGCGGCACGGTAACGCTGGAGATGGCCCGCGCCGGCATGGACGTGGACGGCTTCGTCACCTTCCACGGCGGCCTGGGCACGCCCGAGGGGCAGGACTACGGCGACGTGCCGGCCCCGATCCTCGTGCTCCACGGCACCCGCGACCAGGCCGTGACCATGGAGGACGTCACCGACCTGGTCGGGCGCCTGGACGCCGAGGGCGTGGACTTCCGCATGGAGCTCTACGGCGGCGCCCGCCACGCGTTTACCGTCTTCGGCGGCGACCGTTACCAGCCCACCGCCGACCTGCGCTCCTGGGAGGCCCTGCAGGACTTCCTCGCCGACCGCATCGGCACCGGCCGGGCGCTGTGAGCTGATCCTCTCCCCCCGGGTGTCCGAGCCGGGGCGGGGATTAAACACAACGACACAACGAGCACAACGGGACACCACGGGGAGAGGAACCCTGGTGCGGCAGATGCCGCGACCTAGACTGCCGACGCGCTTGGCGAACATTTGCGGTTGGGTTGACGGTCTTTGCGAGCCCCGCCGTCAGCCCGGTGAGCCTGGTGGCGCCATCCGCCAAGTGCCGCCATCGCCTCGTTGTGTAGCGTTGTGCCCGTTGTGTCGTTGTGTTGAGGATCAGCAGTTGAGAATCCGGAACAGAGCCGCGCCCCGAGCGTGAATCACCCCCTGCCGACGTCCTTCATGCGGGCTGGCTCGAAGATCTCGATCCAGTAGCCGTCCGGGTCGCGGATGAAGGCGATCATGTTCATCTTGCCGTCGGCCGGGCGCTTCACCCAGTCCACGCCGCACTGCTCCAGCCAGGCGGCGGCAGCGTCCAGGTCCGGCACGGCGATGCCGATGTGGCCGAAGCCCTTGGGCGGCTCGTTGCCGCTGTGGAAGCTCACCTCCGGGTCTTTCTCGTCACCCCAGTTGTAGGTGAGCTCGAGCACGCCCGGGCGGGCAAAGGTATACGCAGTGCGTTCGCCCTCGTCCGCCGGCGGCTGCTCGCTGTCGGCGGCATGGGAGAGGAAGAACAGCGAGAAGCTCATCTCCGGGAAGTCCAGCCGCCGCAGCAGGCGCAGGCCAAGCACGCCCGTGTAGAACGCCAGCGAGCGCTCCGGGTCCTTGATCCGCAGCATGGTGTGGTTGAGCGTGAAGCCGCGGGTCTCCGCGGGGGCTTGCTCCTGGACGCCGGGCGCCGTTTCGGTGTTGAAGGCCATCGGCTGTCTGTCTCCCTGTGGCTGGTGGTTGGCTCGGCAACGGCTTCGAGGCGCCTGCGGGCGTTTTCAAGGCCCGCAGGCGCCGCGGCGTGGGTCAGATGGCCCGCTCCATCATCTGCCCGCGGATGTACTCGGCCTGGCGCAGCGCCAGTGCCACGATGGTCAGCGTCGGGTTCTCTGCACCCCCGGTGGTGAACTGGCTGCCGTCGGAGATGAACAGGTTGCGGATGCCGTGGGTCTGGCCGTAGCCGTTGCAGACCCCGTCCTCCGGACGCTCGCTCATGCGGCAGGTGCCGAGGTTGTGCGTCGAGGGGTAGGGCGGTACCCGGTAGTTGCGTTTCGCCCCCACCGCATCGTAGACCGCCTCGCCCTGGCGGTAGGCATGCTCGCGCATGGCCACGTCGTTCGGGTGGTCGTCGAAGTGGACGTTGGGAACGGGGATGCCGTACTGGTCCTTCTGGGTCGGGTGCAGGGTGATGCGGTTGGTCTCCCGGGGCATGTCCTCGCCGACGATCCACATGCCGGCCATGTGCGTGTAGGCGTCCATCGCCTCGGTGAAGCCGCGGCCCCAGCTGCCGGGGTCCAGAAAAGCCGCCATGAACGGCAGGCCGAGGGACAGCGTCTCCATTTCGTAGCCGCCGACGAAGCCTCGGCTCGGGTCGTGCTTCGCCTCGTCGGAGATGATGCCGGCCATGGTGGTGCCGCGATACATGTGCACGGGCTCCTCGAATACGCCATACACCGAGCCGGTGAGGTGACGCATGTAGTTGCGGCCCACCTGGCCGGACTCGTTGGCGAGGCCATCCGGGTAGCGGGCGGACTCCGAGGCCAGTAGCAGGCGCGGCGTCTCGATGGAGTTGCCGGCCACAGCCACTGCCCGCGCCCGCTGGCGCTGCTCCCGGCCGTCGCCATCGAAGTAGATCACCGCGCTCGCCCGGCCGCGATCGTCGTGCTCGATGCGCACCGCCTGGCTGTTGCTGCGCAGGTCCAGGTTGCCCGTGGCCTCGGCCTTGGGTATCTCGGTGTAGAGGGTCGACCACTTGGCCCCTGACTTGCAGCCCTGGAAGCAGAAGCCAATCTGCAGGCAGGAGGCGCGCCCGTCCCGCGGCCGGCTGTTGATGGCCATGCGCCCGGTGCTGCACTCGGTGTAGCCAAGCCGCTGCGCGCCGTTGTACATGACCTTGAAGTTGTTGTTCCCCGGCAACCCGGGGATGCCGTGGGTGCGGGTCACGCCCATGCGATCCTCGGCCCGGTCGTACCAGGGCTCGAGCTCCGCCAGGGTCACCGGCCAGTCCAGCAGGTTTGCCGCCGGCAGGTCGCCGTAGACGCTGCGGGCCCGGAACTCATGTTCCTGCAGGCGCAGGCTGGCGCCGGCCCAGTGCACGGTGCTGCCACCCACGGTCTTGCAGATCCAGGCGGGCAGCCCGGGGAAGTCCCGCGCGATGCGCCAGCTCCCGGAGGTGGTACGCCCGTCCAGCCAGGACAGCTGGCTGAAGGCCTCCCACTCGTCGTTGACGAAGGTGGCGGTGGACTCCCGCGCGCCTGCCTCCAGGAGAACCACGCGGATGCCCTGCTGGCAGAGCTCGTTGGCCAGGGTGCCGCCGCCGGCGCCGGAGCCGATCACCACCACCACGCCGTCGTCGTCTTTCGCGAACGTCGTCATTGTCTCTCTCCTCTCGATGCGGTCGCAGTGGCCGGCTCAGGCCATCGGCGGGCTGGCCGACTCCGGCGGGTCCGGCAGCCAGGTCAGGTCGTCGAAGCCGCGCATGAGGTAGCCGCCCTTCTGGAACGAGGGCCCTTCGTAGCCGAAGTGGGCGTACGCGAGCTCGTTGTCGTAGAGCGAGACCACGGCGGTGCTGCGCACCTTCTCGAAGAACGGCGAGCCGGCCATGGCGCGGACGTGGACGAACTGCTCGTCGCCGTCCAGCCCGAGCCAGTCACCGCCGGCGGCGTCGTCGAGGCGTGCAAGGCCGTCCCGGATCAGCGCGTCGGTAGCGTCATCCGCGGCCGCTGCCGCATCCAGGTCGCGGACTACGAAGGCGTAGACGGCGTCCTCCATGGTGTCGTGAGGGAAGATATGGCGGGTGAGCGTGAGCAGCGCCCGGCCCTGGCGCTCGCTGAGCTGCGTGAGCTCCAGCGCCCAGGCACGGGACGGCGCGAGGGCGGCGATGGGCCCGCCGGCAAAGGCCAGCACACCCATTAGCGCGGCGCCGCTGCCGCGCAGGAAGTCACGGCGACTGACGGCAGTCTCCAACATGCGTCTCTCCTCCTGTGGTTCGGGCACTGGCACCGCGGGGCGGCCTGCCCGGTTCGGCCGCTCGTGCGGCGGCCTTGGGGTCGAGACTAGGCCCGGCGGTCGCGGCCGGGGTAGTACACGGTTACTACCCTGGGGTATTTTCAAGGAGCGGCGCCCGTTCGCCGGGACGATAAGGCGCCGGCCGAGGAGGAGAGCGACCCGTGTGCCATATCTATGCGTCCACCGACCCGGCCCGCTACGAGAGCGTGACCCGCTCCGTGCGCGTGCACGGCCTGGTGACCAGCGTCCGGCTCGAGACCGAGTTCTGGGAAATCCTGGAGATGATGGCCAGCGACGAGGGGCTGACCGCGCCGCAGTTCATCACGCGACTGTATGACGAGGTGCTGGTCGAGCGCGGCGAGGTACGCAACCTTGCGTCGCTGCTGCGGGTGGTCTGCGCCGTCTATCTGAGCCGCCGCCCGCCGGCGCCGGAGCTGGACGGCGTGGCTGCCGGATTCGCCGCCCACGACGCCTGAGCGCCGGAAACCCCGGGCCGCAGCGAGCCCGTAACCCGGCGATTCGCGGCGAGGCGCCGCTCCCATTCTCCCGTCGGTCGTGCACGGCCGCAGGCCGTGTGCGACATCCCGTTCGCCTCCGTTCGCCGGGATGTCGCACACCTTCGCTGCACGAGCTACTCCTGCCGGGGATTCCGGCAGGGGCGCCGCTCCTGCAGGGCCGCGCACCCGGCGGGCTACACTCGCGGGCCGCCGCGGCGGTGCTTGATCCGGCGCAGGAGCAGCTTGCAGTCCACGCTGGCAACGCCGTCGCTGCTGAAGAAGTGGCGGCTGACGAAGGCGTCCAGGTGCTCCTCGGTGTCGGTCAGCGTGTGGATATGCAGGCTCTGCATGTCGCTCATGAGATAGAGGCTTACCACCTCCGGCGCCGTGCCGAGCACCTCGCAGAAGTGCTCCACATGGCTCGGGCGCACCCGCACGTCCAGAAACGCCGAGACCCCGCGGCCGAGCTTTACCGGATTGACTACCGCGGTGAACTTCTCGATGACGCCGTCGCGGACCAGCTGCTGGATCCGCTCTCGCGCGTAGGCCCGCGAGATGCCGACCCGCCGCCCGATCTCGGCGAAGGACAGGCGGCTGTCCTCCACCAGTAGCTCGAGAATCGCCCGGTCCACGGTCTCCATCGCACCCCTCCCGCGCCCTGAAACGGGGCGCGCTGCCCGAAAACGTGCCCGGCCTACGGACGTCGCGAAACCACCCTTCGCGTTTGCAAGAAGCCTTCCACCGGGCAGTCCTGGCCGACAATCGGCGCCCGACGCCGGGTTTCGGGACCGTTTGTAGGCCGGCGGCCTCTGCCCCAGGCACCGCGATGGTGCAGCTGCACCGCTTCGGCGACCTTACGTGCACGCCGCACTGGCGGGCCGCAACTCACTGATCGAGCAAGAATGGTAGGCGCCTCGGGTCGTCCTGGCATGGCGCTTGCGATGCCCTCGAGTGAAGCGGTGCCCCCTTGTTCGGGGTGCCCCGATGCAGCAACGGAGGTACACCCCCAATGGCTATCAAGCGTCGCGACTTCCTCAAGGCCGGAGCCGGCCTCGCCACGGGCAGCGTCATCGCCGGCGCGCCGATGGTCGCCAAGTCCCAGTCCAGCCAGCGCTTCACCTGGCGCATGACCAACGCCTACCCGCCGGAGGCCCCGTTCTACGTCTCCGGGCCCGGTAGTCCCGAGGACTTCTGCGCCAAGGTGGAGGCCATGTCCGGCGGCCGCCTACGCATCCAGCACTTCGCCGCCGGTGAGCTGATCCCGGCGCTGGAGGGCTATGAGGCGGTGGCCGCGGGCACCGTGCAGATGAACGCCGCCAACGCCTACTTCTGGGCCGGCCAGATCCCGGCCGCGCAGTACTTCACCACCGTGCCCTTCGGCATGAACTTCCAGGGCATGAACGCCTGGCTCTACCACGGCGGCGGCCTGGAGCTCTGGCACGAGCTCTACGCCGAGCGCGGGCTGATTGCCTTCCCCATGGGCAACACCGGCGTGCAGATGACCGGCTGGTTCCGCGAGCCGATCACCTCGGTGGCGGACTTTGACGGTCTGAACATGCGCATCCCGGGGCTCGCCGGCAAGGTCTACGCGGCGCTCGGCGTCAACGTCCGCCTGCTGCCGGGCGGCGAGATCTTCCCGGCACTCGAGCGCGGCGTGATCGACGCCGCCGAGTTCGTCGGCCCCTATCAGGACCGGCGGCTGGGCCTGCATCAGGCGGCCAGCTACTACTACACCACCGGCTGGCACGAGCCGAACAACGTCACCGAGCTGCTCATCAACCGTGAGGCCTGGGAGAGTCTGCCGGAGGATCTGCAGGCGATCGTGCGGACCGCCGCCATGGCCTGCAACATCGAGAGCCACGCCTGGTCCGAGGCCAACAACGCCGATGCCCTCACGGACCTGGTGGAGAACGAGGGCGTGATCGCCGACACGCTGCCGGAGTCCGTGGTCTCGCGCCTGCGCGAGGTGACCATGGACGTTCTCGAGGAGGGCGCGAACGAGGATCCGGAGACCCGCCGGGTGCATGACGCCTTCTTCGCCTTCCGCGACAAGCACGCCTCCTGGGCGGCGCTCTCGGAAGGCCCGGTGCAGCGCCTGATCAACGGCGGGGCCTGACGCCATGTCCCGCCCGATCGCTCACGCCCTGCGGGTGACCACGCGGGTACTGGATGGGGCCGGCTGGCTGGCGAAGGCAAGCGCCTTCGCCCTGGTGCTGCTGGTGACCGCCAACGTGCTCGCCCGTTATTTCTTCAGCGAGGGCCTGGTGGGGCTGCAGGAGCTGGAATGGCACCTGGTCTCGCCCATCGCCCTGCTGGGCATGTCCTATGCGCTGCACCAGGGCGAGCACGTGCGGGTGGACGTCTTCTACGAGCACATGCGCCCACGGGTGCAGGCGCTGGTGGATGCCGTCACCGCCGTGCTCACCATCGCCATGGCGCTGTATCTGGCCTGGATCTCGATGCCCTACGTGGCCGCCTCCTACCAGATGGGCCAGGGCTCGCCGGATCCGGGCGGCCTGCCCTACCGCTTCCTGCTGAAGGCCTTCATTCCGCTCGGCTTCGGTCTGCTGGCGCTGCAGGGGATGGCTGCGCTGCTGCTTGCCCTGGAGCGGCTGCTGCCGGCCCGCGCGGAGGCGGGCAACGCCGCAGCCGCCGCCACACCCAGGCATGGGAAACCCGCATGACGGGCACCGAGATCCTCGCGCTGACGATGCTCGGCGGGTTCATGGCGATGATCCTCATCGGCATCCCTGTCGGCATCTCGCTGGCCGTCTCCGGGCTCGTCTTCGGCTACATCGGGTTCGGTCCGGGCCTGCTCGGGCTGCTGCCCTCGCGGATCTACGGGGTGGTGACCAACTACACGCTGCTCGCCATCCCGCTGTTCGTGTTCATGGGCGTGATGCTGGAGAAATCCCGCATTGCCGACGAGCTGCTGGAGACTCTCGGCCACGCCATGGGCGGGCTGCGCGGCGGCATGGGCATCGCCATCGTGCTGGTGGGGGTGCTCATGGGGGCGGCGACGGGCATCGTCGGCGCCACGGTGGTCACCGTGGGCCTGCTCACGCTGCCCGTGCTCATGCGCCGCGGCTACGGCCGCGGCGTCGCCTGCGGCACCATCTGCGCCTCCGGTACCCTGGGCCAGATACTGCCGCCGAGCCTGGTGCTGATCCTGCTCGCCGATATCCTCGGCGAGTCCGTGGGCAGCCTGTTCGCCGCGGCCCTCATTCCCGGGCTGACGCTGGCGCTGGTCTACGTGGTGTACCTGGTGCTGCTCGGGCTGCTGCGACCGGACACCGTGCCGCCGATCCCTGCGGCCGAGCGTGACGCCCTGCCGGCGCTGGAGCTGTGGAAGCGCATCGGCCGCTCCGTGGCGCCGGCGCTGCTGCTGGTGTTCGCGGTGCTCGGGTCGATCATCGGCGGGGTGGCGGCGCCCACCGAGGCCGCCTCCATGGGCGCGGCGGGGAGTCTGGTCATCGCCGCGCTGAGCGGTCGGCTGGACCGGGGCGTGCTCGGGGAGACGCTCAAGGGCACCGTGAGCATCTCGGCGATGGTCTTCTTCATCCTCATCTGCGCCCAGCCTTTCGCGCTCGCGTTCCGCGGGCTCGGCGGCGAGCATCTGGTGCAGGGCCTGTTCGCCTGGGTACCGGGCGGGCTCAACGCCGAGCTGCTGTTCATGATGCTGCTGCTGTTCGTGCTCGGCTTCTTCCTGGAGTGGATCGAGATCTCCTACATCGCGCTGCCGCTGTTCCTGCCGCTGTTCCAGAACGCGGACGTGGACATGATCTGGCTCGGCATACTGGTGGCGATGAACCTGCAGGCCTCGTTCCTCACGCCGCCGTTCGGCTGGGCGCTGTTCTTCCTGAAGGGGGTGGCGCCGCCGGAGATCAGCACCCGGGACATCTATGCCGGCGTGTTACCGTTCATAGGCCTGCAGCTGGTGGCGCTGGGGCTGCTGTTCCTGTTCCCCGGGCTCGCGACCTGGCTGCCCACCGCGATCGGCTGGAACTGAAGAAGAACCGGGCCATGGAACTCCTCGCACAGTACGACCCGGCCTGGCTGGCCGGGCTGGCCGGGGCGCTCGTGCTCACGGGTGTGGTGGCCGGCGTGCTCGCCGGGCTGCTGGGCGTGGGCGGCGGCATCGTCATCGTGCCGGTGCTCTATCATCTGTTCACCCTGCTCGAGCTGGACCCGGCGGTGCGCATGCATCTGGCCGTGGGCACCTCGCTTGCCACCATCATCCCGACGTCGATCATTTCCGCCCGCGCCCACTACCGCAAGGGCGGGCTGGATCCGGCGCTGCTGCGCTCCCTCGGCCCGGCGGTGCTGGTAGGCGCGCTCATCGGCGGCCTCGCCGGCAGCGCGGTGGACGGTGCGGTGCTGAGCGCCGTGTTCGCCGTCGTGGCCCTGCTGGTGGCGGCGAACATGGCGCTGCGCCCGGAGGGCAGCGCGCTGGCCGCAGACCTGCCCCGGGGCGTCGGCCGCGCGGCCATCGGCATGGTCATCGGCGGGCTCTCGGCGATCATGGGCATCGGGGGCGGCACCCTGAGCGTGCCGGTGCTCTCTGCCTTCAACTACCCCATCCGCCGGGCCGTGGGCACCGCCTCGGCCCTCGGGCTGATCATCGCCGTCCCCGGCAGCATCGGCTTCATCGCCGCCGGCATCGGCGAGCCGCTGCGCCCGCCGGCGAGCATCGGCTACGTCAACCTGATCGGCTTTGCCCTGATCGTGCCACTGACCATGCGCATGGCGCCGGTGGGGGCGCGGCTCGCGCATACGATCAACCCGCGGCGACTGCGCTTCGCCTTCGCGATCTTCCTCGCCGCCACCTCGGCACGCATGTTCTACGATCTGCTGAGCTGAGCGGCCGCCGCGGCCGGAACCGAACAAGGGAGAGCATGATGCTGAACACCACCATGGGCACCCGCGGGATGCTCACCGCCCCCCACCATCTCGCCGCCCAGGCGGGGCGCGACGTGCTGAAGGAGGGCGGCAGCGCGGTGGAGGCCATGGTCACGGCCGCGGCGGTGATCGCCGTGGTCTACCCGCACATGAACGCCATCGGCGGCGACGGCTTCTGGCTGATCGCCGGCCCGGCGGGCGCGCCGGTGGGCATCGACGCCTGCGGCCCCGCCGCCGCGGCGGCGACCCGCGGCTACTACCGGGAACGGGGCCACGACCGCATCCCGGCCCGCGGGGCCCTTGCCGCCCTCACCGTGCCCGGGACCATCGCCGGCTGGGCCGAGGCCCTCGCCCGGCCGGAATCCGGGGCCGGACGCCTGCCCCTGGCCAGGCTGCTGGCGCCAGCCGTGGCGCTGGCCCGCGAGGGTGTGCCGGTCACCGCCGGGCAGGCGACCCTCACGGCCGACAAGCGCGACGAGCTGGCGTCGGTGCCGGGCTTCGCCGAGGTCTATCTGCCCGAAGGCCGCGTGCCCGCCACCGGCGAGCGGCTCCGCCAGACCCGGCTTGCCGATACCCTGGAGCGCCTGGGCCGGGAGGGCCTGGACGACTTCTACCGCGGCGAGCTCGCCGAGGCCATGGCGGATGACCTGGCCCGCCTGGGCAGCCCGCTCGCTGCCACCGATTTCGCGCGCTACGTTCCGCTCGCCGTGGAGCCCCTTTCCGTCAGCCTGCGCGATGCCCGCGCCTACAACATGCCGCCGCCCACCCAGGGCCTGGCATCGCTGATGATCCTCGGCATCTACGAACGCCTCGGCGCCGCCCGCGAGGAGGGCTTCGCCCACGTACACGCGCTGGTGGAGGCCACCAAGCAGGCCTTCCGCGTGCGCGACGCCGAGGTCACGGATCCGGCCTGGATGCGCCGCGACGCGCCCGAACTGCTCGGTGCAGCAGCGCTCGAGCGCCTCGCCGCCGCCATCGACCCAGCGCGGGCGGCGCCCTGGCCGCACCCCGGCGAGCCGGGGGACACCGTCTGGCTCGGCGCCGTGGATGCGGAGGGCCGGGCCGCGAGTTTCATCCAGTCCATCTACTGGGAGTACGGCTCCGGCGTGGTGCTGCCGGCGACCGGCGTGCTCATGCAGAACCGCGGCATCAGCTTCGGCCTCGATGCCGCGCACCCGCAGGCGCTGGAGCCCGGCCGGCGCCCGTTCCATACCCTCAACCCCGCGCTGGCCGAATTCGGGGACGGCCGGCGCATGGTCTACGGCACCATGGGCGGCGAGGGCCAGCCACAGACCCAGGCCGCGGTGTTCACCCGCTACGCCCACCAGGGCCAGGCGCTGCAGGCGGCGGTCACCGCCCCGCGCTGGCTGCTGGGCCGCACCTGGGGCGCGGAGACCCACACGCTGAAGCTGGAGTCGCGCTTCCCGGCCGAGCTCGTCGAGGCGCTGCGCGCCGCCGGCCACGACGTCGAGCTGCGGCCGGACTTCGACAGCGCCATGGGCCACGCCGGCGCCATCGTCCGCCACCCCGACGGCCTCCTGGAAGGCGCCGCCGACCCCCGCAGCGACGGCGCGGTTGCTGCCGTCTGACACCTGTGCCCCCTGTTCGGATGCGGCCAGCTGACGCCAGCACCTCGCCGGGCCCCGCCTTCAACACAACGACACGACGACACAACGGAACACAACGAAAAGGCAATTCCCTCGTTGTGCATCGTTGTGCCGTTGTGTCGTTGTGTTTATCTCCCCTGCCCGAAATGGGTGCCGCTGCGCGACGATCCGCTAGCGCTGGCAGCGTGGGCAGTAGACGGTGGCGCGCTGGGCGAGGCGGCGGGATTGGAGCGGGGTGCCGCAGCGGCGGCATGGGAGGCCGGCGCGGCCGTAGGCGTCCAGTTGCTGGCGGAAGTAGCCCGGCGTGCCGTCGCCGCGGGTGAAGTCGCGCAGGGTGGTGCCACCGGCCTCGATGGCCTCGGCCAGCACCGCCTTGATGGCCTCTGCGAGGCGGCGGTAGCGCCCGAGGCCAATCCGCCCGGCGGCGCGGCCGGGGTGGATCCGGGCGCGCCACAGGGCCTCCGCCGCATAGATGTTGCCGACGCCGACCACCACCCGGCTGTCCATGACGAAGGCCTTGACCGGCACGCGGCGGCTGCGGCTCAGGGCGTACAGATGCTGGCCGTGGAATGCCTCCCCCAGCGGCTCCGGGCCGAGGTGGCGCAGCAGCGGATGCGCCTCGGGGTCGCCGCTCGCGCCGTGCAGGCTGCCGAAGCGGCGCGGGTCGGTGAAGCGCACCGCCTCGCCACTGTCCAGGGCAAGATCGAGATGGTCGTGCCGTTGCGGCGGCGCGCCGGCGGGGACGACGCGCAGGCTGCCGGACATGCCGAGATGCAGCAGCAGCCAGAGTCCGCCCTCCAGGCCGAACAGCAGATACTTGGCCCGCCGCTCCAGGGCCGTGACCCGGCGGCCCTGCGCCTGCGCCGCCAGGCCGGCATCCACCGGCCAGCGCAGCCGCGGCTCGCGCACCACCAGCGCCGCGAGGCGCCGGCCCACCGCGTGCGGCGCCACGCCCCGTCGCGTGGTTTCCACCTCCGGCAGCTCAGGCACGGGGCGGGCGCCTCATCCGCTGCGGCCGCGCCGCCAGGCGAGCCAGCCCCCCAGCAGGAACACCGCCGGCAGGCCGGCCAGGAAGCCGAAGCCGAGGAGCAGGGTCTCGTGGCGGCTGAACCGCAGGCGCCGATCGCCGGCGGCCTCGCCGTAGCGGCCGGTGACGCCGCCCTGATCCGCCAGCCAGTCGATGGTGTTGAGGGCCAGGGCGAGGTTGTCGCCGTTGCCGATGTAGGCGTTCGCGAACAGGTCGCTGTCGCCGAACACGGCGAGCCGCTGCTCGCCCTCCGGCGTGTCCCGGGCGAGGGTCAGGGCGAGGGGCGCGCCGCCGGCATCCGCCGGCGCTTCGCCCGGGTCCTGCAGCCGCTCGCTGGCCACCGGCCACTGCCGCGGGCCCGTGGCGAGCAGCACCTCCCGGCGCCATTCCGCGCCGGCGCTCGCGCGCAGCGGGGCCGCACGGTTCAGCAGCAGCGGCGCGCCGAGCCCGGTCAGCGCCGGATGCCCGCCCCGGGCCTCCGCCACCACCAGGGCCGGGTCGTCCACGCCCAGGAGCTCGGCGCCCTGCGGATCCACCACCACGCCCTCGCCGCGGGTCACCGGCAGCGCCGCCGGCAGCGGCGGCGCGCCCGGGTCGGTGAGCCAGAGCAGGCGCCCGCCACGGGCGATGTATTGGGCCAGCAGCTGTCGGGTTTCGGCCGGGAGCGACCGGGTGGGGCCGGCCACCAGCAGCACCCGGGTGTTGTCCGGGATCACCGCCGTGCGCTCGGGGTCCAGTGGCTGCAGCCGGTAGCCCTTGCGCTCCAGGGCCTGGCCGAGCCTTCCCAGCGCGTGGCCGGCCTCGCCGGTGAGCTCGCGCTCGCCGTGGCCGGTCAGGTGGACGATATAGCGGCTGCCCCGCCGCAGCAGCCGCTCCAGCGCCGCCGAAACCCGCGCCTCGGCGGGGGCCGCGACGTGCTCCCACTCGTCCTCGACGCCCAGCAGGCCTTCGCCGTCGCGGCCGAGACCGTACTCGCGCAGTCGCTCGGCGTCCCGGTCCGGGTGCAGCCGCTCCAGGGCGAGATCCAGCCCCGCCTCGCGATAGGCCGTGACCAGCCGCTGCAGGCGGGTGGCCAGGGGGCTGTCCGGGCGCACCAGCACGCGGTAACGCACCGTGGTCTCCGCCGGCACGTCGGCCAGCAGACGCTCGGAGGCCTCACCGAGCCGCGCCGGCCCCGCACCCGCCCAGACCCAGCGGCCCTCGACGCCCTGCGCAAGCCAGGCACCGCCGGCGGCCAGCGCGATGATCAGCAGGAGCGCCAGGCCCCGTTGCAGCAGGCGCGCAGTCACGGCCGCAGCCCCGCGATCCGCCAGGCGGTGAGCGCCAGGGCGGTGGCGGCAAGGAGCGCGAAGTAGGCGAGGTCGGTCGCCGCCAGCACGCCGTCCAGGAAACCGCGCAGGTGGGTCGTCAGCCCCAGCCAGCCGAGCACGCCACCCTCCGCACCCCGTCCGACCAGCAGCAGGAGCAGGCCGGCGGCAAACGCCCCGGTGGCCGCCGCGGCGGGCTGCTCGGTGCTTGCCGAGACCAGCAGGGCGACGGCGAGCAGCGCCGCCCCGGCGAGCCACAGACCGAGCAGCGCGGCCGCGAGCCGGCCGAGGTCGAGGGCGGTGCCGAGGAGCAGAGACAGCGGCATGAGCGACCAGAGCGCGAGCAGGAGCGTCAGTGACAGCAGCGCTCCCAGGTACTTGCCGACAACGATGGCCGGGGCTCCCCGCGGCGAGGCGAGCAGGAGCACCAGCGTGCCGCCGCGGCGCTCCTCGGCGAAGGCGCGCATGCCCAGCACGGCCACGGTGGTGAGCAGCATCGCCAGCAGCGGCAGGCCGCCGAGGAAGGGCGCCACCACCAGATCCGCCACGCCCAGGCTGCTGGCGCTGCCGGCGAGGGCCGGCTCGTACTCGCGCTGATAGCGGTCCGCCAGCAGCAGGAACCACCAGGCGAGCACGCCCTGGGAGACCGCGGCGAGCAGCCAGCCCACCGGCGTGCGCCAGAGCGCGAGCGCGTCCCGCCAGGCAATCGCGCTCATGCCGCGCCGCTCCCGGTGAGCGCGAGGAAGCGGCGCTCGAGGTCCGCCCCGGCGGGCGCCCACTCCTCGAGCCGCGAGCCACCCGCGGCCAGGGCCGCGAGGCAGGCCGCCTCCCCGTCGGCCTTGAATGTCACGTGCCAGTAGCCCTCCGGCAGTGGCTCGACACTCGCCACGCCAGGCAGCGCCAGGAGATCCGAGGCAGCGGGCACCGGCGCGAGGCGCAGCAGTCGCCGCCCGGCCGTGGCCGTCTCGCCGGCCTCGGTCAGGCGGCCTTCGTGCAGCACCAGCACGCGATCACAGGTGCGGCGCACCTCTGCGAGGGCATGCGAGGAGAGCAGGATCGCATGGCCGGCGGCGAGCTCGCGGACCAGGGCACGAAAGCGGGCCAGCTGGCGCGGGTCGAGCCCCACCGTGGGCTCGTCCAGCAGCAGCACCTCCGGGCGATGGACCAGTGCCAGGGCGAGGCCAAGGCGCTGCCGGTAGCCCTGCGAGAGGTTACCGGCGCGGCGCGCGTGCACGGTGGCCAGGTCGCAGCGGGCGAGGGTGTCGGTGACGGCGTCCGCCCGCTCGCGCCGCGGCACACCGGCGACGGCCGCGGCGTGCGCCACGGCCTGGCGCACGGTCAGCTCCGGGTGCAGCGGCGGGCGATGGGGGAGCAACCCCGAGCGGGCGCGGAGGGCGCGCGGGATTGCCACGCGCCCATCCAGCCACAGGCGCCCGCTTCGCGGAACCTGCAGCCCGGCAAGCACCGCGAGCGCGGTGGACTTGCCGGCGCCGTTGGCGCCGAGCAGCCCCACCACCTCGCCCCGGCGCAGCGAGAGGCTCACCTCGCGCAGGGCGACCTGGCGGCCGTAGCGCACCGACAGACCTTCGGCCCGGAGCAGCGGCGATTCGGCAGGCTCGGTCAACGCTGGGCTCCCGTGGGGCGATGCCCGCATGGTACGCACGCTGTTAGGTGCAACCATGAAAAAGCCCGCACAATGGCGGGCCTTTCGGGCACCGGGTCGCCGGCCCGGCTACTTGATCTTCGCTTCCTTGTAGAGCACGTGCTTGCGCGCTACCGGATCGAACTTGCGAAACTCCAGCTTGTGCGGGGTGTTCCGCTTGTTCTTGTCCGTCGTGTAGAAGTGGCCGGTGCCGGCCGTGGACACGAGCTTGATCTTGTCACGCATGGCTCGGGCCTCCTCAGACCTTCTCGCCGCGGGCGCGCAGGTCCGCCAGGACCTGCTCGATACCGAGCTTGTCGATAATGCGCATGCCCTTACTGGAGACGCGCAGCCGCACCCAACGGCTCTCGCTGTCCACCCAGAAGCGGTGGTAGCGCAGGTTGGGCAGGAACCGCCGCCGCGTCTTGTTGTTGGCGTGCGAGACGTTGTTCCCGGTCATCGGCCGCTTGCCGGTGACCTGGCACACCTTCGACATGGGGCTCACTCCTAGGATTCCGTGACCGCCCCGGCAGCGCGCACCGGAGCCTCCGATTTGCAGACCGCGCTTTATACCAGTGCGACCGCCCCGCTGCAAGCTAAGCCCGCATTTCTCACCGATCCACGGCTGCGGGCTACACGCTTGAATTCGCGCCCCGGGCCCACCATTTCCGCGGGTGTACGGATTGCATCGTCCGACCATTCACGACGGCGATATGCCGGGAAAGGAGGGATGCCGATATGGCCATGCGTCGCTACGAGCCGTGGGGTCTTCTCAACGAGCTCTCCCAGGAGCTGTCCCGCATGTACGAGGGGCAGGGCCAGCCCGATGCCAGCAGCGCCGCCACCAGCGACTGGGTACCGGCGGTTGATATCCGTGAGCTGCAGGATCGCTACGTCATCGATGCCGATCTGCCGGGCGTCGCGCCGGACGACATCGACATCCACATGGAGGAAGGGATGCTGACCATCCGCGGCACCCGGAAGACCGAGGCCAGCAGCGAGGAAGGCGGCGCCCGCCGGGTGGAGCGCGCCGTCGGCAGCTTCTTCCGCCGCTTCAGCCTGCCGGACACGGCGGATGCGGAGAACATCTCCGCGCGCAGCGAGAACGGGGTGCTGCAGATCTCCATCCCCAAACAGGAGAAGGTCAAGCCAAGGCGCATCCAGGTGCAGGGCTGACCGCCGGCTCATGAGGGACCATGGAGTACCGTGACTACTACAAGACGCTCGGCGTCGACCGCAACGCCTCCGCGGACGAGATCAAGAAGGCGTACCGTCGGCTCGCGCGCAAGTATCATCCGGACGTCAGCAAGGAGCCGGACGCCGAGAAGCGCTTCAAGGAGGTCGCCGAGGCGTATGAGGTCCTGAAGGACCCGGAGAAGCGCAAGCTCTACGACCAGCTCGGCAGCGACTGGCGGGCTGGCCAGGACTTCCGGCCGCCGCCGGGCTGGGAGCAGGCGGGCCGCGGCCGGCAGCGCGCCGGCGGCGGCAGCGCCGACTTCGGCGATTTCAGCGACTTCTTCGAGAGCGTCTTCGGCGGGGGCTTCGGCGGCTCCCCCTTCGAGGAGGTATTCGGCGGCGGCGGTCGCCACAGGCGGGCCGGGGGTGGCCGCGGCTTCGCCCGCCGCGGCGGCGACCGCACCGCGAAGATCACGGTCTCGCTGGAGGAGGCCTATCACGGCGCCAGCAAGACCTTCGCCATCGAGGACACGGAGCCGGACGCCGGCGGCGCCGTGCGCCGCAGGACCCGCAACCTGCGGGTCCGCATTCCGGCGGGCGTCACCAACGGCCAGCGCATCCGCCTGGCCGGCCAGGGCGACCCGGGCCTAGGGGGCGGCGAGCGTGGCGACCTCATGCTCGAAGTGCACATCGCCCCCCACCGCACTTTCCACCTGCGGGGGCGGGACGTGCACCTCGACCTCCCGGTGGCGCCCTGGGAGGCCGCGCTCGGCGCGACCCTGAAGGTGCCGACCCTGGGCGGCCACGTGGACCTGAAGATCCCGCCCGGCTCCCAGAGCGGCCGCCGCCTGCGCCTGCGCGGCCGCGGCCTGCCGGGCGACCCGCCGGGGGATCAATACGTCACGCTGAAGATCGTGAATCCGCCGGTGGACAGCGAGGAGGCGAAGCGGCTGTTCCGCGAGATGGAGAAGAGGCTCGACTTCGACCCGCGGGCGGCGATGCAGGCGTGACGGCCCACCGGTGGGAGCCGCGCCTCCCACGGGCGCGGGCACAGGCAGGAAGCCGGCCGCTCCGCCGTCTCGCGGCACCCCGCCCCCGCCGCCCTGCCTTGTCCGGCTCCGGCAAACCCCTTAGGCTTCCAGCGTTACGGCTGGCAGAGGCGCTATCGAATGACCGACGTCGATCTCGCGCAGGCGCGCTTCAACATGGTGGAGCAGCAGGTGCGTACCTGGGAGGTGCTCAACGAGCGCGTCCTCGACGTGATCGAGACGCTGCCGCGAGAGGATTTCGTGCCGGCCGCATACCGCAACCTTGCGTATGCCGACGTGCAGATCCCCATCGCCCACGGCCAGGTGATGATGGAGCCCAAGGTCGAGGGCCGGCTGCTGCAGTGTCTCGATCCGCAGCCGGGCGAGCGCGCCCTGGAGATCGGCACCGGTACGGGGTATCTGGCGGCCTGCCTCGCCCGCCTGGCGGGGCAGGTGACCAGCGTCGACCTCTACCCCGACTTCGCCGAGCTTGCCGGCGAGCACCTCGCGAGTCAGGGCCTGCGCAATGTCCACCTGGAGACCGGCGATGCCGCCCGCGGCTGGGAGGACGGCCGGCGTTACGACGTCATCGCGGTAACCGGCTCCCTGCCCGAGCTGCACGAAGGCTTTCACCGCAGCCTGACCATTGGCGGGCGACTGGCCGTGATCGTAGGCACGCCGCCGATCATGGAGGCGCTGCTGATCACCCGCATCGACGACGAGCAGTGGGCCACGGAGAGCCTGTTCGACACCAGCCTGCCACCCCTGGTGGGGGCGCCGCGACAGCAGCGCTTCGAGCTCTGAGCCGGACCCGCGCGGCATGCGATCGGTAACGCCGCAGGGCCTCCGGGACGCGCTTCAGGGCGAGCATCCGCCACTGGTGCTCGACGTCCGCGAACCCTGGGAGGCGGATATCGTCAGACTCCCGGATAGCCATCTGCTGCCCATGAGCCGGCTTCACCCTGGCGTCATCGATGAGCTGCCACGGGAACGGGACGTCGTCGTGATCTGCCATCACGGGATTCGCAGCGCCCAGGTGGCGCAGTGGCTCGAAAACGCCGGGCTAGAGCGGGTCGTCAATCTGACCGGGGGCATCGATGCCTGGGCCCGCGAGGTGGATCCGGACCTGCCCGTCTACTGAACAACAACGAGGTCCTGCCATGCGTCGTCTGTCCGCCGTACTCGCCCTGACGCTTGCCGCCAGCGGCGGCCCCGCCCTCGCCCAGGATGACCTCCTCGGCATCTACCGGCTGGCCCGTGAGAGCGACCCCGTATTCCAGCAGGCCATAGCCGACCGCCGTGCCCGGGAGGAGGCGCTGCCCCAGGCGCGCTCGGCATTGCGCCCCGACGTCGAGGCCACCGGCGGCTACGACTGGGTGGACAGCGAGAGCGACCCCACGGCCGGCACCGCCTTCGAGGGCAGCAATGACGACACCTACCAGGAGCTGAGCTACGGCGTGCAGCTCAACCAGCCCCTGTTCCGCTACAGCGCCGCACGCTCGGTGGAGCAGGCGGACGCCAGCGTCGAGCAGGCGCAGGCGGACTTCGCCTTCGCCGAGCAGGAGCTGGTGCTGCGCGTGGCAGAGCGCTACTTCGCCGTGCTCGACGCCCGCGAGCGCGTGGAGGCCTCGCGCGCCAATCTGGAGGCGATCGAGCGCCAGCTCGAGCAGGCGCGGGAGCGCTTCGAGGTGGGCGTGGTGGCGCGCACGGACGTCGAGGAGGCGCAGGCGCAGTTCGACCTCGCCAGCGCCGAGCTGCTGCAGGCCGAGGACGACCTGCAGACCGAACGCGAGCAGCTGCGCGAGCTCACCGACCGGCCGCCTGAGGCCCTCGCCCAGGTGCGCGAGGGCGTGCGCCTGGACCGCCCGCAGCCGGACGATCCGGACGCCTGGCGGCGCCGGGCCGAGGAGCAGAACTGGCAGCTCACCTCCGCGCGCCGTGCAGCCGAGGCAGCCATGGTGGGCATCGACGTCGAGCGCGGCGGCCACTACCCGACGGTGGACCTTGTCGCCGCCTACCAGGGCGGCGAGCAGTTCGACCGCAACGGCCGGGACATCAGCTCCGATGAGCTGCGCCTGGGCGTGCAGCTCACTGTGCCGCTGTACCAGGGCGGGGAGGTGAGCTCCCGCGTGCGTGAGGCGCAGTTCCGCTATACCGAAGCTCGCGAGCTCCTGGAGGAGACCCGGCGCACGGTGCGCCGCAACGCCGCCGACGCCTACCGGGGCGTGGTCACCGCGCTGCAGCGGGTGCGCGCCCTGGATCAGGCCCGCACCTCCACCCGGGCGGCCCTGGATGCCACCGAGGCCGGCTTCGAGGTGGGCACGCGCACGATCGTCGACGTGCTCAACGCCCAGCGCGAGGTCTTCAACGCCGAGCGGGACTACCAGCAGGCCCGTCACGCCTACCTGCTCAACACCCTGCGCCTGCAGCAGGCCGCCGGCCTGCTCGCCGAAGACGACATCATCCGCATCAACCGCCTGCTGGAGGCGTCCGACGCTTGAATCGGCGTCCGCCTGCGGCGGATGCCGACCTACGGCAGAAGGGGCTCCACGAGCGCTAGCGTGCGCTCGCAGGCGCCGCGGTGGGCCGCCACGACCTCGGCGCCGGCACGGCCCATGCGATCGCGCTCCGGGGCGTCGGCCAGCAGCTCGGCCAGCGCCGTCGCCAGACTCTCCGCGTCATCGACGTACCTCAGGGCCGCTGCCTCGTCCAGCAATTCGGCCACGGCCTGGAAGTTGAAGACCTGCGGCCCGGTGAGCACCGGCAGCCCCAGCGCGGCGGGCTCCAGCATGTTGTGGCCGCCCACGGCCACCAGACTGCCACCCATGAACACCACATCCGCCGCCGCTAGGTAGAGCGGCAGCTCGCCCATGGTATCGCCGAGGAACACCGCCGCGTCCGTATCCGGCACCTCGCCGCGGCTGCGGCGCACCGGTGTCCAGCCGGCGCGCCGGGTCTCGGCGGCAACGCCGTCGAAGCGCTCGGGATGCCGCGGCACCAGGATCAGGGCGGCATCCGCCAGGCGATCGCGCAGTCGCCGGTGCGCGGCAAGGGCGGCGATCTCCTCGCCCTCGTGGGTGCTGGCGGCAACCCAGACCGGGCGCCCGGCCCCGAGCTGGGCGCGCAGCCCCTGCCCTGCCTCACGCTGCGCGGCCGGCAGGCGTTGGTCGAACTTGACGCTGCCGGTTACCTCGACCCGCTCCGGGGACGCGCCGAGGGCGCACAGGCGCTCGGCGTCGGCCTGCGTCTGCGCCGCGACGGCGGCAAAGCCCCGCAGCGCCGGGCGAACCAGCGCCGGGAAGCGGGCGTAGCCGCGGGCCGAGCGTGCCGATAGCCGGGCATTCGCGAGCACCATCGGCAGCCCTCGCGCCTCGGCGGCGGCGATGAGGTTCGGCCAGATCTCGGTCTCCATGACGATGCCGAGCCGCGGCTCGGCAAGGTCCAGGAATCGGCGCACCGCACCGGGGGCATCGAAAGGCAGATAGCGGTGGATGACCGCCTGGCCGAGGCGGTCGGCGACGCGCTCCGCACCGGTAGGGGTGGTGGTGGTCACCAGCAGGGGAACGTCCGGATGCCGCGCGCGGAAGGCATCGATCAGCGGCAATGCGGCCATGACCTCGCCGACGGAAACCGCATGCACCCAGAGCGGGCGCCCCGGCACCGCCGCGCCGTAGCCGAGTCGCTCCCGCCAGCGCCGGCGATACGCGGGCGCCCGGCGCGAGCGCCAGAGCAGCCGCGCCAGGGCAAACGGCACAAGCAGCCGGACGAGCTGGGCGTAGAGCGCACGCGCGGACATCACGGGGCGGGCTCCGGGCGTCTGGGCGGGCGGAGTCTAGCACGCGGGGGCTCTGCTATACTCCGCGCCCATTGCGCCGGCATCCTGCGGCGCCTCCGCCAGCAAGCGCCCGGCCCAACGTGAGCGATTCCGCCGCCCAAGGACTCTACGCCCCCCGCTACTGGCCGACCTGGCTCGCCATGGGCGTGCTGTGGCTCACCTCGCGGCTGCCGCAAGGTACCGCCATGCGTCTCGGCGATGCCATCGGGGCGCTCGGCTACCGGCTGATGCGGTATCGCCGCCACATCGCCGAGGTGAACCTGCGCCTGTGCTTCCCGGAGCTTGGCGAGAACGAGCGCCTGGCACTGCTGCGGCGTCACTTCCGCTACCTCGGCCGGGGGCTGATCGAGGTGGGCATCGCCTGGTGGGGGAGTGACGAGCGCATCCGCCGCTGCGGCCGGGTGGAGGGGATCGAGCACCTGGATGGCCTGCAGCGGGAGGGCAGGCCGGTGCTGGCCGTGGGCCCCCACTTCACCGCCCTGGACATCGGCGCGCGCATCGTCTCGGCGCACCTGCCGGTGAGCATCATCTACCGTGAGCACCGCAACCCGGTGATCGAGCACTTCATGCGCCGGTCCCGGGAGCGGCACGTGGAGCAGGCCTTCGATCGACGGGACATGCGCGCGCTGCTGCGCGCCCTGAAGGACGGGCGCACGGTCTGGTATCCGCCGGATCAGGACTTCGGGCGCCGGCATGCGGTGTTCGCGCCGTACTTCGGCGTGCCGGCGGCCACCATCACCCTGCCGGCACGCCTGGCCCGCCAGACGCGGGCCTATGTTGTCCCCGCGTTCCTGCTCGCCGAGGAGTCCGGGGACGGTTACGTTGTGCACATTGGCAAGCCGCTGGAGAACTTCCCGAGCGGCGACGACGTCGCCGATGCGACCCGCATCAATGCCCTGATGGAGGCGGAGATCCGCCGTCATCCCGCCCAGTATTACTGGGTGCACCGGCGCTTCAAGACCCGGCCGCCGGGGGAGGCGCCACCCTACGAGCTGCGGCGCCGCAGACGGAGAAGCAAGCGTTGAGGATTCCCGAATTCAGCCAGGCCGAGGTGCTCGTGGCCGGCGACGTCATGCTCGACCGCTACTGGCACGGCAGCACCGGACGCATCTCGCCGGAGGCGCCGGTGCCGGTGGTGCGCATCGGCGGCCGCGAGGACCGTCCGGGTGGCGCGGCAAACGTCGCCCTGGGGCTATCCGCGCTCGGCGCCCGCGCCCGACTGCTGGCACCGGTGGGCCGCGACGAGGCCGCCGACGTCCTCGACCGGCTCCTGGACGCGGCGGGCGTCACGCGCCACTGGCGGCGGCATGAGGGGATGGCCACCACCAGCAAGCTGCGGGTGCTCAGTCAGCACCAGCAGATGATCCGGCTCGACTTCGAGGACCCTCCGGAGCCGGGCTGGCCGCTGACCGCCGATGACCTGGCGGCGGCCCTTGGCGACAGCGGCGTCGCGGCCGTCGTGCTGTCGGACTACGCCAAGGGGGCGCTCGCCGAGCCGGCCGCGCTGATCGCCGCGGCCCAGGCGCGCGGGGTGCCGGTGCTGGTGGACCCGAAGCGCCCGGACTTCGAGGCGTACCGGGGCGCGAGCGTGCTCACGCCCAATCGCGGCGAGTTCGAGCGGGTAGCCGGCCCCTGCCCCGACGCCGAGACACTGGTGCGGCGCGCGCAAGCCCTCCTCAGCGCCCACGACCTTGGGGCGCTGGTCATCACCCGCGGCGAGGAAGGCATGACCGTGGTGGCGCGGGGCGAGGACGCGATCCACGTGGCCGCCCAGGCGCGGGACGTCTTCGACGTGACCGGTGCCGGCGATACCGTCATTGCCGTGCTCGCCGGCGCCCTCGCCGCCGGCGAGGACCTCGGGCACGCGGCCGCACTGGCGAACCTGGCCGCCGGGGTCGCCGTCGGCAAGCTCGGCACGGCCACGGTCAGCCCCACGGAGCTGCATCGGGCCGCCGCGGCCTGGCAGCCCACGGTGGAGCGGGGCGTGACCGATCCGGAGCGGTTGCCCACGGCGGTGCGCAACCTACAGCGCCAGGGCGAGCGGGTGGTGATGACCAACGGCTGCTTCGATCTGCTGCACCCTGGACATGTGGCGTACCTGGAACAGGCCCGGGCCCTGGGCGACCGCCTGGTGGTGGCCGTCAACGACGATGCCTCCGTGAGCCGGCTGAAAGGGGAAAGCCGCCCCGTGGTGCCCCTGGCCGACCGGATGGCGGTGCTGGCCGGCCTCGCCAGCGTCGACTGGGTCGTACCCTTCAGCGAGGACACCCCGGCGGCACTGATCGAGGCCATCGCGCCGGACATTCTGGTCAAGGGCGGGGACTACCGGGTGGAGCAGATCGCCGGACACGAGAGCGTGCTGTCGCGGGGCGGAGAGGTGCGGGTGCTACCGTTTCGGGCAGGATATTCGACGACGGGGATTCTCAAGCGGCTGCGGGGGGGCAGCACGGCACCGGATGGATGAAATAACAACGATGCACGTTATCGGGAGCCGGCAGTTCGGCGGGGCCGAGCGCTTCTTTCTGCGACTGGTGAGTGCGCTTCGGGAAGCCGGCCATCCGACGGTGGCCGTCGCCCGCCGCGATACGCCGGTCGCCGAGGCACTGGACCGTCTGGGGGGCCGCAACCATTTCCTGAGTTTCGCGAACAGCTGGGACTTTGCCACCCGTGGCGCCCTGCGCGGCCTCCTGCGCTACTACCGTCCGGCGGTCGTGCAAACCTACATGGGACGAGCGACCCGACTGATGCGCAAGCCACGGGGGCTGCCAAGCTTCCACGTGGCCCGTCTGGGCGGCTACTACCGCATCGACGGCTACTATCGCCACTGCGACGCCTGGATCGGTAATACCCGTGGCCTGCACCGCTACCTCCTGGAGCAGGGCCTGCCGCCGGCACGCTGCACGATGATCGGCAACTTCGTCGCCCCGGCCCCCCGGCCGGCGCCCTCGGATCGGATCGCCCTGCGACACCGCCACGGCATTCCGGCGGACGCGACGCTGCTGGTGGCGGTGGGTCGAATGATCGACAAGAAGGGCTTTCAGGACCTGTTGCCCGCAGTGGCCATGCTTTGCGGGGATTTCCGCGGACTGCACCTCCTGCTGGTCGGCGACGGACCGAGGCGGCGCGAGCTGGAGGCGAAGGCGGCGGCTCTCGGCATAGGCGAACGAGTACACTGGGCAGGCTGGCAGCCCGATCCCGATGCGCATTACGCTTGCTCGGATCTCTTCGTCTGCCCCTCGCGCCATGAGCCCCTCGGCAACGTCATCCTCGAAGCCTGGAGCCACGGCCTGCCGCTGGTGAGCACACGAAGCGACGGCGCGGCGGAGCTGGTGCGCGACGGGGAAACCGGCATTCTCTGTGAAGTCGCCTCGCCGGCAGAGCTGGCCGCCGGCATTCGCACCTTGCTCGAGATGGGCCCGACGGCGCGGGAGCGTTTGGGCAGGGCAGGTCGGGAGGAACTGCGTCGTGCCCACGGTCCCGAAGCGATAACGCAGCGTTATCTGAATTTCTACCGGGGGCTGACCCAACGCGTGGCCGCCACGGTCTGACCATGCGCATCCTGATCGTGCGCCTCTCCGCCCTCGGCGACATCGTGATGGCTTCCGGCCTGATCCCGGCGCTGCGCACGCGCTGGCCGGACGCGCACATCGCCTGGCTGGCCGAGCCGGCCGGCGCGGTGCTTCTGGACGCGAACCCCCGCGTCGACGAAGTGATCCGCTGGGACCGCCTGGGCTGGAAGGCGCTCGCCCGCGGCGGCCGTTGGCTCGCCCTCGGCCGTGCCGTGGCCGGGCTCCGCGGCCGTCTGCGCGCCGGGCAGTACGACCTGGTGCTCGACACCCAGGGCCTGCTGAAGAGCGCACTGCCCGCGTGGCTCTCTGCTGCGCCACGCCGCGTCGGCCTCGCCTCCCGCGAGGGCGGTCATCGCCTGATGACCGAGGTCGTTCAGCGCCCCGGGGACGGCCGGCGCCTGGGCTCCGAGTACCGGCAGCTCGCCGCGCACCTGGGATGTCCGGATACACCCTACGGCCCCGACCTCGCGCTGTCCGAAGCGGATCAGGCAGACGCCGCTCATGCCCTCGCGGCGGCCGGCGTGAACGGCCCCT
Source organism: Spiribacter halobius (assembly GCF_020883455.1). NCBI lineage: Bacteria > Pseudomonadati > Pseudomonadota > Gammaproteobacteria > Chromatiales > Ectothiorhodospiraceae > Sediminicurvatus > Sediminicurvatus halobius. The sequence continues at coordinate 214,460 of NZ_CP086615.1, read as the reverse complement.
ATGCCGCGCTCTGCCCGTTTACCACGCGGGCGCAGAAGCACTGGTTCGAGGACCGGTGGATCGCACTCGGGCGGGCCCTTGCCGAGCGGCACGGGTTGCTGCCCGTCGTGCTGGGTGGCCCGGATGACCGCAGCGCCGCGGACACACTGGCCTCCGCCATGGGCGCGGGCGCCGTGACCCTGGCCGGGCGCCTGGGACTGCGGGCGAGTGCCGCGGCCGTCGCCGACGCCCGCCTCGTCGTCGGCGTGGATACGGCCCTGACGCACATGGGCACGGCCTTCCATCGGCCCACCGTGGCGCTGTTCGGCTCCACACGGCCCTATCTGGAGACGGACAGCCCCGGGACACGGGTACTCTACGAGCCGCTCTGGTGCTCCCCCTGCCGGCGCCGGCCCATCTGCGGCGGCGTGTTCAGCTGCATGCGGCTGCATCGTCCGGAGGGTGTGCTGGACGCCGCCGCCCGGGCCATGGAGGACGCCCCATGAAAGTCGTGCATGTGGAGGCTGGCCGCCACCTTTATGGGGGCGCCCTGCAGGTCGTCTTCCTGCTCGAGGGGCTGCAGGCACGGGGGATCGAGAGCGTCCTCGTCTGCCCCCCCGGTGCCGAGGTGGGCCGGCGGGCCCGCGAGCTTGGGATCGACGTACGTGAGATACCCCTCCGTGGCGATCACGACCTGCCGTTCATCCTGCGCCTGGTGCGCCTCCTGCGCCGGGAGCGCCCTGACATCCTCCACCTGCACAGTCGCCGCGGCGCCGACACCCTGGGCGGCATCGTCGGGCGCCTGGCCGGCGTGCCAACGGTGCTGTCGCGGCGCGTGGACAATCCGGAGCCGCGCTGGCTGGTGGCGGTCAAGTACCGGCTCTATGATCGGGTAATCACGATCTCGGAAGCGATACGGCAAGTGCTGCTGGAGGAGGGCGTGCGCCCGGAGAAGGCGGTCTGCGTCCACAGCGCCGTTGACACGGTACGCTATGCACCGCAAAAGCACTCGCACGCGCTGCAGGATGCGCTAGGGCTCTCGGGCGGAGGCCCAGTGATCGGCATGATCGCCCAGCTGATCCCGCGGAAAGGTCATCAGGCCCTGCTGGATGCGGCCCCGCAAGTGCTGGCAGCGCACCCCCAAGCTCACTTCGTACTTTTCGGCAGGGGGCCATTGCATCAGGAAATCGAGCAGGCGATCAGGGCGCGCAACCTGCAGGACAGCGTCCTGATGGCTGGTTTTCGTGACGACCTCCCGGTTTTGCTGCCCGAGCTCGACATCGTCGTCCACCCGGCAGAGATGGAGGGTCTCGGCGTGTCGCTGCTACAGGCTGCGGCCTGTGGCGTACCGGTGGTGGCGAGCCGCGCCGGCGGGATTCCGGAAGCCGTCGACGACTCTCACTCGGGCTATCTCGTGCCGCCCGGTGACACCAAGGCCCTGGCAACGGCCATCAATACCCTGCTGGCGGACGCATCGCTGCGACAGGCCATGGCAGGAAACGCGCGGGCGCTGGCAATGCAACGTTTTTCCTGCGCGGCCATGGTCAGCGGCAATCTTCACGAGTACCAGCGCCTGCAGGCGCGATAGCGAGGGCTAGCCCGAAGCCTGCGAACAGGAACCAGTAAAACCGCCAGTCGACGTTGAAAACACGGAAGTTCGTCGCCGCGCAGAGCAGGTGCAGGGCGAGACCGCTGATGATCAGAATCAGCATGGGTTTCGACACGGGTAGTCGCTCGCGAGCGAACCCAGCGATAGCAAGCGCAAGCGGCACGACAAACAGCACGACCCCGATCATGCCCAGTTCAGCTGGCAACTGAATCAGGAGGCTGTGCAGATCCTGGAACTTGGCCAGGTGTTCACTCCCGGAGCGGTCCAGCATCCATTTACCCATGCCCGGTCCCCAGCCGACCAGCGGCGCCTCCGCGAAACGCTCCATGCCCAACCGGTACATCTGGATGCGCGTTCCGATGGAGCCGTCGCCCACGTCGGACCAGCGACCCTCGATCACCGCCTGGTAAGTCTGCGACTCGGCCTGCAGCCGGTTCTGCACCATATCGGCGGCGTCGGTATACCAGACGGCCAGCGCCAGCAAGCCGGCGCCGCCGGCGACCGCAGCAGCAAGCGGCCAGTGCGCCGCCGCATGTCCGGCGGGGTTTGGCCGTGCCCGATAGCGAAACCAGAGCGCGGGAATCAGAACGACCAGGAACGCAAGCCAAGCACCACGAGATCGTGACGCCAGCAGAAGGAAGGCGACGGTCACCAGCAGCAAAGTCCAGAGGGCAGCCCGAATCCAGCGGTTTGGCTCGTCGACGCGCTGCGCTGCCATGTCAGGCGGCATGAGCAGCAGACCCAGCAAGGCGGCCGCAGCGTACTGACCGAGCGCGATGGCCGGCAGCCCGAGGCCGTCGCGCTGGCGGAAGAAGCGCAGGGGATCAGCCCAGTCGACCTCCACCAGGCGCCCGAGCACGAACCCGACAAGCGCCAGCAGGGCAACACGAAGCCAGTGTCTCGTCGAGGCGAAGCGCGCCAGCCACCACGCCGGCACCACCACAAGCGCCAGATAGGCATACCCGGCAGCCGCGTCGTAGAAACCAGCGGCCTGCTGGCCCGCAACGGGCCCCTGCATGGCCCAGAAGGCGACATAGGCCAGCCATACGGCGGCCCACGCCGCCAGGGGGCTGCGAATCAGCTGCCGGACTTCGCCGGTGATGCCATGAATGACGGTTGCCACCAGCATCAGCAGCAGAGCGGCATTGGCCCCTGCGGTACCGAGCCAGGCAAACAGGGCGAACCCGAGCAACCCCACATAGCCGATTCCGTCGGCGCCGCGGTGAATCCTCCCCAAGCCGGCATCGGCAGCAGGAGCAGTTCCCTCCCAATTTGTGGGAGCATGGTGTGTTTTCATGCGGTAATTTCGGTGCTGGATGGCTGACGGCAGGGAAACCCACGGCATCTCACGTGTGGGCATCTTCGCGCCCTCGCTCGGCGATGGCGGCGTGGAGCGCATGCTGATCAATCTGGCGGGCGGTTTCAATAAGCTCGGTCTCACCGTGAGCCTGGCCTGTGCGACGGATAGCCCGCCTTACCTCGATCGCACCAGCGCCTCACCATTGCTTCAGATCTGGCACCTCGGCAGGACGGCACCGATCCGGGACGAGGCCGAGCGTTGGCTGCGACACACCGGGTGCGACGTCACCCTATCGGCGAAAGACCGCGACTGCCGGATACTGCTGGAGGCGCGAAACCGTTCGCGGCTTCCGATTCCCGTCATCTACCGATGTGGCACGGACCTGCGTGCCCGGCTTGCCGGACGTAGCGCCTTTCGCCGCTGGCGTGAGCGGCGCCGAGTCAGACAACTGCTTGGCGGTGTCGACGGAGTCACCGGCAACTCCGTCGGCGTCTGCAACTCGATGGACGCATTCGGCGCCCTCACCCCGTCGAGACTCATCCGCAATCCGGTCATTACCGATGCGCTTCTGGAGGCCACCAGCCGTCCACCCCGACACCCGTGGCTGCGGCAGAAGGCAGGCCCGGTGATCGTCGCAGTCGGACGGCTTGCCTCGGTCAAGGACTTCCCGACCCTCCTCGAGGCCTTTGCGATGCTGCCGCGGGAGATGGGGGCTCGGCTTATCATCCTCGGCGAAGGTCGTTGCCGGCAACGGCTGGAATCTTTGACCCGATCACTAGGCCTTGAGGATACGGTCTCCATGCCGGGCTTCACCGCGGACCCCTACCCGGAAGTTGCAGCCTCGGACGCACTGATAGTCAGCTCCCGCCGTGAAGGCTCGCCCAATGCACTGATCGAGGCGATGGCCCTAGGTGTTCCGGTCGCCGCGACGGACTGCCCCAGCGGCCCTGCCGAGATCCTCGATCAGGGCCGCTGGGGTCCGCTGGTTCCCGTTGGTGACCCCCACGCGCTTCATCTCGCAATCCGCCAGATCCTCGACCGACCTGTGCCGACCGAGAGGCTACGTGAGGCTGTGTCAGACTATCGTGAGGAGGCGTCCGCGGAAGCCTACCTGGATTTTTTCCGATCGCTTCAGTCGCATTTCACACCCGGTCACTGATCACTGCCAGATGCAGCCGGGGCGCTTACCTTCTTCGGATCAGTTCGCTTACAGGCAAACTTCGCGATGACATCCAGCGTGTGCCAGGGTTCCGCTAGCGGCGTGACGCTTGCGCTGTTCATGGCCACCTCCGGCCATAGCGGCGTGGACCGGGTGGTGGCCAACCTCCTGACTGGGATGGTGCGCCTCGGGTACCGGCCCGAGCTGCTGCGCATCCGCGATCACGGCCCTTATCTGCCGGAGACGCCCGAGCTATCCGAGGTCAGCCAGGTCTCGCTACCGGCCGAACACGTGAATACCGCGCTACCGGCACTGGTCCGTTACCTGAGGAGCAAACGTCCGGATTGCCTGCTTACCGACAAGTACAAGGTCAATCGGATCGCGCTTACCGCCCGCTGGCTTAGCGGTACCACCACCCGGCTTGCGCTTCGCATAGGCACGACAGTGTCCGTCGACCTGGCAAGCCGTGGGCGTCTCGATCGGGTCTTCGAGCGCTGGTGTTTCCGTCATCTCTATCCCGCGACGGACGCCGTGATCATGCCTTCACGCCAGGCCGCGGACGATCTGGAGCGGCTTGCCGGGTGGCCGGACGGACGCGTGACCGCTGTCCCCAGCCCGATTGTCGATACGGAGCGCTTCCGGGCGATTCCGCGCCCGGACCACCCCTGGTTCCGGGATGGATCAGTGCCGGTGATCGTGGGTGCCGGTGAGCTCTGCGGCAGGAAGGACTTCGAGACTCTCCTGCGTGCGTTTGCGAGGCTGCGTCAGAACCGTCCCGCAAGGCTGGTCATCCTCGGCCGCGGCGGCCGCCTCGAGCGGCTGAGACGCGTAGCCGGCGAGCTGGGCGTTGCCGAGGAGGTCGACTTCCCAGGCTTCGTCAGCCGTCCGGAGATGTACATGGCCCATGCCAGCGCCTTCGCACTGACGTCGCGCTGGGAGGGAGCCCCGGTGGTGCTGATCGAGGCGTTGGCCTGCGGCACCCCCGTGGTCAGCACCGACTGCCCGAGCGGCCCCCGCGAAATTCTCGGGAACGGGCGCCACGGCCCGCTGGTGCCGATGGGCGACGACGCAGCACTGGCGAACGCCCTGCGCACGCTGATTGACGCTCCGCCCGATCCGGACCAGTTGCGGGCGGCAGCCCGACCATACGAGCTGGAGGCGAGTGCCCTGGCCTACCTGAGGGCCATGGGCGCGGTATCGGGGGACGATGCCTGATGTGCGGCATCGCCGGCCTCTGTCTCCGTGACGCCGTTGACCCGGGCGCGCTTGCTCCGGTGCTCGCGGCCCTCGCCCACCGCGGCCCGGACGACCGCGGCGTCTGGGCGGAGGGCAGCATCGGGCTTGCGCATACGCGGCTGTCGATCATTGACCTGGCCGGGGGTCATCAGCCCATCACCTCGGACGACGGGCGGCTGGTACTGGTGGCCAACGGTGAGATCTACAACCACGTCGAGCTGCGGACTGAGCTCGAGGCGATGGGTTACCGGTTCCGCACGCACTCCGACTGCGAGGTGATCGTGCAGGGCTATCTGGCCTGGGGCGAGGCGGTGCTGGAGCGGCTGCACGGGATGTTCGCCTTCGCCCTGCGCGACGGGGCGCGCGGGGCGGTGCTGCTGGCGAGGGACCGGCTCGGCATCAAGCCGCTGTTCCTGCGCCGCCGGGGCGATGGGTTCGCCTTCGGCTCGGAGTTGAAGGCGCTGCGGCCGCTCGCCGGGAGGCCGGAGGTCAATCCCGAGGGCCTAGCGGAGTACTTCGCCCACCAGTTCGCGGCGGGCCCGCGCACGCTGTGGGCGGACACGGAGCGGGTGCTGCCCGGGGAAGCGCTGTGGCTGCGGGATGGCGCGATCGAGCGGCGCTGGCAGTACTGGCGCGCGCGGGACGTCCGACCCGCCTCGCTTTCCCTCGGTGAGGCGGAGGAGGCCTTCGACGGGCTCTTCGAGCAGGTTCTGCGGGAGCATCTGCGCTCGGATGTGCCCATCGGCCTGTTCCTCTCCGGCGGGGTGGACTCCAGCATCCTCTGCGCGCGCCTGCCCGACCTGCACAACGAGCCGCTGGAGGCCTACGGCGTCGGCTTCCAGGGCCACGGCATGACCGACGAGCTGCCGCTGGCGCAGGCCGTAGCCGGGCGCTTCGGCGTCGCCTTCCATCCGGTACGCCCGCCGATCGAGGCCCTGCTCGGTGCCCTGCCGGCCTCGGTCTGGGCCGCGGACGAGCTGATGCGGGACTTCGCCAGCCTGCCCACCCTGCTGCTCGCCGAGGGCGCGGCGGGCCGGCACAAGGTGATCTTCTCCGGCGAGGGCGGGGACGAGGCCTTCGCCGGCTATGGCCGCTACCACCCCGGGCGCCTGGAGACGCTCGCCAAGCGGCTGCTGCGCCCCGGCAGCGGCGGCTTCCGCACCCGCGGCACCGTTCCCGGGCGGCTCAAGCGCGCCCTGTACGGTGATGCCCTGCTCTCCGCCGACCGGGCGAGCCGCGACCCGTTCATCCGCGCCTGGCAGGAAGCCCCGGGCGACTGGAGCGACCTTCAGCGCCGGCAGTACGTGGACCTGATGACGGCACTGCCGGACAACCTGCTGGTGAAGGCGGACCGCATGCTCATGCACCACGGCATCGAGGGCCGGGTGCCCTTCCTGGATCATCGGGTGGTGGAGTTCGGGCTGGCTCTGCCGGATCATCTCAAGGTCCGCGACGGGCAGGGCAAGTGGTTCCTCAAGCACTGGGCCTCGCGCTACCTGGACCGGGGCGCGCTTTTCGCGCGCAAGCGCGGCTTCCACGTGCCGTTCCGCAGCCAGGTTGCAGGCGAGCGCCTGGCGCGGCTGGGCCGGGCACTGCCGGACCATCCGGCGGTGCGGGCCCACCTGCGGCCGCAGGGCGTCCGCCGGCTGCTCGCCGCGGATGCCCGTGCCGACCGGCTCAGCCAGGCCGGTTTCGCGGTGTTCCAGTTCGCCCTCTGGCACCGGATGTTCATCGACGGCGACGGCGCGCGGCCCGACGCCGGAGCGGATCCCATCGCCCTGATCGAGGAAGCCTCGTGAGCAGCCCGCGCCTGGCCGTCGTCATGGCGTTCTCCGGGGCTGGTGGCGTGGAGCGCATGGTCCTGAACCTGCTGGCCGGCCTGCAGGCGGAGGGCCCATCGGAGCTTGCCATCGACCTGATCCCGATCCGCGCCGGCAACCTGCCCCGCGAGCGCGTACCCGAAGGCGTGCGGGTGGTGGATCTCGGCCTGCGGCACAGCACATTGGCGGCACGCGCGCTCGCCGGCTATCTGCGGCGGGAGCGCCCCGATGCGGTGCTCACGGCGAAGGACCGAGCCATTCGTGCGACGGTCTCCGCCCGCCGTCTTGCCGGCGTCGAGACGCGCATCGTCGGGCGGCTCGGCACCAATCTCTCCGCGGCCCTTGCAGGGCAGGGTGCCCTGCGGCGCTGGCTGCGCCAGGCACCCATGCGCCGTCTCTACCGGGACGTGGACGCCATTGTCGCCGTCTCCGAGGGCGTCGCCGAGGATACCCGGGCGATCACCGGACTGCCGGCGGGGCGGGTGCTCGTGGTGCGCAACCCGGTGGTCACGCCCGAGCTGGCCATGCAGGCCCAGGCACCGGTTGATCACCCCTGGCTACAGCCGGGCGCCGAGGTGCCCGTCATCCTCGGCGCCGGGAGGCTCACGAGGCAGAAGGACTTCCCTACCCTCATCCGCGCGTTCGCGACGCTACGGCGTCACCGGCCCGCCCGGCTGGTGATCCTGGGCGAGGGCGGCGAGCGCGGGGCGCTGGAGCGGTCGATCGCGGAGCTCGGGCTCGGTGATGACGTCGCACTGCCAGGCCACCAGAAGAACCCCTGGGCCTGGATGGCTCGCGCCAGCCTGTTCGTCCTCTCCTCCGCCTGGGAGGGCTCGCCCAACGTGCTCACCGAGGCCATCGCCTGCGGCACGCCGGTGGTCGCCACCGACTGCCCGAGCGGCCCGCGGGAGCTGCTCGAGGACGGGCGCTACGGACACCTCGTGCCGGTGGGCGACGCCGCCGCGCTTGCCGAAGCCATGCATCGCACGCTTGAGGCGCCGCTACCCGCGGAGACGCTGCGCGAGGCAGCGGCGGAGTACACGGTGGCCGCTAGTGCGCGGGGATACCTGCAGACCCTGCGGCTGGCGCAAGCGGAGGCGGAGCGGTCGCCCCTGGGTGACTGACGTTGGGGAGTTCGCGGCGAGGGCGCCGCTCTCACCAGCGCGCCCGATGACCGGTATGGTATCGGTTTGCCTGCCACGGATCCCGGGCTAAGGTTGCGCGTGCACGGCCAGCGTATCCGAGGCGGTGCGGGCGCAGCCTGAGACAGGAAACGGAAACCCGAAAAGCCTCCCTATGCTGATCTCCTACTCCCACCGCTTTCTGTTCGTGCACATTGCCAAGACCGGCGGCACCAGCATCCGCGCGGCACTGCGGCGCTACCGGTGGGGTTGGCCGTACACGGCGCCGCTGGCGCTGTGCAGCGTCATGAGCCAGATGACCCGCCCGAAGCACGCGCTGGGCATCAAGTTCCCGCGTCATGCCAAGGCCATCGCGGCGAAGGAGATGCTGCCCGCGGAGGTCTACGAGGGGCTTTTCAAGTTCGCGGTGGTGCGCAACCCGTGGGATCTGCAGGTGAGCTCGTTTCATCATCTGCGCCGGGAGCATCCGCAGCGCATGGAGGGGATCGGCGACTTCGCCGCGTTTCTGCGGCACAAGTTCGACCCCGCGCGGGATACGGACTACCTCTTCGATATCTCCCAGGAGCGCCAGTGGGAGTATCTGTGCGACCTGGAGGGCCGACGCATCGTCGACTACGTGGCCCGCTACGAGAACCTCGAGGCGGACTTCCGGGAGGCCTGCGCCCGCATCGGTATCGAGCCGCCGCCGCTGCCCCACCGGCGCAAGGCAGCGGACCGGCGCGGCTACCGGGACTACTACGACGATGACCTGCGCGCGCTGGTGGCCAAGCACTACGCGCGGGATATCGAGGAGTTCGGGTATAGCTTTTGATCCCGGGGTGACACCGGGCCCGGGATTCGCGGCGAGGGCACCGCGCCCACACGCCAATCCCGCCGCCTCGGGATTATGCACCCCCTTGGGGGCGCGGCCTCGCGCCGAATGCGCCGCGCTTCGCGCCGCATTCCGGTGAAGAGCCAAGGGCTATCCGGCCGACCGTGATGGCAGCCAGCACGCGGGACGTCGCACGCCGCGTTGCGGCGCACGACCTACGGCGCAGATTCCCTAGGTGACAGCCAGCCGTCGCGGCTCACCCAGCGCTTGTAGGGGTTGGTCTCGCCCGCGGGCGGGCGGGAGAAGCGGCGGTAGGTCCACTGGTACTGCTCGGGGCGCTCGCGGACGATGCGCTCGATGGCGGCGTTCATCGCCGTGGCGGCACGCAGCGGGTCGGGATCGGTGACCGGCTCCTCGACGCTGCAAAAGTGCAGGCGGTAACCGGAGGCCCGGGGCAGGCGCTCGGCCCAGGCGATGACCACCGGCGCCCGGCTGCGCGCCGCCAGCTTGCAGAACAGCGTCATGGTCTTGGCCGGCACGCCGAAGAAAGGCGCGTGGACCCCTTCCCCCGGCGGCTGCTGGTCGGGCAGCACGCCCACCGCCTCGTTGTTGCGCAGGGCGCGCAGGAGGCCGCGCACGCCGGCGGTGCCCGCGGGCCACTGGCGGGCGCCCGTGCGCGCCCGGCGCCCCACCAGGATCGGCTCGAGATAGGGCTGCCGCGGGGGCCGGTAGAGCGCATGCAGCGGCATGCGCGCGGCCACCCACACCTGGAGCAGCTCCCAGGCGCCATGGTGAGGAGCAAGGATCAGCACGCCGCGGCCCCCGGCGCGGGCCGCCTCCAGCACCTCCGCGCCCTGCACCTCCCGCACCAGCGCCAGGTTGCGCGCCGGCGCCCGATACCAGAACACGGCGAGCTCCGTCAGGCCCTTGGCGGACTCGCGCAGCGCGGCGCGGGCGAGCGCCCGGCGCTCGGCCAGCGGACGGTCACCGAAGCAGAGCTCGATATTGACCCGGCAGGTGTGGCGCTCCGCATTGGGCAAGCGGTCCGCGAGCCGGCCGAGGCCGCTGCCCAGGGCGTGCAGCCAGCGCAGCGGCAACCGCGCGACCGCCCGGAGCAGGCCTTCCAGCAAGCGGGCGCGGAGGCCCGGCGAGGGGGTGCTAGCCGGCATGGCACAGCGAAGCGCGGGCGGGGCTTGCGATCACTCCCGGCGGTGGTGCTCGGCGAGCGCGGGGTCTTTCGGATCGAAGTCGCGCAGGGTGTACTCGGCACCGCAGTAGGGGCACTTGCCCTCACCGGTCTTGTGAATCGGGATGTACACCTTCGGGTGGCTGTTCCAGAGATACATGCCGGGCATCGGGCAGGACAGCGGCAGGTCGTCCACCGTCACCTCGTAGCGATGCTCTGCGTTGGGCTGGATGAGGTCTTTGCGGTCGTGGGTCTGCGGATCCGGCACGATATGCTCCTGCTGGGTCAGGCCACGGGGGTGAGCCATTCCGGGTGGGCCTCGCGGCGGCCCTCCACCTGGGCGAAGAAGCGCTCCTGGAGGTCGGCGGTGACCGGGCCGCGGCGGCCCTCGCCGATGGGGCGGTCGTCGAGCTCGCGGATGGGGGTGACCTCCGCGGCGGTGCCGGTGAAGAAGGCCTCGTCGCAGACGTAGACCTCGTCGCGGGTGATGCGCCGCTCGCGGATCTCGTAGCCGGCCTCGCGGGCCAGCGTCATCACCGCGTCGCGGGTGACGCCGGCGAGCGCGGAGGCGAGCTCCGGGGTATGGATGACGCCATCACGCACGAGGAAGAAATTCTCCCCCGAGCCCTCGGCGACGAAACCGTCGGTGTCGAGCAGCAGCGCCTCGTCGTAGCCGCAGGCCACCGCCTCCTGCAGCGCCAGCATGGAGTTGATGTAATGGCCGTTGGCCTTGGCCCGGCACATGGTGACGTTGACGTGATGGCGCGCGAACGAGGACGTGCGCACGCGGATGCCGCGCTCGATGTTCTCGGCGCCCAGGTAGGAGCCCCACTCCCAGGCGGCGATGATGAGGTGGACCTGGAGATTGTCGGCGCGCAGGCCCATGCCTTCGGCGCCGTAGAAGGCCATCGGCCGGATATAGGCGCTTTTGAGGCCGTTCTCGCGCACCGCCTGACGGCAGGCCTCGGCCACCTCGACCTGGCTCCAGGGCAGCGTCATGCCGAGGATCTTGGCGGAGTCGAAGAAGCGGCGCACGTGCTCCGGCAGGCGGAACACCGCCGGCCCCTGATCGGTGTGGTAGGCGCGGATACCCTCGAAAACCCCGAGGCCGTAGTGCAGCGTGTGGGTGAGGACGTGGATCCGGGCGTCCCGCCAGGGGACGAGCTCCCCGTCCATCCAGATCACGCCGTCGCGGTCGGCCATGCTCATGCGCGGCTCTCCTTGGAATCGGTCGCCGGCTCGCCGGCCGCTTCCCCGCCCATCACGCGCTCCCAGACGTCGGTGACCGCGGCGCGGGCCTCAGCGATCTCGTCCTCCGGCACCAGCGCCGGGGCCTCCTGGAGGGTGAGCCGGTGCAGCCGGCCGCGGTAGGCGCGGTAGGCGTCGGCGAGGACGCGGGTGTGCTCGGCGGCGAGCACGCCGCCCCGCTCGAGCTCGTCGAGAAGGCGGATGTTGTCGGTGTAACGCAGCAGGCCGGGGTAGTCCGAGGCCCCGGCCAGCACGCCGTATTGAACCACGAATTCGATATCCGCGATACCGCCCCGCTCCTGCTTGAGGTCGAACAGGCCTGGCTTGCGCGCGGCCTTCTCCCGGCGCATGCGCTCGCGCATCTGGCGGACGGACTCGCGCAGCTCGTCCCGATCCCGAGGCTGAGTGAGAATCTCCCGGCGCACCTCGCGGAAGCCCTCGGCCAGGCGTTCCAGGCCGGCGACCACCCGTGCCCGCACCAGCGCCTGGTGCTCCCAGGTCCAGGCCTGGCGGCGCTGGTAGTCGGCGAAGGCCTCGAGGCTGGTGGTGAGCAGCCCCGACTTGCCGCTCGGGCGCAGGCGCGTGTCCACCTCGTAGAGCACGCCGCCCGGGGTGGGCGTGCTCAGCATGTGGATGATCCGCTGCGCGAGGCGCGCGAAGAACACCGCCGGCTCCACCGGCTTGTCGCCGTCGGTGGCGGCACCCGCCGGTACCGGGTCGTGCAGGAACACCAGGTCCAGGTCGGAGCCGTAGCCGAGCTCGAAGGAGCCGAGCTTGCCGTAGGCGACGATGGCAAAGCCCGCGGGATCGCCATCCTCGCGGTGCGGTTCGCCGTAGCGGCTGCGCACATGGTGCCAGGCGAGCCGCAGCACTGCCTCCAGGACCACCTCGGCGATGTCGGTGAGGTAGTCGCTTACCAGCATCACCGGAATGGCCTCGCCGAGGTCCGCGGCGGCGACGCGCAGCACGTGGCTCTGCTTGAAGTGCCTCAGCACCTCCATCTGTCGCTCGAGATCGTCCGCACCCACGGCCTCCAGGCGCTCGGCGAGGTCGCGCTCCAGAGCCTGACGCCCGAGCGGGGCATAGAGGGTGCGCGGGTCCAGCAGCTCGTCCAACAGCATCGGGTGCAGGGCGAGGAAGCGCGCGATCCAGGGGCTGCCGCCGGCGAGACGCACCAGCTGCGAGAGCGCCATGGGGTGCTCGTTGAGCAGTGACAGGTAGGCCGTGCGGCGCACGATACCTTCGAGCAGGGCGAGCAGGCGCTCGATGGTGGCGTCCGGGTGGTCGGCGCCGGCGGCGGCGGCCAGCAGCATGGGCATCAGCCGGTCCAGTCGCGTGCGGCCCTGGGCGGACAGGGCGCGCACGCTATGCCCATCGCGGAACTGCAGCAGCCGCTGGCGCACCCGCGCCGGCTCGGCAAAGCCCTCGGCCGCCAGAACCTCGTCCGCGGTCTCCTCGTCCAGCAGCCCCTGCCAGACGTCGGGGAGGTCGGGCGCATCGGTACTCTCGGCATCGTCCTCCTGCTGCGGGGCGACGAAGACCTGATCGAAGTGGCCCTGCACCTTGCGTCGCCAGCCGTCCAGCTCGGCGCGGAAGCTCGACCAGTCCCGCGCGCCCATGGCGAGCACCAGCCGTGTCCGGTCGGGCTCGGCGGCGGGCAGGTCGTGGCCCTGGCGGTCATGCATGGCCTGTATGCGGTTCTCCGTGCGGCGCAGGAAGCGGTAGGCCGCCGCCAGCTCGTCCCGCGCCCGGGGCGGCAGCTGGCCGTGCTCGGCGAGGTAATCCAGCACCGGCAGCAGGCGGCGCTCGCGCAACTCCGGGGCCTGGCCGCCGCGGATGAGCTGGAAGGCCTGGCCGATGAACTCCACCTCGCGGATGCCGCCGCGGCCGAGCTTGATGTTGTCCGCAAGGCCGCGGCGCTTCACCTCGCGGGCAATCATCCCCTTCATCTCGCGCAGGGACTCCAGCGCCCCATAGTCGAGATAGCGCCGGTAGACGAAGGGCGTCAGCGTCTTCAGCAGCTCCGCGCCCTGTGCCTGGTCGCCGGCCACTACCCGGGCCTTGACCAGCGCATAGCGCTCCCATTCGCGGCCCTGCTCCTGGTAGTACAGCTCCATGGCCGGGAAGCTCATCGCCAGCGGGCCACTGTCGCCGTAAGGGCGCAGGCGCATGTCGACCCGGAACACCTGGCCATCCGCCGTCTGCTGGTCGAGCGCGGCGATCAGCTGGCGCCCGAGCCGCGCGAAGAACTCCTCGTTGGTACGGGGGCGCTCGCCATCGGTCTCGCCGACGTCCGGGTAGGCGAAGATCAGGTCGATGTCGGAGGAGAAATTGAGCTCCTCGCCGCCGAGCTTGCCCATGCCGAGGACCACCAGGCGCTGGGCCTCGCCGTCGGCATTGCGGGGCGTGCCCCAGCGCTCGCAGAGCGCGGCGTAGAGGTGCTCCAAGGCCTCGTCGAGGCAGCAGTCGGCGAGCCGGGAGAGATCCCGCAGCACCTCCTCGAGCCCGGCGCGGCCGGTGAGATCGCGCCAGGCGATGCGCAGCATCTCCCGCTCGCGGAAACGGCGCAGCGTGCGGTGCAGGCCGGCCTCGTCGGCGACGTCCGCGAGCCGCGCCCGCAGGCGGTCCCGGTGCCCCTGCTCGCCGTAGTCCGCGGCGAGGTCGCTGCTGGCCACCAGCTCCGGCAGCAGGCCTGGGCTACGCAGGCAGACGCGGCTCACGAACTCGCTCATGGCCCAGACCCGCGGCAGCTCGGCCGCCACGGCGTCGTCCGGAGGCAGGCCGGGGTCGTCGGGCAGGCGCTCCAGCGCCGTGCGCACCGGCGCCTGCAGATTCTCCGGCAACGCTGCGAGCGCCTGGGCCACGGGCTTCGGGAGGGTGTCGATATCCATGGCCGGAGCTTAGACGGCGCAACCTGCCGTGGACAATCGCTTTCCCGCTACCTGTGCTCCACGCCGGGTCGTGGCCTTGTTGTTCAACACAACGACACAACGGGCACAACGACTCACAACGAGGAGAGACGTTGTATTGCGGGGGACAGACGCTGCCGCGACCGTCGATTGAAGGCCTCGGCCCTCGTCGCGGCGAAAGCCTGGTCTATCCCCCCGTTGTGCATCGTTGTGCCCGTGGTGTCGTTGTGTTGAACAACCACGCGCGCAACGTGCCACGCGCCGGAGCCGGAAACAGAAAGCCCCGCACGGGGCGGGGCTTTGGTTTGGGCACCGGGGGCCGGGCTTACATCATGCCCATGCCGCCCATGCCGCCCATGTCGCCCATGCCACCGCCGGCGCTGTCGTCGTCATCCTTCGGATGCTCGGCGATCATCGCCTCGGTGGTGATCATGAGGCCGGCGACGGAGGCCGCGTTCTGCAGCGCGGTACGGGTGACCTTGGTCGGGTCGAGGATACCCATCTCGACCAGGTCGCCGTACTCCTCGGTCTGGGCGTTGTAGCCGAAGTTGCCCTCGCCGTCGCGAACCTTGTTCACGACCACCGAGGAATCCTCGCCGCAGTTGTACACGATCTGCCGCAGCGGCTCCTCGAGGGCGCGCCGGACGATGCTGATGCCGACGTTCTGGTCCTCGTTGTCGCCCTTCACGCCGTCAAGGCCCTTGAGCGCACGGACCAGCGCCACGCCGCCGCCGGGGACGATGCCCTCCTCGACCGCCGCACGGGTGGCGTGCAGGGCGTCCTCGACGCGGGCCTTCTTCTCCTTCATCTCGATCTCGGAACCGGCGCCGACCTTGATCACCGCGACACCGCCGGCGAGCTTGGCGACCCGCTCCTGGAGCTTCTCGCGGTCGTAGTCGGAGGTGGCGTCCTCGATCTGCTTGCGGATCTGCTCGACGCGACCCTTGATCTCGTCGGCCCGGCCGCCGCCGTTGACGATGGTGGTCTCTTCCTTGGAGACGTTCACCTTCTTGGCGGTGCCAAGGTCGTCCAGCGTCGCCTTCTCGAGGGTGAGACCCACTTCCTCGGAAATCACCGTGCCGCCGGTGAGGACGGCGATGTCCTGCAGCATGGCCTTGCGGCGGTCACCGAAGCCGGGCGCCTTCACGGCGGCGACCTTGACGATGCCGCGGATGCTGTTGACCACCAGCGTCGCCAGGGCCTCGCCCTCGATGTCCTCGGCCACCAGCAGCAGCGGGCGGCTGGACTTGGCCACGCTCTCCAGCAGCGGCAGAAGCTCCCGGATGTTCGAGATCTTCTTGTCGCAGAGCAGGATGTAGGGGTCCTCCAGCTCGGCGGCCATGCTCTGCTGGTTGTTGATGAAGTAGGGGCTCAGGTATCCGCGATCGAACTGCATGCCCTCGACGACATCCAGCTCGTTCTCGAGGCCGGTGCCCTCCTCGACGGTGATGACGCCTTCCTTGCCCACCTTCTTCATCGCGTCGGCGATGATCTCGCCGATGGCGGTGTCGGAGTTGGCGGAGATGGCGCCCACCTGGGCGATGGCCTTGTCGGTGTCACAGGGCTTGGAGAGCTTCTTCAGCTCCTCCACGGCCGCGGTGACGCCCTTGTCCACGCCGCGCTTCAGGTCCATCGGGTTCATGCCGGCGGCGACCGCCTTCATGCCCTCGCGCAGGATGGCCTGGGCGAGCACGGTGGCGGTGGTGGTGCCGTCACCGGCCGCGTCGGAGGTCTGCGAGGCCACCTCCTTCACCATCTGCGCGCCCATGTTCTCGAACTTGTCCTTGAGCTCGATCTCCTTGGCGACGGAGACGCCGTCCTTGGTCACGGTCGGGGCACCGAAGGACTTCTCCAGCACCACGTTGCGGCCGCGCGGGCCGAGGGTGACCTTCACCGCGTTGGCGAGCACGTTGACGCCCGCGACCATGCGATGACGGGCGTCCTCGGCGAAACGTACATCTTTGGCTGCCATATTCGTCTTCCTCTTCGTATCCGGATTCTGTCGGGATCGCTAAGGCCTGTCAGCAGGAGGCTGACTAGCCCTCGATAACCGCCATCACGTCGTCTTCGCGCATGACCAGGACCTCGTCCTCACCGAGCTTGACCTCGGTGCCGGCAAACTTGCCGAACAGGACCTTGTCACCCACCTTGACGTCGAGCGGGCGCACCTCGCCGTTGTCCAGGCGCTTGCCCGTGCCCACGGCGACCACCTCGCCCCGGATGGGCTTCTCGGCGGCGCTGTCGGGGATCACGATGCCACCGGGGGTGGTGCGCTCCTCCTCCATTCGCTTGACGACTACTCGATCGTGCAGAGGGCGAAGATTCATCGGCCTTTCTCCCTGTCCCGTTGTTGGTGATCAGCTTCGCGTGCCGTTCCCCGGCGGACCGGTTGTTAGCACTCGCCGCTGGTGAGTGCTAATGATATTGACCGCAGTCAGGCCGTCAATACCCGCCGGGCGGCGGCTGCGTCGGGTGTTGGGGCCGGCGGTGGTACAATTCAAGCCCGTTCAGCGGCACCATTGCGCCGCGCAGGTCCGGCCACGGCCGGGCACCTGGACACCAATGCCACCCGACTTGCGCCGCAGAGGAGGACTTCCGGTGAGCGAGCGCATCGTCACCCTCACCACCTGTCCCAGCCGGAACGTCGCCGAGCGCATCGCCGACGCCCTGGTGGAGGGCCGGCACGCGGCGTGTGTGAACATCATCCCGGGGCTCACCTCCGTCTATCGCTGGCAGGGCCGCATCGAGCACGACGAGGAGCTGCTGCTGGTGGCCAAGACCACCGGCGACGCGTATCCGGGGCTGGAGCGGACCGTACTTGCCCTGCACCCGGACGAACTCCCGGAGATCGTCGCGGTCCCCGTGCAGACTGGCCTCGCCGGCTATCTGCAGTGGGTGAGCGAAGAGACCGCGGGAGACGCCTGACCATGCCCCATCGCCTGCGCGCCCTGGTCGCGCTGCTGTGCCTCGCCTTCAGCGCCGGCGTCGCTGCCCAGGGCGGGGTGCTCGAGCGCCTGTTCGGCGGCGATGAGTCCGGCGGCGCCGGCAGCGTGCTCCCGGTGGAGCAGGCCTTCCCGCTCTCGGTGACGCCCAACGGCGAGCGCAGCTACGCCGTGCAGGTGGACGTCGCCGAGGGCTACTACCTCTACCTCGAGCGCTTCGACTTCACCGCCACCGGCACCGACGCCGAAATCGTGCGCGTCGAATACCCCCCGGCGACGGAGAAGGAGGACGAATTCTTCGGCCGCCAGGCGGTGTTCACGGACCCTGTCACCATCGACCTGGCCTTCGATGCCCCGCCGGGCGAGAGCGCAGGGCTCGCGGTGAGCCTGCAGGGCTGCGCCGAGGTGGGCGTGTGCTATCCGCCCTATCGGGTGGACGTGGACCTCGCCGGGGGCGAGCCACGCTACGCCATCGACGGGGCGGCGCCGGCGGCGGGGGGCGCGCCCCCGGCTGATGCCGGGTCGGCCGGCGGATCCGGCGCCGGCCCCGTTGCCGGAAGCGCCGCGGGCTCCGCGGATGCAGCCCCGGCCGTGAGTAATGGCGGCACCCTGGCCGGCCAGGCGACGGGCCAGCTCAGCGGGCTGCTCGGCAGCGGCAGCCTGCCCGCGGTTCTCGGCGGCTTCTTCGCCGCCGGCCTGCTGCTCGCCTTCACCGCCTGTCTCTACCCCATGATCCCCATCCTCTCCGGGCTTATCGCCGGCGACCGGCAGCGCAGCGGCGGGCTGCGGGCCTTCGCCCTGTCGCTGGTCTATGTCGAGGCGACGGCGCTTACCTATGCGCTGGCCGGCGTCGCCGCCGGGCTCACGGGTGCCGCCGTGCAGGCGGATCTGCAGGGCCCCTGGGTGCTCGGCAGCGTGGCGGCCCTGTTCGTGCTGCTGGCGCTGTCCATGTTCGGCGCCTTCGAGCTGCGCGTACCCAGCGGCCTGCAGACGCGCCTTACGGCGCTGTCCAACCGTCAGCGTGGCGGCACGTGGCTCGGCGTGGCGCTCATGGGCATGCTCTCCGCACTCATCGTCGGCGCCTGCTCGGGGCCGGCACTGATCGCCGCGCTGGTGTTCATCGGCACCACCGGCGACGCCTGGCTCGGCGGCCTGGCGCTGTTCACTCTAGCCAACGGCATGGGTCTGCCGCTGCTGCTCATCGGTACCGCGGCCGGCCGCTGGCTGCCGCGCAGCGGGCCGTGGATGGCGGGCGTGCGCGGTCTGTTCGGGGTCGGCTTCCTGGCGGTGGCACTGTGGCTGCTGGAGCGCTTCCTGCCAGCGCCGCTGACCCTCGGCCTCTGGGGCCTGCTGCTGCTCGGCTGCGGTGTCTGGCTCGGCGGCCTCGAGCGGCTGCGCCCGCGCGCAGGTGCCTGGCCGCGGCTCGGCAAGGCCGCGGGCCTTGCCCTGGTGATCTGGGGCGCGGTGGCGCTGATCGGCGCCGCCGGTGGTGGGCGCGATGTGCTGCAACCCCTGACCGGGTTCCAGGGCGGGGGCGGTGAGCCCGCGAGCGAGCGCGTCGCCTTTCGCAGTATCGACTCCCTCGCCGAGCTGGAGGACGCGGTGACCCGCGCCAGCGCCGCCGGGCGGCCGGTGCTGCTGGACGTCTATGCCGACTGGTGCGTCTACTGCGTGCAGCTCGACGAGCGCACCTTCACCGACGCCGGGGTACGCGAGACCCTGGCGGACGCCATCCTGCTGCGCGCCGACGTCACCGCCATGACGCCCGCCCACCGTGAGCTGCTGGAGGCGTTGCAGGTGTATCTGCCGCCGGCGGTGATCTTCTACGGCCCCGACGGCCGCGAGCGCCGCGAGCAGCGGGTGGTGGGCTTCCTCGGGCCGGAGCGCTTTATCGAGCGGGCGCGCAGCGGGCTCTACGGGCAGACGGGATGAGCAGCGGCCTGCGCCTCGCGCTGCTGGTGCTGCTGGCGGCGGTGCTCGGCGCCGGTGGGGGCATCGGCGGGGTGTA
Source organism: Spiribacter halobius (assembly GCF_020883455.1). NCBI lineage: Bacteria > Pseudomonadati > Pseudomonadota > Gammaproteobacteria > Chromatiales > Ectothiorhodospiraceae > Sediminicurvatus > Sediminicurvatus halobius. The sequence goes on along the minus strand of NZ_CP086615.1, from coordinate 195,111 downwards.
CTGGTATCAGCAGGCCCAGCAGCCGGAGACCGTGCAGCGGCCGGCCTTCAGCCTGCCCGATCTGGCAGGAGACACGCGCTCCATCACGGAATGGGACGGCCGCATCGTGGTGCTCAACTTCTGGGCGACGTGGTGCGCACCCTGCCGCGAGGAGATCCCTCTGTTCACCGAGCTGCAGGCACGCTACGGAGACGAGGGCGTACAGTTCCTTGGCGTGGCCATAGACCGGCGCGAGGCCATTACGGAGTACCTAGACCGGGTCGAGATGGGCTATCCCACGCTCTACGGCATGCAGGCGGCGATGGACGTCGCCGCCAGCTACGACAACCATGCCGGAACGCTGCCCTACACCGTGATCATCGACCGCGACGGCGACATCCGCCATTACTTCCGCGGCCAGGTCCACCGGGAGGATTTGCAGCCGATCCTCGCGGAGCTCGTCCGCAGCGGCTGAGCCGCGGGCAATTTACCCATACTGGTTGCGATCTGCGCCGATCCTCGGCAAACGGAACGTTGCCGTGGACAAGCTCGCTGCCCCTGGTCCAGAATCCGCGCACCGGTCCGCTGTCGCGGGCCCGTCTTCAAGGGGAGACGCCGCATGACCCGGGTGCTGGTGCTCCACGGCCCCAATCTCAATCTGCTCGGCAGCCGAGAGCCCGGCCTCTACGGGCACACCACGCTGGCCGACATCGACAGCCGCCTGGCCGAGATCGGTCGCGAGGCCGGTGCCACGGTGGAGTGCTTCCAGAGCAACGCCGAGCACGAGCTCGTGGCGCGCATCCAGCAGGCCGAGGCCGTGGACGCCATCGTCATCAACCCGGCGGCCTTCACCCATACCAGCGTCGCGCTGCGCGACGCGCTGCTCGCCGTGGGCGTCCCCTTCATCGAGGTCCACCTGTCCAACGTCCATGCCCGCGAACCCTTCCGCCGGCACTCCTACCTTTCCGATGTCGCCGCCGGCGTCATCGTCGGGCTTGGGCCGCTGGGCTACGAACTCGCGCTGCAGGCCGCCCTGCAGCAGGCAAAACGAGACTGAGAACCCCATGGATATCCGCAAGATCAAACGCCTGATCGAGCTCCTGGACGAATCCGGCGTCAACGAGATCGAGATCCGGGAAGGCGAGGAGGCGGTACGTATCACCCGGGCCGCGCCCTACAGCGCCCCGCCGCCCACCGTGCACTACCAGGCGCCGCCGGCCCAGGCCGCGCCACCCCAGCCCGCACAGCCGGCTCCGCAGGCCGCCGACCGCGCCGAGGGCGAGGCGCCGGCGGAGCCGAGCGGCCACCTCGTCCGCTCGCCCATGGTGGGGACGTTCTACCGCGCGCCCTCGCCGCAGTCGCCCTCCTTCGTCGAGGAAGGCCAGCAAGTGGCCGAGGGCGATGTGCTCTGCATCATCGAGGCGATGAAGATGCTCAACCAGATCGAGGCGGACCGCGGCGGCGTCGTGCGCAGCATCCTCGTGGAGAACGGGCAGCCGGTGGAGTTCGACCAGCCGCTGTTCGTGATCGAGTGACGGGCGCGCAAGCCATGCTGGAGAAGATCGTCATCGCCAACCGCGGGGAGATCGCGCTGCGCATCCTCCGCGCCTGCCGCGAGCTCGGCATCCGCACCGTGGCCGTGCACTCCACCGCCGATCGCGACCTCAAGCACGTGCGCCTGGCGGACGAGTCCGTCTGCATCGGGCCGCCGTCCTCTTCCGAGAGCTACCTCAACACCCCGGCCATCATCAGCGCGGCGGAGGTGACCGACGCCGTGGCGATCCACCCCGGCTACGGCTTCCTCTCGGAGAACGCCGACTTTGCCGAGCGCGTCGAGCAGTCGGGGTTCGTATTCATCGGCCCCCGGGCCGAGACCATCCGCCTGATGGGCGACAAGGTCTCCGCCATCCAGGCCATGAAAGAGGCGGGCGTACCCTGCGTGCCGGGCTCCGGCGGGGCCCTTGGCGAGGACGAGCAGGAGAACCTCCGCCTCGCCCGCGACATCGGCTACCCGGTGATCATCAAGGCCGCCGCCGGCGGTGGCGGCCGCGGCATGCGCGTGGTGCACACCGAGGCCAACCTGCTGCACGCCATCTCCATGACGCGCACCGAGGCCGCCAACGCCTTCGGCAGCAGCGCCGTCTACATGGAGAAGTACCTGGACAACCCGCGCCACGTGGAGGTCCAGGTGATGGCCGACCAGCACGGCAACGCCATCCACCTCGGCGAGCGCGACTGCTCCATGCAGCGCCGGCATCAGAAGGTCATCGAGGAGAGCCCGGCGCCGGGGATCAGCCCGGAGGAGCGGGCCGCCATCGGCGAGCGCTGCGCCGAGGCCTGCCGCCAGCTCGGCTACCGCGGCGCCGGCACCTTCGAATTCCTCTACCAGGACGGGCAGTTCTGCTTCATCGAGATGAACACCCGCATCCAGGTGGAGCATCCGGTTACCGAGATGGTGACGGGCGTGGACCTGGTGGCCGAGCAGATCCGCGTCGCCGCCGGCGAGCGACTGAGCCTGCGCCAGGAGGAAGTCCGCTTCCGCGGCCACTCGGTGGAGTGCCGCATCAACGCCGAGGACCCGAAGCGCTTTGTGCCCTCGCCCGGGCGCATCCAGGTCTACCACGCCCCCGGCGGCCCCGGGGTGCGGGTGGACTCCCACGTCTACACCGGCTATGTGGTGCCGCCCTACTACGACTCCATGATCGGCAAGGTGATCACCTGGGGCGAGACCCGCGAGAGCGCCATCGCCCGCATGCGCACCGCGCTGAGCGAGATGGTAATCGAAGGCATCAACAGCAACGTGCCATTGCACCAGGACCTGCTCAACGACGTCGCCTTCCAGGAGGGCGGCACGAACATCCACTACCTGGAGAAGAAACTGGGCATAACTTGAGCGGGGGAGACAACCGCAAAGGCGCAAAGGGCGCAAAGAGGCGGAGTTCTCCATGCCGAATCGCAACCCGGTGGAATCATCGGATTGCTGTAGGCCTTGCTCTGATCCTCTTCGCGTCCTTTGCGCCTTCGCGGTTATCCCGCTCCGAGCCCAGTTGCGGCTCAGACCGTTACCCCCCGAACAATAGCCGCAGGCCCACCACCACCAGGAAGGCCGCGAAGGCCCAGCGCAGCAGGTGTCCCGGGACGCGGGTGGCGAGGCGGGCGCCGACGGGGGCGCAGACGGTGCTGGCAAGGGTGATGCCGGCAACGGCCGGCCAGTAGATATAGCCCGTGCTCCAGGGCGGAAGGGCTTCGTCGCCGGTACCGGCGAGCATGAAGCCGACGGTCCCCGCGACGGCGATGGCGACACCCGCGGCGGCCGAGGTGCCGACGGCATAACGCATCGCCACGCCGCACCAGGCGAGGAACGGCACCACCAGGCTGCCCCCGCCGATGCCCACCAGCGCCGAGAGCACGCCGATCACCCCGCCCACCAGCGCCACCACCGGCTTCGCCGGCAGCGGCCGGTGCGGGTCCGGCTGGCGGCCGAGGACCATGCGCACCGCCATCACCAGCACGAACAACGAAAACACCGTGCGCAGGATCTCCCCCGGAATGGTCGCGGCCACCTGGGCGCCCAGCAGCGAGCCAAGCACCAGACCGCCGGCGAGGGCCGGCAGCAGCTCCGGCAGAATATTGCCGAGCTGCCAGTGGGCCCGGGCGGAGGCGAGGCCGGTGAGGATGATGGTGGCCATGGAGCTGCCGATGGCCATATGCACGGCGACATCGTCCGTCAGGCCCTGATGCGCGAACACCGGCAGCAGGGCGGGCACCACGATGAGCCCGCCGCCGATCCCGAACAGTCCGGAGGTCAGCCCGACCAGCACCCCGGCCGCTATGTAGAACAGGAAAAGCAGCACTGACCAATCCTCTCGAAGTCTCGGCGTGGCTCTGCGCCGCCGCGGCAGGCCGCGAGCCGTGCGGTATCACGGACCGGCATGCGCGGTGGGCAACGCGAACCGCAGCGATGCAAAGCCCGCGCCCGGGGAGGGCTGCGGAACGGGCCATCGCGGAGCCGCCTCCCGGACCAGCGGGGCGAGGCGCGGGGGTGGCGACCGGGAACGCAGGCGAGAGGGACCTCGCCTACGAGCCTCCAGGGACGGATTCGCGGCGCGTCCCGGGCGCCACCGCCGCGCCTCGCACCCGGCACGGCCGCGAATCTTCCTCGGACCCGCGGATCTCTCCGCACGGGGTCGACCGTACCGGCATTTCAGTGTGACAGACCCGGACGCAACCCCCGGCAGCGGCCGCCTTTCCTCTACAATAGTGCGGCACGCGATCGCGATCCGGGATCGCACCCCGAATTCGACGACTGAGAGCAGGGCGTACGCATGCGAGTCCAGACTGTCTGCATCCTTGGCGGCACCGGCTTCGTGGGCCGCCAGATCGCCAACCGGCTGGCCAACACGCCCGTGCGCATCAAGGTGCTCACCCGGCACCGGGAGCGCAACCGCCACCTGCTGCCCATCCCGAACCTCGAGCTCAAGGAGGCGAACGTCCACGACCCGCAGGACCTGCGCCGGGAGCTCGCGAGCTGCGATGCCGTGATCAACCTGGTGGCCGTGCTCAACGAGGGCAAGGGCGAGGGCCGGCGTTTCGAGGACATCCACGTCGAGCTCGTGCGCAAGCTCATCGATGCCTGCCGCGCCTGCGGGGTCAAGCGGCTGCTGCACATGAGCGCCCTGGGCGCGGAGCCGGACGCGCCGAGCCGCTACCAGCAGACCAAAGCCGAGGGCGAGCGCCTGGCCCTGGAGGCCCACGGCGAGGATCTCGCCGTCACCGTGTTCAAGCCCTCGGTGATCTTCGGACCGGCGGACAGCTTCCTGAACCGGTTCGCGAGCCTGCTGCGCATCGCCCCGGTGATGCCGCTGCCCACGCCCCACGCCCGCTTCAAGCCGGTCTACGTGGGCGACGTGGCCGCCGCCTTCGTGCAGGCCCTGGAGGACCGCGACACCTTCGGCCGCCGCTACGAGCTCTGCGGCCCGCGGGTCTACACCCTGGAGGAGCTGGTGCGTTACGCCGCCGAGCTGATGGGCATCCAGCGCTACATTCTCGGCCTCAACGACCGTTTCTCCCGGCTCCAGGCCAAGGTCATGCAGCGCGTCCCGGGTCAGCCCTACACCTGGGACAACTACCTCTCCGCCCAGGTGGACAACATCTGCGTCCAGGATGGCCTCGGCGAGCTCGGCATCCGCGCCACGGCCCTGGAAGCCGTGGCGCCGGCCTACCTCGGCGGCCGCATGACCCGCCTGCGCTACAACCAGTGGCGACGGGAGGCGGGCAGGGACTGAGCGGCCCAGGCCGCTCAGCAGACGTAGGTCGGCAAGCGCGCAGCGCTCGCCGACTGCCACGCGGAGCGTGGCACCCGGGAACTCGCCTGCCGGCGCGTCGGGTACCGCCTGCGGCGGTTCCCGACCTACGGTTGGTTTGCGATCACGAGACTCGCCGCTACATGAGCGCAACCAAGTCCCCCACCCCACCCGGGCGCACCTACCTCGTCGGCGGCGCCGTTCGTGACCGGCTGCTGGGGCTGCCGGTGAAGGAGCGGGACTGGGTCGTGGTGGGGGCGACGCCGGAGGCCATGGCGGAGCGCGGGTTCCGGCCCGTGGGCAGGGAGTTTCCGGTGTTCCTGCATCCGGAGACGGGCGAGGAGTACGCGCTGGCGCGCACCGAGCGCAAGGTGGCGGCCGGTTATCACGGCTTCACCTTCCACGCGAGCCCGGCGGTGACGCTGGAGCAGGACCTCGCCCGGCGCGACCTCACCATCAACGCCATGGCCGAGGACCCCCAAGGGCGGCGCATCGATCCCTACGGGGGCGAGCGCGACCTCGCCGAGCGACGGCTGCGCCACGTATCGCCGGCGTTCCGCGAGGATCCGGTGCGCATCCTCCGGCTTGCCCGCTTCGCCGCGCGTTTTCACCGGCTCGGTTTCGCACCCTCGCCGGATACCCTGGAGCTCTGCCGGGAGATGGTGGCTGCCGGGGAGGTGGACGCGCTGGTGCCGGAACGTGTCTGGCAGGAGCTCGCGCGGGCCCTGATGGAGGCGGTGCCGTCCGCGTTCTTCCGCGTGCTGCGGGACTGTGGGGCCCTCGCGCGGCTGCTGCCGGAGCTTGACCGCCTGTTCGGGGTACCCCAGCCGCCCCGCCATCACCCGGAGGTGGACAGCGGCGAGCACGTGCTGCTGGCCCTCGACCAGGCCGCCCGCCTCGAGGCACCGCTCGCGGTGCGCTACGCCGTGCTGACGCACGACTTCGGCAAGGCCGAGACGCCCCCGGAGGAGCTGCCTCGCCACCGCGGCCACGAGGAGCGCGGGGTGCCACTGGCCGAGGCCGTCAGCGAGCGCCTGCAGGTACCAAAGGCCTGCCGCGAGCTCGCCCGCCTGGTGACCCGCTACCACATGCACGGTCACCGCCTGCTCAAGCTGCGCCCGGCCAGCATCGTGCGCCTGCTGGAGCGCCTGGACGCCTTCCGCAGGCCCGAGCGCGTCGACGGGTTTCTGCTCGCCTGCGAGGCGGACGCCCGCGGCCGCACCGGGTTCGAGGACCGCCCGTTTCCCCAGGCGGCCTGTCTACGTGCGGCGTACGACGCGTGCAAGGCGGTTGACCCCCGGCCCTTCGTGGAGCAGGGCCTGCGCGGACCGGAGATCGCCGAGGCCGTCCACGAGGCCCGGGTGCGCGCGGTGGCGGCCGTCAATCGGTGAGGCCGGCTCCTACAGCAGCACCAGCAGCAGCGCCCCGAGGAGCAGGCGATAGACGACGAACGGCGTCATGCCGATGCGCGCCAGCAGCGCCAGGAACGCCCGTATGCACAGGTAGGCCGACACCGCGGCCACCAGGGCGCCGACCGTGAACGGGCCCCACGCCACCGCCACCTCGCCGGCGGTGAGCTGTGCTCCCTTCCAGATTCCGGCAAGCGTGATGGCCGGGATCGAGAGCAGAAACGAGAAGCGTGCGGCGGCGGTGGCCTCCAGCCCCAGGAACAGCCCCGCGGTCATGGTGATCCCGGAGCGGGACGTGCCCGGGATGATGGCGAGCACCTGAGCCGCACCGATGATCAGCGCGTCCCGCAGGCCGATGGCGTGTTCGTCATGGCCGCCGCGGCCGCAGCGCGCTGCCACCCAGAGCAGCACGCCGAAGCCGATGGTGGCCCAGGCGATCACTTCAGGCGCGCGGAAGACGGTCTCGGCCGGCCCCTTCAGCAGGGCGCCGCCGAGCACCAGCGGGACGCTGCCGATCACCACCGCCCAGCCCAGCCGGCTCTCGCCCACCGGCGCGCGGCGGCGGGCGGAGGCCAGCGTATCGCGGACCAGCGGCACGAGGCTCGCGCGAAAGAACCAGAGCACGGCCGCCAGCGTCCCCACATGGACGGCCACGTCGAAGGCGAGCCCCTGGTCGGGCCAGCCCAGCAGACGCGGCAGGAGGATCAGGTGCGCGGAGCTTGAGATCGGCAGGAACTCCGTGAGCCCCTGCACGACCGCAAGCCAGAAGGCCTGGGCCCAGTCCATGCGTTCTCCGGTTGGTGATCAGGCGCGGCGGGTATCCGCCAGGGGCGCGCGGGCGAGATGATAGAGCAGGACCGGCTCGCTCACACCCCGCACCTGCACCGAGCGCGGCTCCCGGAAATCCAGCGCCCGCGGGTCGCCCACCCGCTCGCGCAAGGCCTCCGAGACGATCACGCTCTGGGGCTCGGCGTAGCCGCAGAGCCGGGCGGCGACGTTCACGCTCTCGCCGATGGCGGTGTAGTCCAGATGCTCGCCGGTGCCGATATTTCCGAGCACCACCGGCCCCGCGTGGATGCCGATGCCGATGGGCACCGCCCCGCTGCAGCCGGGGGGCTTGAGCACGCCCACCCGGTCGATGATGTCGAGGGCGCAGCGGCAGGCCTTCTCACCCATGCGCTCGCCGTCGAACACCGCCATCAGCCCGTCGCCGCCGAACTTGTCCACGTAGCCCCCGTGGCGATAGACGCAATCCACCTGCACGCCCAGGTGCTCGCTCACGGTGCGGAAGAGGGTCGGCGGGTCGATGGTCTGGGAGAGGGCGGTAAAGCCGCGGATATCCGAGAACAGGATGCAGACGTCCTCGAGGGTGGGCGCGGTCTGCATGGGCTCCCGGCTGTCCAGCCGACGCTCGATCAGCGTGCGGATGCGCGGGGAAACGTAGCGGGCGAGCTCGGCCCGGGCCGCCTCGAGCTGCTTGTAGTATTCCCGCTTCTTGAGCAGCCCGCCCAGCCGGGCGACCACGACCAGCGGCTCCAGCGGCTTGACGAGGAAGTCATCGGCGCCGGCGGTGAAGGCCGAGCGGAGGAGGTAGCGGTCCTCGCTGGAGGTGGCGACGAGGATGGGCGTCATGCGGAAGCGCTCGTCCTCGCGTAGACGCCAGCAGAGCTCGATGCCGTCGATGCCGTCCATCTCGGCGCTCAGCACGAAGGCATCGGGCTCCTGGCGCGCAAGGTAGCGGCGCACCGCGGCCATGCTGCCCATGAGCTTCGTGCGATAGCCCGCGGCCTCGAGGATCCGGCTCAGCGCCCGGCGGGAGGCGGGATCGTCGTCGACCACCAGCACGATGGGGCTGTGTTCTCCGCTCGCCATGGTCCCTGCGCCGAACGCCACCCAGCGCCCGGAGTGTAGCACGCGCCACCCGGCTCCCTTCAGCGTGCGAGGCGGTCGCGGTGGTCGACGAAGGCGAAGCCGGGCGTCGGCTCCCCGAGCCCGCGGGCAAGGCCCAGGACCTTGAAGCGCTCCCCCATCTCGCCCGGGAACAGCAGCGGCTTGGCCTGCTGGGCAAGCTCGGCGGCACGCCCCGGGTCGCCGGCGGCGTCTGCCTCAAGCAGCGCCGGCAGCCCGGCACCGGCAAGGAAATGCGCCTGGGTGGTGAAGCCGAGCAGATCCAGGCCGGCCTCGGTCCCCGCCCGCGCGGCCAGCGTGAAATCCACCGAGGCGGTGATGTCCTGCAGCCCCGGCCAGAGAAAGGGGTCGTCGTGGGCACGGTGGCGGTAGTGGCAGAGCAGGGTGCCCATGCCGCGCTGCGGATGGTAATACTCGCCGCGGGGATAGCCGTAGTCCACCAGCAGCGCCGCCCCGGCCTCCAGCGCGTCCGCAAGCGCCGCCACCCAGGGTGCCAGCGATGGACACCACTCGGAGACATAGCCCGCGGGCAGGCGCTCACCCCGTTCCCGCTCGATGGCGGCCACGGCCTCGGCTAGGGCCGCGTCCGCCGGCTGCGGCACCCAGGTGAAGCCGCCCGACGCGTCGAGCCCCACGGCCAGCGCCTCCACGGTGGCTTCGCCGCGCTGGAAGCGCCGCACGGGCAGGGCATCCATCACCTCGTTGGCAAGGATGGCGCCGCGGATGGGCTCTGCCGGCAGCCGGTCGAGCCACAGAACCCGCTTCCGTAGCCCCTCCGGGAGCTCGCGCAGCGCCTCGGCCTGTGCCGCGCGCAGGTCCGCGCTCACCTCGAGGATCAGATAACGCGCCGGGGCGGCATCCAGCCTGGCCAGCTCGCGCAGGACGTCCACCGCCATGCGGCCGCTGCCGGCGCCGAGCTCGAGCACCGTGTCACCGTCGATGGCCGCGAGCACCCGGGCCGTCTCCCGCGCCAGGGTGCGCGCGAACAGATCGCTCATCAGCGGGGCGGTGGTGAAGTCCCCGCCGGCGCCGAAGCGGGTCTGCCCGGCGCTGTAGTAGCCGAGCCCCGGCGCGTAGAGGGCAAGCGCCATGAAGCGCTCGAAGTCCAGCGCGCCGCCGGCGGCGCGGACCGCCCTGACCAGGCGCTCGCGCAGGGCCTCGCTGTGGGCGCGGGCGTCGGCGTCGGGTGTGGGCAGGTCCGGCGGCCGCGGCACGCTCAGCCCTCGAGCGCCAGGTCCCGCCGCTGCAGGCCGCCGTCACCGGTGAAACCATGCCAGAGCTCGGCGTAGGTGCGGCCCGCCGTGGGATGGACCGCCGCCGGGGCGAGATCGGCCAGCGGCTTCAGCACGAACGCGTACTTCAGGATCTCGCCGCGGGGCAGCGCCGGTGGTGGCGACTCGCGCACCGTGTCGCCCCAGGTCAGCAGGTCGATGTCGAGGGTCCGCGCGCTGAAGCGCTTGCCGCCGCGGCGGCGCCCCGCTTCCGCCTCGATGGCGTGGAATATCTCCGTTAGCCGCTCCGGCGGCAGCTCGGTATCGAACCCGACCACCAGGTTGTAGAAGTTGTCGCCATCGAAGCCAACCGCCGGGGTCTCGTAGACCGGGGAGATCGCGAGGGGGTCGAAGCGCTCGCGCAGGGCCGCCACGGCGTGGCGGACGTGGCGCGCGGGCTCGATGTTGCTGCCGATGCTGACGTAGGCGCGGGTCATGATCCCTCTGCGTGTTCCGGGGCAGTGCGCTCGATGGTGACGCCGACGCCGCGGGCCGCGGGCACCGCGCCGGGCTTGTTCAGGGTCAGCCGCAGCCAGCGACCGCCATGGCCGGCGAACACGGCCGCCGCCAGCCGGGCAGCCAGCGCCTCCAGGAGCTGGCAGTCCGCGGCCGCGGCCTCCCGCTGCAGGGTATCCGCGAGGGCGGCGTAGTCCACCGCGTCCTCCAGCCGGTCCGAGCCGGCCGCCGCGGCAGTGTCCACGGCGAGCTCGAGATCCAGCTCCAGGCGCTGGCGAATGGCCCGCTCCCAGGCATGCACGCCGATGACGCTCTCGATACGAAGACCCTTGAGAAAGACGGTATCCATGGCGGCTCCGGCAGGCGGGGCGGCAACAGGCCGCGGCAGGGGCGTCGGCGCGGCCGCCGTCAAGCTTACGCGTCCTCCCGGAAGTATTGCCAGGTCGCAGCCGGCCCGTGCGCTTGACCCCGCCGGGGCCAACCGGTGGAATGCCGCCATGCTCGGCGCCGTGCTCATCCTGTTCGGCTATCTCTGCGGCTCGCTGTCCGCGGCGATTATCGTCGCCCGGCTGATGGGCCTCGGCGACCCGCGGGAGGCGGGCTCTGGCAACCCGGGCACCACCAACATGCTGCGGCTCGGCGGGCGCACCGCCGCCGCGCTCACCCTGCTCGGCGATGCCCTCAAGGGCGTGCTGCCGGTGCTCGCCGCGCACCTGGCCGGCGCCGCGCCCTGGGTGCTGGGCGCCACCGGGCTCGCGGCCTTCATTGGCCATCTGTACCCGGTATTCTTCGGCTTCCGCGGCGGCAAGGGCGTGGCCACCGGGCTCGGGGTCATCATCGCCTGGGCGTGGCCCGCCGGCCTAGCCACCCTCGGCACCTGGCTCGCCGTCGCCATCGTGACGCGCTACGCCTCGCTCTCGGCGCTGGTGAGCTTCCTGATCGCGCCGCTCTATCTCGTCTGGCTCGGCGCGGGCCCCATCCTCGCCGGCGCCATGGCGGTGATGACCGCCCTCACCTACTGGCGCCACCGCAGCAACATCGCCAACCTCCTCGCCGGCCGCGAGGGCAAGATCTCGCTGAGCAGCCGCTCGAAGAACGACTGAGGGGAAGCCGGATTGACCGCCAAGTCGCGAAGGGCGCAAAGGTCCCGCAAAGCGGGAAGCTGAGTTGCTCCAGCCTGTAATACCTTTGCGACCTTTGCGCCTTGGCGGTTAATCCCCGAGCGGCGTCGGCGCGAGCGATGCCTCGCCCGGCGGGCGGAGGTCGGCCAGGGGCCAGCGGGGGGTGACGTCGAAGTCCGGGCCCTGGCGCTCGCCGGCGGCGAGGCGGCAGTGGCCGGCGTAGGCGATCATGGCGCCGTTGTCCGTGCAGAAGGCGAGCCGCGGGTAGTGGACGCTGGCGCCGTGCCGCGCCGCCACCTCGGCGAGGCGCTCGCGCAGCGCCGTATTCGCGCCCACGCCCCCGGCGACCACCAGCCGCGGCACGCCGGTGGCCTCCAGCGCCCGGCGGCACTTGATGGCGAGCGTCTCCACCACCGCGTCCTGGAACGCCCTGGCGATGTCGGCGCGGGTCCGCGGGTCATCGCCGGCTTCGCGCACGGTGTTGAGCACGGCGGTCTTCAGGCCGCTGAAGCTGAGATCGAGCCCCGGGCGGTCGGTCATCGGCCGCGGGAAACGGAGGCGCCCGGGCGTGCCCTTCCGGGCCAGGCGCTCGAGCTCCGGACCGCCCGGGTAGGGGAGGCCCAGGAGCTTCGCGGTCTTGTCGAAGGCCTCGCCGGCGGCGTCGTCCACCGACTCGCCGAGCAGCCGATAGCGCCCCACGTCCGCCACCAGCACCAGCTGCGAGTGCCCGCCGGAAACCAGCAGCGCAACGAAGGGAAAGCTCGGCGGATCCGGCTCGAGCATCGGCGCGAGCAGGTGCCCCTCCATGTGATGCACGCCGATGGCCGGGCGCTCCAGCCCCCAGGCCAGGCTCCGCGCCACCGCTGCCCCCACCAGCAGCGCCCCGGCCAGCCCGGGGCCGCGGGTGTAGGCGATGCCGTCCAGCTCGCCAGGCGCGAGCCCCGCTGCGGCCAGGGTCTCCTGCACCAGCGGCATCAGCCGGCGCACATGGTCGCGGGAGGCGAGCTCGGGCACCACGCCGCCGTAACCGGCGTGGGTGGCCACCTGGCTGTGCAGACGGTGGGCGAGCAGGCCGGCGCCGCCGTCATAGACGGCGACTCCGGTCTCGTCGCAGGAGGTCTCGATGCCGAGAACGCGCATGTCGGTCACCGTCTGGCGCGGGCTTTGCAAATGCCGGGGGCGCTGTTTAGACTATCGCGCCTTGATCGGAACGCCCGATTCTAACTGCGTCCCCAGACATCAGTAAGGTCCGAACTACATGCCGAGTGTGAAGGTTCGCGAGAACGAGCCCTTCGAGGTTGCCCTGCGGCGCTTCAAGCGCTCCTGCGAGAAGGCGGGCGTGCTCTCCGAGATCCGCCGCCGCGAGCACTACGAAAAGCCCACCCAGGTGCGCAAGCGCAAGCAGGCGGCGGCCGTCAAGCGCCACATGAAGCGCCTGCAGCGCGAGCAGCAGCGCCAGCAGCGCCTGTACTGACGCCCCGCCCATGAGCGAGCTCAAGGCGCGCATCGGCGAGGCCGTGAAGGATGCGATGCGCGCCGGCGACAAGCCGCGGCTCGCGACGCTGCGGATGGTCTCCGCGGCGATCAAGCAGAAAGAGGTGGACAGCCGCGAGTCGCTGGACGACGCGGCCGTCCTCGCCGTGCTCGACAAGATGGTCAAGCAGCGGCGCGAGTCCCTTGCCCAGTATCGCGACGCCGGGCGCGACGACCTGGCCGACCGCGAGCAGGCGGAGCTCGACATCATCGCCGAGTTCCTGCCCCAGCCCCTCCGCGACGACGAGCTCGACGCCCTGATCGACGAGGCCGTAAGCGCCACCGGCGCCGCCTCCCAGCGCGACATGGGCAAGGTGATGGGCCAGCTCAAGCCGCGCGTCCAGGGCCGGGCCGACATGGGCGCCGTCAGCGCCCGCGTGAAGGCGCGCCTCGGGGGCTGAGCCGGCCGCGGTCTGCCCGCCGGCCGACGGCAGCGCGGAGACGTGGCTTTATTTCCGACCGGGTGAGTATGCTTGCGGTCCACCCTCGACGTCCGGCGGAAACCGCTGCCCATGGCCGGCCGCATCCCCGACCACTTCATCGACGAGCTGCTTGCCCGCATCGACATCGTCGACGTGGTGGGCGAGCGCGTGCAGCTGAAGCGCTCGGGCAGTAACCACCTCGGGCTCTGCCCGTTCCATAGCGAAAAGACGCCGTCCTTCACCGTCAGCGCCCCCAAGCAGTTCTATCACTGCTTCGGCTGCGGCGCGCACGGCACTGCGATCCGGTTTCTGATGGAGTACGACCGCCTCGACTTCCGCGAGGCGGTGGCCCAGCTCGCCGGCCTCGCCGGCATGGAGATGCCGGAAGGCGCCCGTGACGACCAAGGCAGCGAGCACGGCGACCTCTACCGTCTGCTCGGGCGGGCCAGCGAGCTCTACCAGCGCTGGCTGCGGGAGCACCCGGAGCGCCAGCGCGCCATTGACTACCTGCGCGGCCGCGGCCTGAGCGGCGAGATCGCGGCGCGCTTCGGCATCGGCTTCGCGCCGCCGGGGTGGGACAACCTCATGGGCCGGCTCGGCGAGCGCGCCCTGCTCGCGCGCGCCGGCATGGTCATCGAGCGGGACGACGGCCGCGCCTACGATCGCTTCCGCGACCGCATCATGTTCCCCATCCGCGACCGGCGCGGGCGCACCATCGGCTTTGGCGGCCGCGTGCTCGGCGACGGCGAGCCCAAGTACCTGAATTCGCCGGAAACGCCGATTTTCCACAAGGGCCAGGAGCTCTACGGCCTCTACGAGGTGCTACAGGCCGACCGGCATCCGGCCGATATCCTGGTCGTGGAGGGCTACATGGATGTGGTGGCCCTCGCCCAGCACGGCCTGCCGCGGGCGGTGGCGACGCTGGGCACGGCGACCTCGACCCGCCAGGTGGAGCGACTGTTCCGGGTCACCAAGGACCTGGTGTTCTGCTTCGACGGCGACGAGGCCGGCCGGCGGGCGGCATGGCGGGCGCTGGAGAACGCCCTGCCGGCCATGCGCGACGGCCGCCAGGTGCGTTTCCTGTTCCTGCCCGAGGGCGAGGACCCGGACAGCCTGGTGCGCGGCCACGGGCGCGAGGGTTTCGAGGCGCTGCTCGCAGACGCGAGCCCGCTGTCTGACTACCTGATGGAGCGGCTGGGCAGCATGGTGGACCTGCGGAGCATGGACGGGCGGGCGCGTCTGGTGGACGAGGCGCTGCCGCTGCTGCGTCGGCTGCCGCCGGACGTCTACCGGCACATGCTGCTGGAGCGCCTGGCGGGGCTCGCGCGGCTGGAAACGGGCTACCTCGAGGCGGTCGTCGACGGCCGCGAGCGCCTGGAGCGGCGGGTGCGCAGCGAGCCGGTGGATGCCCGGGCGGTGCGGCGCACGCCGGTGCGCATGGCCGTGGCGCTGCTGCTGCAGCGTCCGGCGCTGGCCGAGGCAGTACCGGCGGAGGAGATCGCCGCCATGCGCGGGCGGGACGACGTGCCGGGGCTGGGTCTGCTTATGCAGCTGCTTGAATTCAGCCGCGATGAGCCGCAAATCACTAGCGGTGCGCTGCTCGAGCGCTTTCGGGACACCGAGCACGAGGCAGCGCTGTGGAAGCTCGCGACCTGGGATCACCTGGTGCCGGAAAGCGGGCTGGAGGCGGAGTTCCGCGACGCCATGGCGCGGGTGCGCACGTTGCTGGATCAACAGCGGCTGCAATACTTGAACGAAAGGTTGCAGCGAGGCGAGCTGACCCGCGAGGAATGGCAGGAATGGGCGCAACTGAAGCGTTAGCCGGTCTGTACCGCGCAGCGCGACAGCTGGGCACGTGGAATGAAGACCGTGATGTAGTTGTCAACACCACAGGCCCAGCTATAATGCTCGGTTCACCGCGCGCCGCGTGCGCCTGACTCACCCCGAACCATCGGTAGGATATGGCACAGGACCAGCAGTCTCAGATCAGAGCCTTGATCGCCCGCGGTAAGGAGCAGGGCTACCTTACCTATGCGGAGGTCAACGATCACCTGCCGGACGACATCGTCGACCCGGAGCAGATCGAGGACATCATCGGCATGATTAACGACATGGGCATCACTGTCCATGAGATCGCGCCGGATGCCGATACCCTGCTGCTCAGCGATGGCGCCGTGTCCACGGACGAGGACGAGGCCGAAGAGGCCGCCGCGGCGCTGGCCGCCGTCGATGCCGAGTTCGGCCGCACCACCGACCCGGTGCGCATGTACATGCGCGAGATGGGCACGGTGGAGCTGCTGACGCGCGAGGGCGAGATCGAGCTCGCCAAGCGCATCGAGGACGGGCTCGATCAGGTCCTGCGCGCGCTCTCCGCCTATCCCGAGTCCTCCCGCACCATGGTCGCGCTGCACCATGGCATCCGCAACGGCGAGCTGCGCCTGGCGGACGTCATCGGCGGCTTCCGCGACGTCAGCGAGCTCGTGGACGAGGTGCCCGAGGTGGTGGCCGTCCAGGCGGAGGCCGCCGAGGCCGCCCGCGAGCAGGAGGAAGAGGACGCCGACGAGGACGGCGCCGCAAGCCCCGGCGAGAGCGGCCCGGACCCGGAGCGCGCCGCCCAGATCTTTGCGCGCATCGAGGAGCTCCACAACGAGATGCTGGAGATCCTGGAGCAGCGCGGCAGCGGCGACCCGCGCATGGCCGAGATCCGCGAGGAGCTCACCGGGCTGTTCCTGTCCATGAAGTTCGTGCCCAAGGTCATCGAGGGCCTCGCCGGCAACCTGCGCAAGGCCGTGGAGCGCGTGCGCGGTGCCGAGCGCGAGGTGATGCGCGTCGCCGTCAAGCAGGCGGGCATGCCGCGCAAGGACTTCCTCGCCCAGTTCCCCGGCCGCGAGACGGACGAGGCCTGGGTGGACGAGGTGATCGCGAGCGGCAAGCCGTACGCCGAGCGCGTCGCCGAGCACCGCACGGCCATCCTCGAGAACCAGGCCAAGCTCGCCGCGATCCGCGAGGTCACCGGCCTGCCGCCGGCGGAGATCAAGGAGATCAACCGTCGCATGTCCATCGGCGAGGCCAAGGCGCGGCGGGCGAAGAAGGAGATGGTCGAGGCCAACCTGCGGCTGGTCATCTCCATCGCGAAGAAGTACACCAACCGCGGCTTGCAGTTCCTGGACCTCATCCAGGAGGGCAACATCGGCCTGATGAAGGCGGTGGACAAGTTCGAGTACCGGCGCGGGTACAAGTTCTCCACCTACGCCACCTGGTGGATCCGCCAGGCTATCACCCGATCCATCGCGGACCAGGCCCGGACCATCCGCATCCCGGTGCACATGATCGAGACCATCAACAAGCTCAACCGGGTCTCGCGTCAGATGCTCCAGGAGATGGGCCGCGAGCCGCAGCCCGAGGAGCTCG
This sequence comes from Spiribacter halobius, assembly GCF_020883455.1. Taxonomy (NCBI): domain Bacteria; kingdom Pseudomonadati; phylum Pseudomonadota; class Gammaproteobacteria; order Chromatiales; family Ectothiorhodospiraceae; genus Sediminicurvatus; species Sediminicurvatus halobius. Next base: position 178,298 of record NZ_CP086615.1, on the reverse strand, counting down.
CCGAGCGCATGGAGATGCCCGAGGACAAGGTGCGCAAGGTCCTCAAGATCGCCAAGGAGCCGATCTCCATGGAGACGCCCATCGGCGACGACGAGGACTCCCACCTCGGCGACTTCATCGAAGACACCTCGGTGATGTCCCCGGTGGACTCCGCCACCCGCGAGGGCCTGCGCGAGTCCGTGCGCGAGGTGCTCTCGGGGCTCACGCCGCGGGAGGCCAAGGTGCTGCGCATGCGCTTTGGCATCGACATGAACACCGACCACACCCTCGAGGAGGTGGGCAAGCAGTTCGACGTCACCCGCGAGCGCATACGCCAGATCGAGGCCAAGGCCCTGCGCAAGCTGCGCCACCCGACCCGCTCGGACAGCCTGCGCAGCTTCCTCGACGAGCAGTAGCGCCCGGTCGGCAGCACCCAGCACCGACCCACACAGGAACGGGCGCCCCAGGGCGCCCGTTCCTGCTTCTGCCCACCACCGCTATACTGCCGCCCGACCCAGACGACGGGCCCGTAGCTCAACGGTTAGAGCAGGGGACTCATAATCCCTTGGTTCCAGGTTCGAGTCCTGGCGGGCCCACCAATAAAGACAGCAAGTCATGGATCTACTGGAACTCACATAGCCGCACCGGTCCCAACGTGGTCACATTGGTATTTAGGCCACACCTTGCGCCGCCGTTTTGCCGTAGAGACGGGTCGAGTCGCAAACCCCCACCCAGGTGTATAGAACCCAGATGACCGCGGGCGGTGCGAGGATTCCTACACCGCTGTCAGCCGGCGCCCGCCGAAGCGCTCCACCAGGAAGTCGATGAACGCCCGTGTGCGCAAGGTCTGGTTGCGACGGTGCGGGTAGTAGACGAACAGGTCCGCCGATGGCAGGTGGTGGTCCGCCAGGACGACCCTGAGGCGGCCGCTCTCGAGGTACTTCTCGAGGTCCCATTCCGAGCGCGCCAGGATGCCGTGGCCGTCCAGGGCCCAGCCGAGAACGATGTCGCCATCGTTGCTTGAGAGGGTGCCGTCCACCTTCACCACCTCGCTCTGCCCGTCGTGGCTGAAGCGCCAGACGCCGTAGGGCTCGTCGTTCTGGCGGTGCAGGATGCAGTTGTGACGCTTCAGGTCCGCCAGCGTTCGTGGCGTGCCGTGGCGCTCCAGGTAGGCGGGGGAAGCGCACAGAAAGCGTCGATTGGGCATGATCCGGCGGGCATTGAGACGGCTGTCCGGTGGGGTACCGAAGCGGATGGCGATATCGAAGCCGGTTTCCACCAGGTCCACGGGGCGGTCGGTGACCTCGAGCTGGACTTCCACCCGGGGATGCTGCGCGGCGAACTCCGAGACCAGCGGCGCGATGGTCGTGCGCCCGAAGCCCAGCGTCGCGTTGACGCGCAGCAGCCCGCGCAGCTCGCTGCGGCTGCTGGCGACCTCATCCTCCATCTCCCGAATCTGATCGAGGATCCGGGTGGCGTGCTGGAGGTAGGTCTCGCCCTCCGGGGTCAGGCTGATGCTGCGGGTGGTGCGGTTGACCAGCCGCACGCCGAGCCGGCGCTCCAGGCGCCCGAGGCGCTTGGTGGCTGCTGGGGGCGTCAGGTCCAGCGCCCGCGCGACCGCCGACAGGCTGCCCAGGCGGCCGAGCAGGACGAAGAACTCCAGTTCGGTGGTGATTCCGTCTTTCACTGAAAGTTAATAATCATCTGAATTCAGGTGAATCACAAGGGCGCGCCACGCGGATACCTTGGGCGCACGTCGCATCAACCCGAGGAGGGCAGCCCGTGAGAATCGTGGAGATCCGGGAGCGTACCGTTCCCATCAGCTCGTCCATCCGCAACGCCTACATCGACTTCAGCCGCATGACCCTGAGCCTGGTCGCGGTGGTCACGGATGTCATCCGCGACGGCAAGCCCGTGATCGGCTATGGGTTCAACTCCAACGGCCGCTACGGCCAGGGCTGCCTCATGCGCGAGCGCTTCATCCCGAGGCTGCTCGAGGCGAACCCGGAGGACCTGGTCGACGAGTCCGGGGAGAACCTGGACCCGTTCCGAATCTGGGACCGGATGATGATCAACGAAAAGCCGGGCGGTCACGGCGAGCGCTCGGTGGCCGTCGGCACCATCGACATGGCGGTGTGGGATGCCGTCGCCAAGATCGAGGGCGTACCGCTGTTCCAGCTTCTGGCCGAGCGCTTCGGCAGCGGCGAGCCGGACCGCAAGGTGTTCGTTTACGCCGCCGGCGGCTACTACTACCCCGGGCAGGACGACAGCAAGCTCAAGGACGAGATGCAGAGCTACATCGACCGCGGCTACACCGTGGTCAAGAAGAAGATCGGCGGCGCCGCGCTGGAGGAGGATCTGCGGCGCATCGACTCGGTGCTGGGCATCCTGCAGGACGGCCAGATGCTCGCCGTGGACGCCAACGGCCGCTTCGACCTCGACACCGCTATCACGTACGCCGAGGCGCTCTCGCGCTACGACCTGTTCTGGTACGAGGAGCCTGGCGACCCGCTGGACTTCGAGCTGCAGGCGACCCTGCGCAACTACTACGAGCGGCCCATGGCCACCGGCGAGAACCTGTTCTCCATGCAGGACGCGCGCAACCTGATCCGCTACGCCGGCCTGCGCCCCGACCGGGACTGGCTGCAGTTCGACTGTGCCCTGAGCTATGGTCTGGTGGAGTACCTGCGCACCCTCGACATGCTCCACCAGCACGGCTGGTCCCGCAGCCGCTGCATCCCCCACGGCGGCCACCAGATGTCGCTGAACATCGCGGCGGGCCTCGGGCTCGGCGGCAACGAGTCCTACCCGGACCTGTTCCAGCCCTTCGGCGGCTTCCCGGACGGGGTGCGGGTGGAGGACGGCTACGTCACCCTGCCGGATCTGCCCGGCATCGGCTTCGAGGGCAAATCCGACCTCTACCGCGAGATGAAGCGCCTCGCCGAATAGCGGCGCGGCGACTCACTGTTCCGGCGGACGGCCGGGCCGCGGCAGGAATTCCTCCCTCGGCATCCTGCCGCGGCCGCTGTCTCTCAGGGAGCGCGGAAGTGGCCAATGCTCGCTCTACCTGCGCGTTCCGTGATCGTGACCGGCAGCACAGGGAAAACCCATCCGCGGTAAGTGCGCGGCAAACGGGGATGGCACATATTCAGTCACCGCGGGCAGACAGCCATAGGAGTGCCCGCGGGGCGACGAGGTTGCGTCGCCGGGCCGGTCGCTGCGCGCCGCGCGGGAAGACGAGGCCCGATCGTCTTTATGGCCGAGGAGATTCCCATGAAAGCGAATTCCGGAGTGCTTTCCACCGTGACGGTGGCCCTAGTGCTTGCCCTGACCTTGGCACTGCCAGCCCAGGCGGCCCAGAGCTGCGAGAGCGGCATCAACGCCATCCGCATGGAGCTCGACCGTGCCCATCCGGGCGCTGGAAAGAGCGCAGCGAACAGGGACGTTCGGGAGGCCGAGGCGGCAGCCGCGAGGCGTGACGAACGCGCCTGTGTCCAGGCATTGGTCCAGGCCAACCGCCAGCTGCATCGGGGCGAGTGGAACTAGACCTATAGGCTATGAACGGGTCGCCGCCGGGGTTCCCTGCGGCGGCTCTTCGCGTCGGCGTACAGAGCGGGGACTCGCGGCCAGGCAAGGCTTCCATGGCGGGCGCGCCGGTTCGGTCACGGCAGAGCCGGGCCGTCCTGGTCGAGATATTGCCCCTCGAAGCCCGACAGGCGGCGGAGCGCCTCGCGGTCCTGGAAGACGACCCGGCTGCGTTGAAAGGTAAGCAGCCCCTGCTTGCGCAGTTCCTGAAGCACTCGGTTCACGTGCACGGCGCTAAGCCCCAGGACGTCTGCGAGATTCTGCTGCGTCAGCGGGCAATGGTAGCCGCCCGGCGAGGTCAGGCCGACCAGGGTGAGCCTCGCCTCCAGCTCGAGCAGGAAATGCGCCAGGCGCTCTCGCGGGCTGCGCCGCCCGATGCTCAAGAGGCGCTCGGCCAGCATGGCTTCGTCGCGGCTTGCAGCCCAGAGCACCGCAGCACCAATGCGGGGGTGCGCGCGGATGACCTCGCGTAGCTCCGCCGCGCTGACCTCCGCGATCTCGACCGGCAGCAGCGGCTCGAAGCGGCGGTCCGACATGCGCTGCAGGACACCGCGAAGACCTACGAAGTCCCCAGGTATCTGCACGTTGACAATCTGCCGTCGGCCATCCGGCAGCAGCTTGCTGGAGCAGCTCCAACCGCGGCACAGAACGAACAGGCGATCCACAGCCTGGCTTCTGCGCACCAGCAAGGCCCCGGGCGCGACTGTCCGCACGCGCCGTTGCAGGGCCGCCAGGGCGCTCAGCTCCGCCGGGGTCAGCGCCACGAAGGCGCCGAGCTTGCGGCACAGGGCTCTTCCGGAAACGTCCAAGATTCCCCCCAGCGGTACCGGCACAGCCGGCTCCACGGGAACGCGCTGCGGCGTCCCCGCACGGCCCGGATTCTGCGCCTGCCCATATCCAGCATAGCCGCGTCCTGCCGGGCGGGGAGATCGAGCGAAGCGGACGCCCGGCCGAGGAGGTCGCCAGGGAGTTCGTGACGCAGAGCCGCCCCCGCGATGACGGGCAGCATCCGGCCCGGTCATCGCCTGATCGCGGTGACGTGCAGGTATTCCGCCTCGCAGCGCGTGCCGCCATCCGTTGCCTGATTATGGGCTGACCACCATTGCTCCAGGTCCCGGCGCAACGCCTCCTGTCCGGAATCGTCCAGCGCCGCGAAAGCGCGGTTGGCCGGCCCATAGTAGACGCGGAAGAACTCGACCACGTCCGCGGGCGGGAAGGGGTACTCGAACGTGTAGATCTGCCGGGTCAGGTCCAGGCTGGAGACGCCGCTCCCGAACCGCTCCTTGACCGTTTCCGGGTCGCCCCATTTCGCGGGCGGTACCATCAGCGGCGACGGCGGCACATGCTTGCCGATGATCCGGAACATGCCACCGATGAAGCCTTCCGGCGTCCAGTTACCCATCACGATGCGTCCGCCCGGCCGGCACACCCGCAGCAACTCCGCGGCCACCCGGTCCGGCCGCGGGGCGAACATCGCGCCGATCAGGCTGACGACCACGTCGAACGAGGCGTCCTCGTAGGGCATGGCTTCCGCATCACCCTGATCGAAGGTCGCATCCACCCCCTCCTCGCGGGCCCAGGCCCGAGCCTGCGCCACCAGGTTGTCGGCGAGGTCCAGCCCGGTCACGCGGGCACCGGCCCTGGCCGCGGGAACGCTGATCTGGCCCGCTCCGCAGGCGACGTCGAGCACGCGCTCGCCCGGCTGGATGCCGATTCGCTCCAGGAAATCCAGGGCACCCGACGCCATGTACGTCGCGAAGTGTCCGTAATCCCCGCATTCCCAGGTCGCCTTCAGGCGCGCCTTCAGGGACTCCATCTCCGAATTGTGTTCCGTTGCGGCATTTGCGCTCATGACCGTACTCCAGGGACTCGGCTGCCTTCACCTTCGATTGCCTTCCGCCGCCATGCATGACCGGCGGCACCGGTGAATCTCCGCCCGAGCCCGCTGCGCCGGCAAGTTCTGCGACTGAACTGGTGGACCCACCCGTCACGTTCTAACCTGCTGATGAGGAGACACACGTGGCGCCGTGCCGGACGCATCCGCGGGGAGGGAGCCGTGTCGGCGAGCGGTTACGGGCAGTTCTGCCCCGTCGCGATGGCCAGCGAGGTGCTGGCCACCCGCTGGACGATCCTGATCCTGCGCGAGCTGCTCTGCGGCAGCCGCCGTTTCAACGAGCTGCGGCGCGGCCTGCCGCGGATTTCCCCGGCCCTGCTGTCGAAGCGGCTCGGCGAGCTGGAAGAGCTGGGGCTGATCAACCGCCGCATCGACGTCCGCAGCGGCAGCCCCGGCTACGAGCTCACGGAAGCGGGTGAGGAACTGCGCCCAGTCATCATGTCGCTCGGGCGCTGGGGCCATCGCTGGCTCGAGTCCCAGCTCTCGCTCAGGAACCTGGACCCGTCGCTGCTCATGTGGGATATGCGGCGCAATCTGAACCCGGCGCCGCTGCCTTCAAGGCGCATCACGGTTCAGTTTCTGTATCACGACGTGACCCGCGGGCAGGCGAAATGGTGGCTGATCGTCGACAAGGCGGATGTCGAGAATCCCGTCGATCTCTGCATGCTCGATCCCGGTAACGAGGTGGATCTGTACGTCGTCACCGATCTGCGGACGATGACCGCAATCTGGATGGGCATTGAAACCGTACAGTCGGCACTGGCCAGCGGTCGTCTTGATCTGGTCGGCGCCCCCGAGCTGCAGACGACCATGCAGGCCTGGCTGGGCCTCAGCCCCTTCGCGGATGAGCCGAAAAGGGTGCCTGCGGGCGGTTGAGCCTGGTGGCCACTGCGGCGCGCTTGCCGGCTTCAGGCGAACCCCGAGCATTTCCCCGACCACCGTCTATCCTTGCGAGAATGCGCGCCGCGCCGGCGCGTCCCCACCGAGGAGGCCGTCATGGCCGATGCGAATCGTGCGTTGCAGTCCCTGCCGTTCGGGACGTTGATCGGCGGGCCGCTGGATGCGGCCGTGGAGGCGCAGGCCAAGGCGGCGATGACCACCGTCAAGTTCATCCGCGAGGTGGGCTTCGACAAGAACGGCGAGGTGAACAGCATCAGCTTCACCGCGACCAAAGGCGACAACCAGACCACCATCACGGTGCCGCTGCTCACCATCGTGCCGATCCCCTTCCTGCGCATCGACGAGATGAGCATCGATTTCAAGGCCAACATCACGGCCTCTGAGGAGTCGCACGACGAGAGCTCGGCCAGCAAGGAGAGCTCGGTGCAGGCCAAGGTCGGGGGCAGCTACTGGTTCGTCAAGGCGAGCATGCAGGCCTCCTACTCCTCGAAGAAGGACTCGCGCTCCACCAAGGACTCCCGCTACTCCGTGGAGCACACCGTGGACGTGCACGTGCACGCCGTGCAGGACGACGTGCCCGGCGGCCTCGCGCGGATGCTCGCGATCCTCACCAACACCATCGAGGAGCCGCCGGCGCCGGCGGTGGAGAAGCCGGAAAAAAAGGAGGAGGCGACCCGCAACAAGCCGGCCGCCGGTGGCTGAGGCCATGCCCGCCGCCTCCGCCACCGCCGCCCACGGCCGGGATTCCGTTGCAGGTGGCCGCCCGCTGGCGCCGCGCCTGCAGCACGACGGCGCTGTGGCTGCTGACGCTGCTCCGCCCTCGTCCGGCTACCGGGGAGGGGCCCCGTGGCTGACCTGCAGCAGGTAATCGGCGCGCTCCTGCGGGACCTCGCCAAGGCCCGGTTCGCCTCCGACCTCTACTCGCGCTCCATCGCCCGCTACTACGAGGGCGACTTCCTGCTGCGCAAGTTCCCGGTGCCCCGGGCGGACATCGCCGAGGTGGAGGTGGACCTGAAGTTCAGCATCACCGAGGTGAAGGCGAGCGACGTCAACACCGAGGGGCGCGAGGCCAATGTGGCCTTCCTGCTGGAGCGCTCGGTGGAGGAGCTGGTCGCCACCTATCTGGACCTGGCCCGGGACTACAGCGCCCAGCACCCGGACACGGGCACCGAGCTCGAGCGCGTGATGAGCAAGGGATTCAACTCCACCGTGCTGCGCATCGAGCTGCGCCAGCACATCCTGCGCTACTTCATCGAGTCCTATACCCACCTGATCCGCGCCGACGGCAGCTTCGATGCCGAGACCGCCCTGCGCGGCCTGCGTCAGCCCATGTTCTGGGCCCACGCCAACCACCTGCGGGACGGGGTCGCCCCCGAGGCGCTGAACACGCCGCTCGATCCGGTCCTCGACTTCGCCCTCCAGCACGACGACTTCCGCAGCGTGGTCACAGGGCTCGATGCGCCGATCCGCGAGATCTGGCACCAGAACTCGGATGTGCGCCTGGAGGTGGACATCAACGGGCATACCCTGGCGCAGCTGCAGGAAGCGGCGATCTCCTCGATCCGCGTGCGCGCCGAGGTGCGCAACTCGGTGTGGACCGAGGTGAAGACGGGACCCTACAGCTACCAGCGTTCCCTTACCCCGGAATAGGAGAGCGGTCATGGCGGACCCCGATGACAACGGCGGCGACAACGGCGCAGGGGGCGCTGCGCCCGCAGACGGCGAGCCGCGCCAGAACAACGTGCTCTCGCTGGATCAGCTCATCGGGGCACCGATCCACGCCCTGGTGGAGGCCGAGACCCAGGCGGCCTGGGCGACGGCGCGCTTCGTGCGCGGCGTGGGCTTCGAGCCAGCCCAGTCCGACGATCCGAGCGAGCTTGGCGGTCTGCAGATGGTGCGCTTCCGCCGCCGGCGTCAGCGCGCCGATGGCAGCGAGGAGGCGCTGGACGTCGAGATCCCGCTGCTGAGCCTGCTGCCCATCCCGGCACTGCAGATCCGCGACGCCGAGCTGGACTACACGGTGAAGATCGTCGCCACCGAGGCCACCGGCGAGCAGCAGCGCGAGATGCTCGGGCACCTGCCTGCCGCGGCCCGCTCGGCGGCGGGCGCGCCGGCGACCCTGCGCGCCACCTTCGCCCGCGAGGAACGCACCAGCCAGCGCCGCTCCGTGGACATGCTGCTGCGCATGAAGGTGCGCATCGAGCAGTCGGACATGCCCGAAGGGCTGGCGCGGCTGCTGAGCCTTGCGGCGGAGTCGGTCAGCCAGCGCCCGGCGCCCCCCTCTCCGCCGCCCGCGGAGCCCGACGCGACGACGCCCGAGGGGGAGGAGCCGGCATGACCTCGGCCCCGCGCGCCGGCGGCGCGCTCGCCCCGGGCAGCACCCCCTGCCCCTTCTGCGGCACCGCCGTTCCGCTCTACGTGGAGGCGATCCTCGCCCGGCGCCCTCTCGCCTGCGCTGGCTGTGGTGCCCGGCTCGAGGTGGCCGAGGGCGCCTCGCCGGCGGCGCTCGCGAGCCTCGACGCCTGGTACCAGGGGATGCGCGAGGCGATGGCGGCGGCACCGGAAGCCGAACCTGCCCCGAAAGCCGCCCCGGACCGGGGGCGGCGCGGCGTCCGGGGCCGGCCCCGCGGTTGAGCTGGCTGCGCCGCCGATTCCGCCCCGGGTACGACGACCCGGGCGCCTGGGGCACGCCGATCGAACCGGGTGAAGAAACCGACGAGGCCATCCGCCGGGCGTCGGCCGACCAGGCCCGACGCAGCCTGCAGGACCCCTTCGGCCCGCTCGCCGTGACCTTCGGCGCCATCGAGCAGGTGACGCTGCATGGCAGCGTCGCACCGTCCCGGGACGCGATCATCAACCTCACGCGCGCCGTGCTCAGCGCGGACTACTATCGTGCCCGGCTGCGCCCCCCGATCTGCGGTCCCGGCGGGCTCACGGACGCGGACAACCGAGCGCGCTGGGAGCGGCTGCAGCCCTGGCTGGCGGGCCGCCTTGCCGCGGTGCTCACAGCGAACCTGCCCGGCTCCCTGGTCGAGCGCGCGGTGCTGGCACGCCTGCCAACGACGTGGCTCCCGGACGCACCGATCCGCCGCGCGTTGGCCGGCAGCGTCGCGGCGGCAGGCTGGGCCGCACCGGTGCGGGTGACGCTCAGCCTGCGCGCACCGGGGGGCCGGGATGCCGGGTCGCGCATGGAGGCGACGCTCGCCGCCGTGGGTCAGACCTTGGCCGAGGGTGGCCTGGCCCTGCTCGAGCCGGTGCACGATCCGACCCGGCCGCCGCTGGCCGAGCCGCTGCTCGTGGTCCGGGCACTCGGCACCGGCGCCGACGGCGCCGTGACCCTGATCTGCCACGAGGCCGACGCACCGGAGACCGAGATCCGGCTGGCCGTCATGCGGAGCGGCGGCGACATACGCCTGTCACGCCAGCCGCGGGCCGGGGACCGTCCAAGCCTGTGCGGTCTGCATTGCTGGTGCCTGCAGCCCGCGGACCCGCCACGCTTCGGGGCCGCCCGAGTATTCCGGTACGTGTTTCCGTGGTGGCTTCTCTGGTGGCTGCGTCACCGGCTCTGAGCCCACTCCGCCGCGTACCGGGCATGGATCGCGGCGGTATCGAACAGCGGCACCGGGCTGTCGTCCGCGTCGACCAGCAGGCCGATCTCCGTGCAGCCGAGGATCACGCCCTCCGCCCCCTGCCGGACGAGATCGGCGATCACCCGCCGGTAGGCGTCGCGGGATGCCGCGCGCGTGTCGCCGAGGCAGAGCTCCTCGTAGATTACCCGATGCACCTCGGCCCGGTCCGCCGGCCCGGGGACCAGCACGTCGAGACCGTGGCGATCCCGCAGCCGGTCGCGGTAGAAGCCATCCTCCATGGTGAAGCGGGTGCCGAGCAGGCCCACGCGGCCGATGCCCTCGGCCTGAATGGCGGCGGCGGCGGCATCCGCGATGTGGAGCAGGGGGATGCCCACGGCCGCCTCGATGGCCGGGGCCACCTTGTGCATGGTGTTGGTGCAGAGCACGACGCACTCCGCCCCGCCACGCTCGAGGGCGCGCGCCGCGTCCGCCAGCTGCGCGCCGGCGGCGGTCCAGTCGCCGGCCTGCTGCAGGCGCTCGATGTCGTGGAAGTCGACGCTGTAGAGCAGCACCCGGGCCGAGTGCAGGCCGCCCAGCCGGTCCTTCACCGTCTCGTTGACGGTGCGGTAGTACGGCACGGTGGACTCCCAGCTCATGCCGCCGAGCATGCCGATCACCTTCATCGCGACCTCCACGGACCCGTGGCAGGCAGCCCGGCGGTGTACCGGTCACGCCGCCGGGTCGGCCTTGCCACTGCCTGACCCCTGTGGGTCTGCGCTGTAGAACGTCTCCCGGCTGCAGCGCAGACTCCCACGCCCGTTCGCGACGCGAGGGCGTGGAGCTGGGGGGCAGGACCAGGCGCGCTGCACAAGCCTGCGCCGGTGGCCCATCGCCTCAAAGCGCCTCGGCGAATCTGGCTGAAAGCGCCGCACCCGCCGCGATCAGCGCACGCTCGGAAAAGTGCCGCCCCACCAGCTGCAGGCCGAAAGGCATGCCGTTCGGTCCTGCGCAGAGGGGCAGCGTCACCGTGGGATTGCCGAGCAGCGACCAGGGCGCATTGTAGAGCGAATCGCCAGTGCTCTCGAGGCCCTTCGGAGGCTCACCGAGGGCCGAGGGCAGCAGCAGATAATCGAACTGCTCGAGCAGCCCGTTCACGTATCGGCGAATGTCGGCGCCCTCGCGAATGGCGGCGAAATAGTCCTCCACGGTGACGCCCTCGCCTTCGCGATAGCCGGCCTTCAGGGTGTCGCTCAGGTGATTGCCGTAGCCGGTCATGAAGTGCTCGAACTGATAGCGGAGCTCGAACATGTTGATGCGCTGGCGTACCGGGACGCAGCGATCGAACAGCGGATCCAGCACCACGCGGGAGACGCGATCGGCGCAGTGACGCTCGATGCGGTGCAGGGCCTCGCGCACGTAGTCCGGGGCACGATCCACCATGCCGCCTGCCAGCAGTCCGATACGGCCGGGCACATCTCCACCCGGTGGCTGCAGTGGCGTCAGGCCCTCCATGATCGCGGCCAGGGCCTCGGCGTCGCAGGCCAGGAAGCCCACGGTGTCCAGGGTAGGGGACTGACTGAGCACGCCGGTGCGGTCGATCAGTCCGGAAGTCGTCTTCACCGCATGCACACCACAGAACGAGGCGGGTCGGGTAACCGACCCTCCGGTCTGGGTGCCGACGGCGGCGGCCACCATGCCCGCTGCGACGCCGGCGGCGGAGCCGGCGGAGGATCCCCCCGGGGTGAAGTCCGTACCCCTCGGGTTGCGCGTGCGCGCCGGGTGCAGGAACGCGAGCTCGGTGCTCACCGTTTTGCCGACGATAATCGCCCCCTGCGCCTGCAGATCGCGAACCACCGCGGCGTCCTCGCTGGCCGTGGTCGCGAGCGCCGTCGGGAGACCGTTGCTCGTGCGCAGGCCGGCGACGTCGATGATGTCCTTCACGCCCACCGGCATGCCGTACAGGGGCAGGTGCCCCAGCGCATCCCGACGCTCGTCGAGCCAGCGTGCCCGGGCGCGGACCGCCTCCGCATCGATGTGCTCGAAGCAACGGTGCTCCGGTTCGAGTTTCTCTATATGCGCGAGCAGCGTGTCGACCAGCCGGACGCAGCCGGAGGCACTGGAGGCGACAATCCCGCGATAGTCCGCTGCAGGGCCCAGGGTGGCGGCCATTTCCATCTCCTAGAAGAGAACACCGGGGAGCCAGAGCGCCAGCGACGGGAACGTCACCACCAGCGCCAGGGCGACGATCTGCAGCGCCACGAATTGCAGCATGCCGCTGTAGATTTCCGTCAGCGACCAGTCGGGCACCACCGCTTTCAGGTAGTACGCGGCCATCGCCACCGGGGGTGAAAGGAACGCCGTCTGCAGGTTGACCGCCACCAGCGTCGCCACCCAGAGCAGGTCGAGGTTCGACGCTGCAATCACCGGCAGGAAGATCGGCAGAAAGATGAAGATGATCGGCGCCCACTCCAGCGGCCAGCCGAGCAGGAAGATGATCACCATCAGCGCGACGAGCATGACGATGGGGCTCAGATTCAGAGACACCAGCGTCTCGGCGATCAGCGGCCCGGTCCCCAGACGGTTGAACACGGCGCCGTACATGTTCGAGGCCATGAGCAGGAACATGATCATGCTCGACACCAGCATGCTCTTGAACAGCGAGACCTTGAGCAGGAAGCGGCTGAGACGCCCATAGGCGGTGGCGAGAATCAGCGCTCCGGCGGCTCCCATGCCGGCCCCCTCCGTGGGCGTGGCGATGCCGGCGAGAATGCTGCCGAGGGAGGCGCCGATGAGCGCGAGCAGCGGCAGCATGCCGACCAGGAACTCCCGCAGGGCCGCGCGATAGTCGCTCGGGTGTTTGTCCTTCGGCAGCGCCGGGCCCACCGCGGGATTCACGTAGCTCCGCACCATCACGTAGACGGTGAAGAGACCGGCGATCAGCAGCCCCGGAATGATCGTCGCGGCGAAGAGCTTCGGGATGGAGACGCCCATCACCGGTCCCAGCACCACCAGCAGCACCGATGGCGGAATCAGGATGCCGAGGGTGCCGCCCGCCGTGATCGCGCCGGCGGATAGCGCCGGGTCGTACTTCGACTCCCGCATCACCGGACCGGCGAGCATGCCGATCAGCGTGACCGAGGCGCCAATGATGCCGGTGGCCGTCGCGAACAGCGTCGAGGTGAACAGCACGCCGAGATAGAGCGCGCCGTTGACCCGCGCGAGGATGTACTGGAAGCCCTTGAACAGCCGCTCCATCATCCCGGCCTGCTCGAGGACGTAGCCCATGAAGACGAACAGCGGCACCGCTGCCAGGGTCTCCTCGCGCATCACGCCCCAGGCCTGAAAGACCATCAGGTTGAACACGAGATCGCCGAGGCCGATATAGCCGAAGATCACCGTGAGGCAGATCAGCGTGAAGGCGATGGGGAATCCGATGAAGATGCCGGTGAGCAGCGCCAGCAGCAGCAGGAATCCCAGGATTTCATTCATGTCCATGCTGGCCGCTCCCGTAGAACACGCTCACGCGCTTGAGGATTTCCGAGACCGCCTGAACGATCAGCAGCAGTGACGTCAGCGGAATCACCGCCCGGTATGGCCAGAGCAGGGGCCGCCAGGGGCTCAGACCGCTGCGCTCTCCCGTGACGAAGGCGTGCAGGGCCTTGTCGTAGCCGACGACGAGGAAAAGCCACATGCCGGGTATGAACAGCAGCAGATAGAAGGCGATGTCGATCGCCGCCTGGGTTCGCGGCGGGAACTTCGCGAAGAAGATATCGGTACGGATATGGCCGCCGAAGCGCAGCGTGACCGCCGCCCCCAGCATGAAGATCGTGCCGTAGAGCATGTAGCTAAGGTCGTAGGCCCACATGGTGGGCGCGCCGAATACGCCACGGCTGATGACCTCGAAGATGATCACCGCCGTCAGGAACAGGATGCACACCGAAACGGCGTACCCGATCAGCTCCGAGCCACGATCGATTGCCGCCACGACGCGGCGCAGCGGCACGGGCAGCGCCGGGTCGCCGGTAATCGGCGTGCCGAAATCGCCAATCAGCTCATCCTGATACTGGGGTCGTTGCGGGTCGGTCATGGTCACCGCCTCCCCGGCGGCGCTCCGGCTGGAGCGCCGCCGATTGCCTGTGGACTGGGGGAGTGAGGCTTTCCCTCTACTCCTCGCGGTACTTCTCGAGGGCAATGTTCAGGGGCGGGGTGATCCGGGCCTTCAGGCCCACTGCCTGGTCCGCATAGGCGCGCTGGGATTCGAGCACGCCGGCGAAGAACTCGTCCTCCTCGGCATGACGATTGAGGACCACCTCCCAGGCGTCGAGCTGGGCACGCATGACGTCATCCGGAGTACGCACCACGGTGACGCCCTGCTCCTCCTCCATGTAGGCCAGCGCCTCGGCGTTGTCCCTCAGGTAGCGCCAGTAGAAATCCGCCGACTCGGCCATGATGGCGTGCTCGACGATCGCTTTCAGATCCTCGGGCAGCTCCTGCCACTTCGCCTCGTTGACGTAGACGTTGAGCACGAGACCGATCTGCAGATAGCTCGGCATCATGTAGATCTTGCGGATGTCCGAGAGGCCAAGGGTCAGATCGGCCTTGGGGCTGAAGTACTCGGCGCTCTCGATGACACCACGCTCCAGGGCCGGCACCACCTCGGAGCCGGGCACCGTGACCACCGCTGCGCCCATCTCCTCCATGACGTCCACGGGCAGACCCGGGGTCCGGAACTTGATGCCCTCGATATCGGCAACGCTCTCGATAGGCTCCTCGAACCAGCCGAACGGCTGCGCCAGCGCGGGGCTCATCGCGAACACCTGCACATCGCTGAAGCCGATCACCTCGCTCACGTACTCGTCGAAGAGCTCGTCACCACCGCCATAGCGCATCCAGCTCATGAGGGTGATGGAATCCATGCCGAACCCCGGCGAGGAGGCGAACAGGCTGCCGGCAGGATGCCGGCCGACCAGGTAGTCGCCGTCACCGCCACCGGCGTCGAGAATGCCGTCATTCACCGCGTCGATGACCTCGAAGGCCGGGACGAAGGTCCCGCCCGGGCTGACGTCGATCTCGAGGCGGCCGCCGGACATGGCCTCGATCTTCTCCGCGAGTGCCACGTAGGACTGGTGCTGCTCGTCACCCGCCGCGTAGCCCGTCTGCAGCGTCCAACTGTAGTCGGCGCCCCAGGCGGCAGCGGTCATCAGTGCGGCCAGCGTGCCGGCGGCCGCGGGGAAGACCCGGCGGACCACCCGCCGGGGCGAATTGCATGCAAACTTCATCGGACGTCACCTCTCGGACTGACTGTTCCAGGCATGAGCCGCGGACCCGCAGGCAGCCCGCGACTCGCAACCTTTGCAACATCGGGACCAGTCGTCGGAGAGCGTTGTATGGCGCGGATTCGGGTGGGCCGGAAGGTCAATGTGTATTCATAATGCACCGCTACCGTGCGGCGGCGCACTAGAAAGAGGCGCCCCGCATTGCTTTTTCCGGATCGGGGGCTGTACGCGAGGTCGCCGCCTCCGTCGCCAGGCCCGGCTCAGGTGTGGCGTCGCGAGAGCAGGAGAACCAGCGCCGCCCAGCCGAGAAGCCCCGCACAGGCTCGGCTGAAGAGACGCTGACTGGCCGGCCGGCGAAGCCAGTGCGCCAGTCGCGCTCCAAGGACCGCATAGGCGGCAATCGCCAGCCACTCAAGCACGAGAAACAGACCACCGAGCAATGCAAGCTGAGGCAGGACGGGCGCACCTGCATGCACGAACTGGGGCAGGAAAGCGGTGAATATCACGATCGCCTTGGGGTTGCCGGCGGCGAGCATGAACTCGCGCCGCGCGAGCCCCAGCAGACCCTGTCCACCTGGCGCAGGCTCTCCGGGCTCCCGCGGCGGCAACCGCCAGAGCTGACAGGCCAGGTAGACCAGATAGCCCGCGCCGAGCAGCTTGACCGCGAGGAAAAGCGCCTCCGAAGCCTGGAGGACGCCAGCCAACCCCACCACCGCCAGGGCCAGCATGCCGCTGAAGGCCGCGAGCCGCCCGAACCCGGCCAGCACGGCGCTACGGCAGCCATACCGGGTACCGTGATTCAGCGCCAGCAGATTGCTCGGCCCCGGCGCGAGATTGAGCGCAAAGCACGCCGGGACGAACAGTTGCAGGGTGTCCAGATTCAAGTGCCAGCCTCGAAATCAGCCCGCCGCAACGGCGCCACTACCAGCCGTCGGCCACGCGTATCACGACCTTGCCCAGCGTTCTTCCCCGTTCCAGGTGCTCGTGCGCGCGGGCGAGATCCCTTACGCGGTATACCGCCGAGACATGCGGGGCTACTGCCCTGGATTCGGCGAGCGTCACCAGCCGCTGCAACGCCAGGCCTTGGGCGTCAGGGTCAATCCCGGTAAAGGTGGCAGCGCCCATGACATGGTGCGTAACGGTGGCCGCTTTCAGGAACAGCCGCTCGGCGATCTGCTGCGACGGCGTGGGCACGATGGACACCAGCACCCCCATCGGCCCGATCGCCTCCAGGGAGTCCTCGAAACAGGCACCGCCGACGTTGTCGAAGATGATCCGCAGCGGCGGCAATGCCTCCCGGCAGGCTGCCACGAAGCTCGCGTGGCGATAATCGATCACGCGCCTGGCGCCAAGCTGGCTGCAGAGGGCGACGCTCTCGTCCCGGCCCGCCGTGGTCCAGACCTCGAGCCCCATGGCACGGGCCAGCTGGATCTGCAGATGACCGACCCCGCCTGCACCGGCGTGGATCAGTACCCGTTCCGCGGCCACCGTCTGCCTCGCCCGCTCAAGGCATTCGAGGGCGGTGACGCCGGCCAGCGGCAGCGCTGCCGCCATCTCCCACGACCAGCCGGAGGGGATTTTTCGCAGGCGCCGATGGTCGACGATGACATATTCCGCATGGGCGCCCTGCCGTAACAGGTCGGGCGAGCCGTGAACCGGGTCGCCGATCTGGAGATCCGACACCCCCGGGCCGATGGCGTCCACCTCGCCGGCCACGTCGTAGCCCGTCACCAGGGGAAAGCTACGGGGTATGCGACGCGCTGGCGACGGTTCGCGGGCGCGGATATCGGCGGGATTCATGGCGCTGCAAACCACGCGCACCCGCACCTCCCCGACGCCGGGCTCGGGCTTCTCGAGCTCGAGGTGCCGTAGCTCCTGGACGCCGCCGTGGCGTAATATCCCCATCGCTCTCACGACAGATACTCCAGCCGGTAGCGTGATGGCTTCGAGCAAGCATGGCGCCGCAATGGAGCCCGGTATTGAACGTTTGCGACACCGGGGCGCCGAGATGGATCTGGTCGTGGCCCGTCCGCCCCGGTCGGTGCTGCCGCAGGGCGTTTTCGGCATCATCGGGCTGGAGGGGCAACTGCGCCGTCGCGGACCCTGGCATGGCCGCTCACTGCCCGCCAACGCGGCCGTACTGAGCATCGCCCTGGACGGGCGAATAAGCCGCGAGGCGGACAGCTTCCCGGCTGGGGAATGGACTATTGCAGGCCCTTCCACGCGGGCCTACGAGTACCGGGCAACCGCGCGCCTGAGCCTCGTCATGGTCCTGGTGTCCCCGGCGTGGCTTCAGGTCGCCGGGCTCGACGTCGCCCGACTCGTGGACCAGCGCATCGCTTTGCGGGAGGCGCTCTCACCCGATCGGACCCTACCCTGGCCGGCGCCCCAACCCCGGAAGGCCCTGGTACCGTTCATCGAGGCCGTGCTGGTCGCACTGCAACGAGCGCATGCGGTTCCTCCAGATCATGCGTCAAGGCCGCTAAGCCTCCGGCAGCGCCAGCGCCAATACCGAGCGATCCACGGACTGCCCCGGCGCAGCGTCGACGACATCGGTCGCTTTCAGGCGGCACTCGCCCGGCTACAGACCCGCAAGGATCTGGTCAGCGTGGCCCAGGACGCGCGCTACGCGGATCAGAGCCATCTCTGCCGCGCCGTTAGACGCTATGTCGGCATGACCCCCCGTCAGGCGCAGCGGGCCTTGCGGGATAGCGAGTTGGCGGAGGTGTACCGGCGACTGCTCGGCCCCGAGCGCGTGGTGGCCTTGTGAGCGGGGACGGCGCGACCGCGGGCCTGCCCGCGGCTGCCGCGCGGATCGATACGGCTGAGCCCCGGACCCGAGAGCCGGGCGGCGCTATTCGACGGGGCGCCGTCACGGGCCCGGCATGTCCGGCAGCGGGATGAACTCGTTCTCCTCCACAACGCGGTCGAAGCGCCCGCCGCGCCAGTCGGCCTTGGCCTGTTCGATGCGATCCCTGCGCGAGGAGACGAAGTTCCACCAGATGTAGCGCGGGCCGTCCATGGGCTCGCCACCCAGCACGAGGAGCCGGGTCGGCTGGATCGCCGCCACGGCCACCGTGTCGCCCGGGCGCAGGACCAGCAGCTGCCGGGCGCCGTGGCGGCGGCCACCGATCTCCACCTCGCCCTCGGCGATGTAGAGGGCACGCTCCTCGTAGCCGGCATCCACCGGCAGCACCGCGCCGGGGTCGAGCTCGGCGCCGGCGTAGAGGGTGTCGGAGAGGGTCTTCACCGGCGAGCGCTCGCCGCCGAGGCCGCCGGCGATGACGCGCACGCGCAGGCCCCCGTCGTCGATCATGGGCAGCGCCGCCCCGGCGTGATGGGCAAACTCCGGCGCGGTCTCCTCGTGGCGCTCGGGCAGCGCCACCCAGGCCTGGATGCCGAAGAGCGTCGTCGAGCGGGAGCGCAGCTCGGGGGGTGTGCGCTCGGAGTGGGCGATGCCGCGGCCGGCGGTCATCCAGTTCACCTCCCCCGGGCGGATGGGCTGCACGGTGCCGAGGCTGTCGCGATGCAGGATCTCGCCGCGGAAGAGGTAGGTCAGCGTCGCGAGGCCGATGTGCGGGTGCGGGCGCACGTCCAGCCCGCTGCCGAGGACGAATTCGCTCGGCCCCATCTCGTCGAAGAAGATGAACGGCCCCACCATGCGCTTCTGCCGCGAGGGCAGCGCCCGGCGCACCTCGAAGCCGCCGAGGTCGCTGGTCCGGGGGATGACCACGAGCTCGACCGGATCGACATCGACCGGGGCATACTCGGAGACGGGTTCGGCGCAGTCCTGCCAGCTCATGGGGACCCCTCCCGCAATAGACCTTCACGCCGGCGCAGCCAGCCCGGATGCCCCGTCCTTCAATGCAGCATAGACAGGAGGCACGGACCCGCGCTATCACCTTTGAGTGAACGAGGGCATAGCCATGCACGGCAAGGATTCCTGGGGCCTGCCCCGGGAGCCCGCCGACCCGGGCTCACCCCGCCGCGGTGAATCGGTGACTAGAGAAAAGCCGGATCCAGGGCCTTGCCGTCGGTCCAGATCTCCTCGAGCCGCCCGTCGCGACCGCAGAGCCTGCGATACACGCGATAGCGGATGGGGTGCTCCTGATAGTAGTTCTGGTGGTAGTCCTCCGCCGCGTAGAACTCGCCTGCCTCCGTGACGGGCACGACGATCTCCCGCTCGAAGCGCGTCTGCAGCTCGGCGCGGCTCGCCTCGGCGAGGCGCCGCTGCTCCGCACTGTGGACGAAGATCTCGGGGCGGTAGGAGTCACCACGGTCGCAGAACTGGCCGTCGGCGTCGAAGGGGTCGACGTTGCGCCAGTAGATGGCCAGCAGCCGCTCGTAGCTCACCCGTTCGGGGTCGTAGGTGACCTGCACGACTTCCGCATGTCCGGTGCCGCCGGCAGTCACCTGCTCGTAGGTGGGGTCCTCGACGTGGCCACCCATGTAGCCGGAGGTGGTGGCGAGCACGCCCTCGATGTCGTCGTAGGGGGGCTCCATGCACCAGAAGCAGCCCCCGGCGAAGGTGGCCACGGCCTCGTCCGCAGGCGCCGGCGGGGCGACGGCGGCAAGTCCGAGCGCGGCCAGGGCGGCGGCGATAGTCCGGCGGAAGGCGGTCATGTGTCGTCCCGGAGTCTGTATGCTCCCCGTCAGACCATCTTGCCGGCGGGTGTGTTCACCGCTGCGGGAGAAGCCCCCCTCTGCGACCGGCTGCGCGGCGGCCCCGACGCGAGGTCAGCGCTCGTCCCAGGTGACGTGCTCGCCGGCCTTCTCCGCGGCATCCAGCAGCTGGATCAGTGGCCAGGCACGCTGGGCAAGGCCGACCCGGGTCTCGCCCTCCTGCTCGTCGTCCTCCTCCTCGAACTGACGGGCCTCCGGGTCCGGCGGCGCCGGTGCCCCGGCCTCGATCGCCTGACGCAGGCGGTCACGAACGCGGGGGATGTCCTCCGGGCCGAGGGCGCTCGGAATGCGCCCGCTCAGACCCATCAGCCCGAGCAGATGCACGGCATGGGCGCGCAACATGGTGACATCGCCGGCGGCGGGGCTGCGGAAGGTGACGGTCATGGCCTGGGGACTCCGGTGACTGCGCGCTGCAGGCCATAGTAGCGCCGCCGGGCGGACGGGCACGAGCCCCCGCACCCGGCGGTCATGGGTCTACTGCCGGAATTTGGCGAAACCGAAGTAGCAGGGCTCCACGTCGCAGGCGTACATCTCCACCTCGACGGTGTACTGCCCCGAGGCGGACGGCCGGAATTCCAGCACCGGGTAGTCGTCCGTCTCGTTGTCCGACACGAGGCTGTTGCCCTTGTCGTCCAGGATGGCGAGGTCGAGATCATTGCAGTCGCTGTCGCAGGCGCCGGTGACCACGTACTGCCGGCCGCCGTCGAAGTGCAGGCGCCAGGAGTCGGTGCGCCCCTGCGCCAGCTTGCCCATGACGTAATTGTCCGGCGTGAAATTGCGCCCGGACAGGAAGTCGTAGTGGGACTGGAGCTGCTCCCAGACCGTATCGGCGTACGACTGCGCACCTGCCCCGGCGCTCATGAGCATCCCGGCCGCGAGCAGCGCCCCGGCGGTGAGTCGAAAGCCCCGCATGGCGTGTTCCCCCAAGTTGTGCCCTGGAAAGCCTTGTTCCTGACCGGGGAACGCGCCCGCCGATCGCGGCCCCATCGCCTCCTGCCCGGTGGGGCAGAAACTAGCAGCGTCCGCTGGAACGCGGCAAGCGCGGGATGGTGTCGGCGGCGCCGCGGTGCCGACCGGCTCAGGTGCCATCCGTCCTGCGGGCGCAACCGATGGCAGCGCCTTCAGTCGCTGCGGATTCCCTCGAACAGCCACTCATGGCGCGGGTCGTTGGTGAACAGCCACTGCCGCTTCGGCCCCGCCATGACGTTCAGGTAGTAGAGATCGTAGCCGGCCGGTGCACCCACCGGATGGTAGCCACGGGGCACGAGTACGCAGTCACCGTCCTGCACGGCCAGCGCCTCGTCCAGATCCCCCGCGTCGCTGTAGACGCGCTGGAAGGCGAAGCCCTGGCGCGGGTTCACGCGGTGGTAGTAGGTCTCCTCCAGAGGGGTTTCCCGGCCCGGGACGTCGGTGTCGTGCTTGTGCGGCGGATAGCTCGACCAGTTGCCACCCGGGGTGTAGACCTCCACCAGCAGCAGGCTGTCCGCCGGCTCGGTCTCCGGCAGCAGATTGTGGATGCGCCGGCGCATGGGGCCGGTGCCCCGGCTCATGGTCTCGACGTCCTGCGGCCGAATCAGCCGCGCCGGGTGCGTACCCTGCCCAGGCGCGGTGCACAGGGCCACCTCGACCGCGGTACGGGCCTCCAGGCGCATGCGGTCGCCGGCCGGGACGTAGAGCACGCAGGCCGGCGTGCCATCGAACACGTCCTCCCGTTCGCCGATATCCCCCCAGTCGCGGTCTTCGGTGCGGGCACCCGCGCGGCCACCGAGCATCACGGCGCCGAGCTCGCGCCGCCCGGTGGCGCGCTCCAGCACTTCGCCAGGGCGCAACCGGACCACCTCGAAGCCGACGTGCTGCCAGCCGGCGGACTCCGGTGTGACCAAGAGCACGCGGCCCTCGGCATCCGGTTCGTGGGGTCTCACCAGTAGATCGGGCACGATGACGCCCTCCCTCGTATCTGTGAGCTCGGCGGCCGGCTCAGGCGCCGGGTGGGCGCCCGATTCCGGTCTCCGCCACCAGTCGGCTCAGGGTGTCGTGTCCGAGGCAGGCGTAGGTGAGCGGATGGGCCCGCGCCGGGTCCTGCTCGGCCTCGACCACGATCCAGCCAGCGTAGCCCCAGGCGCGCAGCGCCTCGAGCACGGCGCGGAAGTCGAGGCTGCCGTCGCCGGGGACGGTGAACGCGCCGGCGAGCACGGCGTCCAGGAAACTGCTGTCCCTGGCCTGCATGGCCGCGACCACGTCGGCGCGCAGATCCTTGGTGTGCAGATGGTTGATGCGCCGGCCGTGGCGCTCGGCCACCGCCACCGGATCGCCGCCGGCGTAGGCGAGATGGCCCGTATCCAGCAGCAGGCCCACGTGCTCGTCGGTGTCCGCCATCAGCCGGTCCACCTCGGCCTCGGTCTCCACTACGGTGCCCATGTGATGGTGATAGGCCATCGGCACGCCCTGCCCGGCCAGGTGCTCGGCCACCCTGTTCAGGCGCGCGCAGAAGCGGCGCCAGTCGCCCGCGCCCAGCACCGGGCGGCGGGAGAGCGGAGCATCGCGGTCGCCATGCACGCAGCCAGTGGTCTCGCAGAAGACCATGACCGGCGCTCCGAGGGCGTGCAGCAGCTCGAGATGGGGCTGCACGGCCGCGATCTCCGCCTCGGCGCTGCGCTCCAGCAGCCGTGCGCTGTACCAGCCGGAGGCCAGGGTGAGGCCGAAGGCGTCCAGTTCCGCGCGCAGGGCCTGTGGCTCGCGCGGGAACTTGTTGCCCAGCTCGATGCCCTCGAAGCCGGCCTGCCGGGCCTCGGCGAGGCAGGTCTGCAGCGGCGTGTCGCCGCCGAGACTCGGCATGTCGTCGTTGGACCAGGTGATCGGGTTGATGGCCAGTCGCACGCTCATGGTCGCTCCGCTCGTGGTCGCGCTCAGTGACGCTGGTCGCGCTTCGCGGCCTCGTAGCCGCGCCGGGCTTCGCGCACCGCCTCGCGCGCCGAGGTCTCGGCCACGGGGACGTCCCACCAGGCACCGCCCTCGGCGGTGGCCGGACCGGGGTCGGTGTCGATGACCACGACATAGCTGCGGCGGGCGGCCCGGGCGCGGCCGAGGGCCGCCTCCAGGCCGGCGATGCCGGTGACCTTCTCGCTCTCGGCGCCGAGCGCCCGGGCGTGGGCGGCGAAGTCCACCGTGGGTGCCCCGTCACCGGCGTGGCGGGTGTCTTCGAAGAGGTTATTGAACGGCGCGCCGCCACAGCTCGTCTGCAGGCGGTGGATGCAGCCGTAGCCGCGGTTGTCCAGCAGCACGACAATAAGCTTGGCGCCGAGCGCCACCGAGCTCGCGAGCTCGGAATTCAGCATCAGGTAGCTGCCGTCGCCCACCAGGACGAAGACCTCGCGCTCCGGTGCAGCCAGCTTGACGCCGAGCCCGCCGGCGATCTCGTAGCCCATGCAGGAGTAGCCATACTCCAGGTGATAGCCGCCCGGCGCCTTCACCCGCCAGAGCTTGTGCAGCTCCCCGGGCAGACCGCCAGCGGCGCAGACCACGACGCCACGCTCGTCGCTGAAGCGGTTCACCGCGCCCAGCACCTGCATGTCGCTCGGGCGCTCGCGGCCGTCGTCGGCGGTAACCCGGTCGATCACGGCGTTCCACTCGCGCCAGCCGCGCTGCGCCGCATCGGTCCAGGCGGCCGGCGCGGCGTAGTCGCCGAGGCCCGCGCCCAGGGCCTCTAGGCCCACCCGGGCGTCCGCGACCAGCGGCTCGCCGTCATGCTTCACGGCGTCGAAGGGCTGCACGTTGAGGCCAATCAGGCACACACCGGAACCGCGGAAAATGGAGCGGGAGGCGGTAGGAAAGTCCGCCAGGCGGGTGCCGACGGCAAGCACGACGTCCGCCTCGGCGGCAAGGGCATTGGCGGCCGCGCTGCCCGTGACGCCGATGCCCCCCACCTGCAACGGATGCCCGGCGCTGAGCCCCCCCTTGCCCGCCTGGGTCTCGGCCACGGGGATTCCGTGCCGGCGGGCGAAGGCGTCCAGGGTGTCTCGGGCGCCGGCGTAGTGGACGCCGCCGCCGGCGACGATCAGCGGCCGCGCGGCAACGCGCAGTCGGGCCACGGCGGCGTCCAGCTCGGTGGCGTCCGGGGCGGGCCGGCGGGGCCGATGCACCCGGGGCGCGAAGAACGTCTCCGGATAGTCGTACGCCTCGGCCTGCACGTCCTGCGGCAGCGCCAGGGTCACCGGGCCGCAGTCCGCCGGGTCCAGCAGGGTGGCGAGCGCGGCCGGCAGGCTGCGTAACAGCTGCTCGGGGCGCGTGATGCGGTCCCAGTAGCGGGACACCGGGCGCAGGCAGTCGTTGGCCGTCACCGTCGGGTCGCCGAAGTCCTCGATCTGCTGCAGTACCGGGTCCGGGGCGCGGGTGGCGAAGGTATCCCCCGGCAGAAGCAGCACGGGCAAGCGGTTGACATGGGCGAGGGCGGCGGCGGTGACGAGGTTCGTCGCCCCCGGCCCGATGGAGGTGGTGCAGGCCATCATCCGTCGCCGATCCCAGGTCTTCGCGTAGGCGATGGCGACGTGGGCCATGGACTGCTCGTTGTGGCCGCGCAGCGTCGGCAGGGCGTTGCCGGCACCGGCCAGCGCCTCGCCGAGCCCGGCCACGTTGCCATGGCCGAAGATCGCGAACACCCCACCGAACAGCGGCATCCGCTCGCCGTCCACCTCGGTGAGCTGGTTGGCCAGGTAGCGCACCAGCGCCTGGGCCATGGTGAGTCGAACGGTGGCCATGGGGTTCCTCCTTCAGGCTTGCTGCGGCGCGCCGGTGGCGGCACGGGCCTGCTGCCAGAGGCGAACGATGTCGCGGTAGCGGCCGGTGACGGCCGCCACCAGGCCGGCGTCGTCCAGCTCGCCGGCGAGCCATTTCCGGGCCGGCTCGCCGAAAATGCTGCGGCCGACGGCGAAGCCGCGACACCAGCGCTGGGCGGCGGCGGCCCGGAAGCCCTCTGCGAGGGTATCCGCAGGAGCGTCGAGCCCCAGCAGCAGCACGCCTCGACAGTAGGGGTCGCGGGCCTCGATCACCGCGCCGATCTCCCGCCAGGCCGCCGTGCCCGGTGGCTGCAGCTTCCACCAGTCGGGGTACACGCCGAGATCGTAGAAGTGATCCAGCACCCGGGCGACAGTGCGGTCGTCCGCGGGCAGGTCCGCCGGCGGGATCACCTCCAGGAGCAGCTCGTGATCGGTGCGCACGCAGGCCTCGTAGAGGTTGGTGACGCGGCGGTCCTGCTCGGCGCGTAACGCGACCGGATCATCCGGATGGTAGAAGAGCAGGCATTTCACCACCTGCTCCGCCGGCCAGGTGGCGATGTCCAGGCCGACGTTGTCGCCGGCCTCGAAGGCCAGGGGCCGGCTGCCGGGCAGTTCCACCGGGCGGCCGATCCAGAGGCCCTCACCGGTCAGCTGCTCCAGGGTGCGGGCGCCGAAACGCCCGTCCACCAGCACCCCGGCGCTTCCCGCCAGGCCCTCGGCCGCCGCGCCCTCGCGCGCTGCCCGCGCGATCAGCCCCTTGAGCGCGGGGATGCGCTCCACCGATGCGCCGGCCTCCGCGGCCATGGCCTCGAACTGGCTGCGGTGGTCGAAGGCGAGGGCGCAGACCTCAGGCCACTGGCGGTGGCGAACGGTGACCCGGTGCAGATAGTTGAGCCGCGCATCGCGATCCGGCCGCGGCACGGCGTCGGCGCGGGCCAGGTAGTCGTCGAGCTCGGCCCGCGTTGGCATCGCCGGGGTGCAGCCGTGGCGCGAGACCACCAGCGCGCCGCAGGCGTTGGCGTAGTGTCCGCACCGCGTCCACGAATCGCCACCGAGATAGCCGCGCAGGAAGCCGGCCATGAAGGCATCGCCCGCGCCAAGGACGTTGAGCACCTCCACCGGCACACCGGGAACGGTAATGCCATCGTCCAGGGTGTCCGGGATGGCGCCCTCGAAGACGCTGCAGCCACAGGCGCCGCGCTTGACCACGAGCACCGCGTCGGTGAGGGCGCGCAGGCGCTGCAGCGCGGCGACGGTGTCGGTTTCGCCGCCGGCGATGTGGATCTCCTCCTCGGTACCGACGATGAGGTCGAACAGCGGAACGATGCGCTGCAGGTGCTCGGTGACGCTGCGCGCGGCGACGAAGCGCTCCTCGCCGGCGCCGTGTCCGGTGAGGCCCCAGAGCACGGGCCGGTAGTCGATGTCGAGCACGCAACGCCCGCCGGCGGCCCGCATGTGCGCCACCGCCGTGCGGCTGGTGTGATCGACGTGGGGCGTCGAGAAGTGGGTGCCGGTGATGAGCAGCGCTCGCGCGGACGCGATGAAATCGGCGTCGAAGTCCTCCGGCGAGACGGCCATGTCGGCGCAGTTCTCGCGGAAGAAGATCAGCGGGAAGGTGTCGCGGTCCTTGATGCCCAGCACCACCAGGCCGGTCAGCCGTTCAGGGTCGGTGACCACGTGGCTGGTGTCCACACCCTCGGCGGCGAGGCGCTCGCGCACGAAGCGCCCCATGTGCTCGTCGCCGACGCGGGTGAGCATGGCCGCGCGGAGGCCCTGGCGGGCGCAGCCGGTGGCGATGTTCAGCGACGAGCCGCCGACGTACTTGCGCAGGCTCTGCATGTCCTCCAGGCGGCTGCCGATCTGTTCGCCGTAGAGGTCCACCACGGCCCGCCCGAGGCAGATAACGTCCAGGGGTCGGTCGGTCATGACGGTGCGCTCTCCTCTGCCCGGGCCGGCGCCCCAGGCGCCGGCATCAGGGCGCCACCCAGCCGCGCGCGGCGTGGGAGCGCTCCATGGCCTCGATCAGACGGTTGACGGCCCAGGCCCCACGGAAGTCGTTGGCCACCGGTGCGCCGTCCAGCACCGCGTCCACCAGATCGCGGGCCTCGACGATCTTCATGTCGTTGAACCCGAGCCCGTGGCCGGGGGCCGGCGAGAAGGCGGCGTAGTCCGGGTGCTCCGGCCCGAGGAGCACGGTCCGGAAGCCACGGCGCGAGGGCGGCCCGTCCGCGAGGTAGAGCTGGATCTCGCTCATGCGCTCCTGGTCGAAGCGGACGCAGCCGCGGCTGCCGGTGATCTCGTAGGCGAGGCCGAGCTTGCGCCCCGCGGCGACGCGACTCGTTTCGATGCTGCCGGTGGCGCCGCTCGCGAAGCGCAGCAGGGCGCTGGCCTGGTCCTCGTTTTCCACGGCCCGGCGGCGGCCGGGATCGCCGGCCACGGGGCGCTCGGGGATCACCGTACGCAGATCGGCACAGAGCTCGGCCACCGGTCCCATGACGCCGAGCGCGGCGTGCAGGATGTGTGCGCCGATGTCGCCGAGGGCGCCGCTGCCGGCAAGCGCCCGCTCGCAGCGCCAGTTGAAGGGGGTCTGCGGATCGGCCAGGTAGTCCTCGTTGTGCGCGCCCCGGAAGTGCAGCGGTTCGCCGATCTCGCCGCCGGCGACGATCTCCCGCACCAGGGCCGCAGCCGGATTGCAGGCGTAGTTGAAGCCGACCAGCGTCGTCACGCCGGCCCGTTCGGCGGCGTCCACCATCTCCGCCGCGTCGGCCGCGGAGAGCGCCAGCGGCTTCTCGCAGTACACGGCCTTCCCCGCCGCGATGGCCGCCAGCGCCATCTCCCGGTGCAGGTGGTTGGGTGCGCAGATATCGACAACGTCCACCGCCGGATCGCTCACCAGCGCCCGCCAGTCGCCGGTCCAGCGCGCGAAGCCGAGGCGTTCGGCGGCCTCGCGCGCGCGGGCCTCACCCTGGTCCGCGAGCAGCTCGAGCTGCAGGCGTACCGGTCGGGGGAATACCCCTGGCAGCGCCCGGTAGGCGATGGTGTGGGCCTTGCCCATGAAGCCCGAGCCGACAAGGCCGATGTTCAGGGTGCGCATGGCTGCTCTTCCGGACCGTAGGGGGCCCGCACCGGCCCCGGAGCGGAGCTCCGGGGCCGGTGCGCCGGGTCAGCGGACCTCGCCGGCCAGGGCCTCCACCTGCTCGATATTCTCCTCGGTGACGAAGCCGGGACCCGAGCGGATGTTGCTGGCGGGCAGGAGGCCGTACTGGTTGTAGAGCTTGAGCACCACCACCGGCATGTATCCCTGCAGGTAGGGCTGCTGATCGATGGCGAAGTCCACCGTGCCTTCTTTGACGGCCGCGGCGATCTCGCTGGAGAGGTCGAAGGTGGCGAAGTGCACGTCGCCGGCGAGCCCCATGTTCTCCAGGGCACGGATGGTCGGGTGGGCGGAGTTCGGCCCGAGGGTGAGGATGCCGTTGGTGTTGGGGTTCTGGCGCAGATACGCCTCGACCTTGTTCTGCACCTCCGTCGGATCGACGCCGGAGTCGATCATCTGGCCCTCGAGCTCGACCCCGAGGCCGTCGGCATAGCCCTCGCAGCGTTCCACCGAAGCCGGATTGGTGATGTAGTGGTTGACGCAGAGGAACTGCGTCACCCCGGCTTCCGCGGCCCGCTCCCCGGCGCGCTGGCCGGCGTAGTACTCCGGCTGGCCGACGTGCATTAGCGCGCCGAGCTCGGCGCTCTGCGCCTCGGTGCCCGAGTTGATGGTTACCACCGGAATGCCGCGCTCCACCGCGCTCTGGATCGGGCCGTCCAGGACGTCAAAGTCGGCGATCGTGACGATGATCCCGTCCGGCGCCGAGGACGTTGTCTGCTGGACAATGCGGGCCATGTTGGCGAGGTCACCCTGGGGCGGGTTGCGGTACTCGACCTCCACGCCCATCTGCTCGCCGGCGGCGTTCAGGGCGTTGCGCACCGTATTCCACCAGGAGTCGGCGTTGGGGGCGTGACTGATCAGCACGAACCGCATCGGGTCGTCCTGGGCCTGAGCCGGTGCGCTGCCGGCAGCAAGCGCGGCGAGGCCGAGCGCCGCGAGCACGCCCGCCCCGAGTGTCTGTGTCAGCTTCTGCATGGTCTCTCCTCCTCCTAGACGGCCGACGACCTCATCGGCGCCGGCCATTGCGGTTGCCAGTAGGCGGCGGTCAGCCCGCCGTCCGCTCGCGCTGCGCCTTCGCCCGGTCGCTGCGCTCGAACTCCGCGAGCTCCATCTCCAGCTCCTGGAGCTCCTCGCCGCCGGCCATCATCGCTACCACCTCCTCGCGGCTGACCTCGGCCTTCTCGTAGGTGCCGAGACTCTGGCCGCGGTTGAGCAACGTGAAACGGTCCGCCACCGGGTAGGCGTGATGGACGTTATGGGTGATGAGGATCACGCCGATACCCTCCTGGCGGGCGCGGGCCACCACCTTCATGACGTTGGCGGACTGCTTGACGCCCAGGGCGGCGGTGGGCTCGTCGAGGATGAGCACCCGGGCGCCGAAATGGATGGCCCGGGCAATGGCAAGGCACTGGCGCTCGCCGCCGGACATGGTGCCAATGGCCTGGGCCGGGTCGCGCACCTGGATACCCATGCGGGCGAGGCCATCACGCGCGATGCGGTTGGCGCGCTCCAGGTCGAAGCGCTTGAACGGCCCCCAGCCCCGGGTGAGCTCCCGGCCCATGAAGAAATTGCGCGTCACGCTCATCAGCGGCACCAGGGCGAGATCCTGGAATACGGTGGCAATGCCGTTGTCCAGTGCCTCGCGGGGCGAGCTCAGCTGCACGGGCTCGCCATCTAGCAGGTACTCCCCGCGGCTCGGCGGGTGCACGCCCGAGAGGATCTTGATCAGCGTGGACTTGCCGGCGCCATTGTCGCCCAGCAGGCAGTGCACCTCGCCGGCGGCCACCCCCATGGACACCCCCTCCAGGGCCACCACGGAGCCGAAATAACGGGAGACGTCCCGCAGCTCGACGATGTTCGCGCCCATGCCCGCCTCCTCAGCGCGCCTCTGTCACGCGCTTGCGGATGTAGTTGTTGAGGACCACCGCCACCAGCAGCATCACGCCGACGAACACGCGGAACCACGACGACTCGACGCCGGTGAAGTACAGGCCCATCTGCACGACGCCGAAAATCAGCGCACCGAAGCAGGCGCCGACAATGGTGCCGTAGCCGCCGGTGAGCAGCGTGCCGCCAATCACGGCCGCGGCGATGGCCTCCAGCTCCTTCAGCACGCCCCGGTCGGCCGAGGCGGAGCCGAACTCCATCACCTGGCACGCCGCGTAGACCGTCGCGCAGAAGGCGGTGAACATGAACAGGGAGATCTTCACGAAGCGCACCGGCACGCCGGTGTTCTTGGCGGCGTTCTCGTCGCCGCCGGTGGCGAACACCCAGTTGCCGAAGCGCGTGCGCATCAGCACCCAGCTCGCCACGATCGCCAGCACGAAGAACCAGACGATGGACATCGGAATGCCCTCGACCACCGGCCGGCCGTTGGGGAAAGTCGCCACCAGGCCGATCTCGCCGAACCAGCGGAACAGCCACTCCAAGGCGACGCCGCCGAAGAGGTCCGCCAGCCAGTCCGACTGCGGGTCGTTAATGACGTCGCTGATGATCGTGCGGTTGGTCAGGCTGACCGACAGGCCGATGGTCAGCCCGCGCAGGATGAACAGGAAGGCCAGCGTCACGATGAACGAGGGCAGCCCGGTGCGCACCGTGATGTAGCCGTTGACGAAGCCGATCGCCAGCGCCACCGCGAAGGCGAACAGGATCGCCATCCACACCGGCCAGCCCCAGAACACGGTGGCGATGGCCATCAGCATGCCGGAGAAGCCGATCATCGACCCGATGGACAGATCGAAGCCGCCGCCGATCATGAGGAGCGTGGCACCGATGGCGAGGATGCCGAGCTCGGCGGAGACCTGCAGCCAGTTCATCGTGCCGTCGAGCGAGAACATGCCCGAGTCGCCGGCGACGATGGCGAAGAACACGAACACCAGGATGGCGCCGGACAGCGCCCCGAACTCGGGACGATTCAGCAGCTGGCGCAGGGCGGAGACACGGCGAACGCGCTCATCCTCCTCGGCGGCAGCGGCGGGGCGCTCGGCGGGGGAAACCCGGGCCATGGCTCTCTCCTCCCCTCGACTCATCTTGTTCTGCCCGCGACGGTCGCGGCGGCCGCCCGCCTTCCGCACCAGGCGCCGGAACGGCGAGGCTGACATGGACTATAGTGGAATTCTCATTCCAATGCAATAAAATATGGATCATTCATTCCATACGGCGCCGACGCAGAGGGAAGGAGACCCGTAGCATGCCGACCATGAACACATCCCCTCCGCGAACCCCCGGCGAGCTGCAGTCGCGCATCCTGAGCGAGTACGACGGGCTCAGTAAGCGGCTCAAGCAGATTGCCCGCTTCGCCATCGATCACCCCAACGACATGGCGCTGGACACCACCGCCGTGGTGGCCAAGCGCGCCGGGGTCCAGCCCTCGGCCGTCATCCGCTTTGCCAAGGCCTTCGGCTTCAGCGGCTTCAGCGACATGCAGCGCGTCTACCAGGTGCGCCTGGCCGAGAGTGCGTCGAGCTACAGCGAGCGCATCCGGCGCCTGCGCGCGCAGAAGCACGACCACGGCGCGGAGCCGACGGTGCACGACATGCTGCGGGAGTTCTGCGAGGTGAACACCGTCTCCCTCGAGCACCTGCCGGAGGGTGTACCGGCGCAGCGCCTGGAGGCGGCCACCGCCCGCCTCGCGTCCGCCCGCACCATCCACCTGTGCGGCCTGCGTCGCTCGTTTCCAGTGGTGGCCTATCTCGCCTATGCCCTCGGCCGCATCGACTGCGCGGCCAATCTGCTGGATGGCGTTGGCGGCATGCTCGCGCAGCAGGCCGGGCATCTCGGGCCCGAGGACGCCCTGCTCGCGGTGACCTTTCACCCCTACGCGCCGGAGACCGCAGACCTGGTTTCACGGGCAGCGGAGCGCGGCTGCCCGACCATCGTGATCACGGACACGCCGCTGTCACCGGTGGCGAGCCATGCCGAGATCTGCTTCGACATCCACGACGCCGAGCTCTACACGTTCCGCTCGCTGACGGCTTCCATGTGCCTGGCCCAGGCGCTGGCGGTGGGCGTCGGCCTGCGCCTGGAGCGCGACCTGTGCGGTCATTAGTGCCCGGTTTGGCAAGTTCCTTCTCACTCTGCGTGCCGCTGCGGCGCGCCGGCGCTCAGAGCTGGACCGCGCGGCCCTGTTCCAGGGACGCCTGCGCGGCGTCGGCGAGGCGCAGCGCCGCGCGCCCGTCCTCACCGCCAGCCAGCGGGGCCCGCCCCTCGCGGACCACCGTGATGAAGTGCTCGAGCTGGCGGCGAAACGCCTCGGTGTAGCGCTCGAGAAAGAAGTACAGCGGCCGGTCCCGCTCGACGGCGCGCTCGCCGTAGTACTCCACCCGCGTGGGCGTCTCGTTCTCGGCGCGCAGCATGCCCCGCGCACCCAGCACCTCCAGGCGCTGATCGTAGCCGTAGGCGGCGCGGCGGCTGTTGCTGATCTGGGCAATGCGCCCGCTCGGCGTGGTCAGCGTGACCACCGCCGTATCGACGTCGCCGGCCTCGCCGATGGCGGCATCCACCAGGCAGCTGCCGACGGCGAACACCCGGTCGGGCTCCTCGCCGAGCATCCAGCGCGCCATGTCGAAGTCGTGGATGGTCATGTCCCGGAACAGCCCGCCCGAGTGCGGAATGTAGCCGGGCGGCGGCGGGGCGGGATCGCGGCTGGTGATCTGCACCAGCTCCACCGGGCCAATGCGCCCCTCGGCAATGGCGGTGCGGATGGCGGCGAAGTTCGGGTCGAAGCGGCGGTTGAAGCCGATGGCGAGCGGCACGCCGGCCTGACGCACGACACCGAGGCAGGCCTCCACCCTGGCCATGGACAGATCGATCGGCTTCTCGCAGAAGGTCGCCTTGCCGGCCCGTGCCGCCGCCTCGATAAGCTCGGCATGGGTATCCGTGGAACTCGCGATAATGACCGCATCCACCGCCGGGTCGGCCAGAGCCTCGTCCACGGTGGCGGTGGCGGCACCGTGGCGCTCGGCAAGGGTGGCGGCGGACTGCGCGTTGACGTCGACCACGTAGCGCAGAACCGCCTCGCGGCTAGCGGCGACGTTGGCGGCATGTATGGCACCGATACGGCCGGCGCCGAACTGGCAGATTGCGAGCATACTCCCCCCGATATATGGAACAGGCGTTCCATCCAGACAACGGATAGATTATCCGTTCCTTATCGGGGTGTCGACCGACGCCGTCGGCGACGCGGGGAGCCGTCCCTCAGGCGTTCAGGCGGCCCGGCGCAGCGGCGGCTCGACGTCGGCGTCGTGGCCCGCCCCAGCCTGGCGCGACGCACCGGCATCGCGCTGCGCGGCGTTGCCAGCCGTGCGCTCGCCGCGACGCAGCGGGCTCTCGGGATCGATCAGCAGGTGCATTCCACCCAGCAGGACCAGCACGAGGATCATGGTGAACAGACCGACCATGGCTTGCTCCGGATAGCGAGAATTATCGATACAGCTTATCGTGCACCGCAGCAAAACGCCTCCGCACGGTACGCACAAGGCCTGTGACCGACATTCAGGAACCTGACGGCGAAGCTGCCTCAGCCAGGCAAGCGGGCCCGGGGATGCGACGCCGCGAGTGACAGGCGGCCCTTGCCTGGTGCAGGGCGGGGCGGTAGCCCGCGGCCGCGGCGGTCTTACCCCCGATCGCCGCCGATCTCGTGCTCCCGGCCGCCCTCCGGCACCTCCAGCTGAAGGCTCTCGACGCGGCTGCCGAGCAGCGTCACCCAACCGCGGCAGCGCTCGTCGCCGCCGAAGCCGAACTCGAAGCCGTACAGCCGCTGAACGCGCCGGCGGCCATCCGGGCCGCGGCGCAGGCGGCAGCGGCGGAAGGCCACGGTGTGGTCCAGCAGCGTCATGCCGCGGGCGCGGCAAGCACGTCTTGCGGCCGCCACTGCGGCCTCCCGCGCCTGCAGATTGGCACGCCACACCCAGGCCAGGGCGGCGAGGAGGAGAAAAGGCAGCAGGGCATTCAGGGTCACGGATCCGCTTACCCACAGCGCACAGGGCGCCGCCACTCTGCCACAGGCTCGGCCCGGGATCGCCCCGGTAATAGAAAAGCCCACCGGTGCGGCGCAACGGTGGGCGAAGGCCTGCAGTCCATTGCCGACGAGGAGCCAGGAGGAGGGTCCTGGTTGCGGGCCGGCCGGGGGTGACGCCCAACCCGCAGTTGCAGGCTGCCAGAGCGGTGTGACATCACCATGACCGGCTTCGCCGCCAGCGCTGGCCATGCCAGACTGGACAGCCATCCAGCGCATCGGGAGCGTCCCATGAGCGCACGCAACGTCCTCGGCACCGCGCTCGAACCCTGCTGCCATGACCCGCTCACCGGCTTCTACCGGGACGGCTACTGCCGGGTCGGACCCGATGATCTGGGCGTGCATGCGATCTGCGCCGAGGTCACCGCCGAGTTTCTCGCCTTCAGCGCCGGGCGCGGCAACGACCTCGCCACACCGCGCCCGGAGTTCGGCTTCGCGGGCCTGGCGCCCGGGGACCGCTGGTGCCTTTGCGCCGCCCGCTGGCAGGAGGCGCTGGAGGGCGGCTGTGCGCCGCGGGTACGCCTGCTCGCCACTCACGAGGCGGCGCTGGAGGTGGTGGCCCTGGCCGACCTCAAGCGGCACGCCCTGGACCTGAGCTGATGGTGGCGACGGTCTGCTTCGCCCACGGCATGGAGAGCGGGCCGTGGGGGCGAAAGATCACTGCCCTCGCGGCAGTGGCACGAGCCCGGGGCTGGGCGGTTGAGAGCCCGGATTTCCGCTTCAGCAGGGACCCCCAGGCGCGGATCGCGCACCTGCTGCAGCTCGGCCTGCCGGTGGGGCGGGAGCTGGTGCTGGTGGGCTCGAGCATGGGCGGCTACGTCTGCGCCATGGCCTGCGAGCGGCTGCAGCCGGGCGGGCTGCTGCTGATGGCGCCCGCGGTATACCTGCCGGGCTATCCGGGTGAGCCGCGGCTGACCGCCGGGCACTGCGCCATCGTGCACGGCTGGCGGGACGAGCTTATCCCGCCCGGGCACGCCTGGCGGCTCGCCGAAGCGCATCGGGCGGAGCTGCACCTGCTCGACGACGACCACGGCCTCGCCGCCAGCCTGCCGGTGCTCGAGACCGTCCTCGCCCGCCTGCTGGCCGCCTGCGAGGACCGTCCCGAAAGCTAGCCCGCATATCCCACCGATTCACGGCTGTCCCGTCTAGCGGTTGGTAAGCCGCAGCTCGATACGGCGGTTGCGCGCCAGCGCCTCGGCGGAGTCCCCCGTGTCGATGGGCTGGTACTCCCCGTAACCCACCGCAGCCAGCCGCTCCGGCGGGATGCCCTGATCGATCAGGTAGTCGACGATGGAGAGCGCGCGGGCGGTGGAGAGCTCCCAGTTGGAGGGGAACTCGGGGGTACGGATGGGGCGCCGGTCAGTGTGCCCCTCCACCTGCAGCACCCAGTCGATGTCGTCGGGGATGCGGTCTGCCACCCGGCGCAGGATTTCCGCCACCTGCTGCAGCCGGTCACGGCCCTCCGGCCCGACGTCGGCCGAGGCGGTCTCGAAGAACAGCTCCGACTGGAAGCGGAAGCGGTCGCCGACGATCTCGATCTCCTCGATCCCGCCGAGCACCTCGCGCAGTCGGCCGAAGAACTCCGAGCGGTAACGGGATAATTCCTGCACCCGCTCGGCGAGTGCCACGTTCAGCCGCTCGGTGAGCTCGCCGATCTCCGCCTCCTGCTCGGCGACGGTCTCCTGCTCGATCTGCAGCGCCTGTGCCAGGGCGCTGATCTGATTGCGCAGGGCCCGCAGCTCCCGGCGCAGGGCCTCGACGCGGGCCTCGGCGTCCGCGGTAAGCTCCTGCTCCTCGCGCAGGGCTTCCTGGCGCTCCTCGATCTCGGCCACGAGATCGCGGATGCGCATCTCCCGCTCCTCGATCTCCTCCTGCGCCAGCAGGGTGCGCTCCTCGGCCTCGGCGAGCTCCGCGCGCAGCTCGCGGTTGCGGTCGCGGGCCGCCCCCAGGGTCTGCTCGGCCTGCTCCAGGTCTTCCTCGGTGGTCTCCAGGCGGGCGGAGAGATTCCCGATCTCCGCCTCGAGCTCCTCGCGCAGCTCGCGCAACGCGGAGATATCCTGCTGCAGGGAGGCGATCTCGGCGAGGCGCACGGTCAGCGCCTCCTCGCTGGTCTCCACCTCCTGGCGCGCGGCCTCCAGCTCCTCGCGGGTGAGCTCCAGCTCCTCGCGCAGCTCGTCGCGGTCGGACAGCGTCGCGTGGAGCTCGGCGTAAAGCTCGGAGACCTGCTCCTCGAGCCGGCTGCGCGTGCGCCGCTCCATGGACAGCGCCTCGGCCATCTCGGAGATCTCGGCGCGCAGCGCCTCCAGGGCGCGGTTGCGGTCGGAGAGGAGGTCGCTCAGATAGAGCTGGGCGACCACGAAAATCATCAGCACGAAGACGAAGGCGAGCAGGATCGTCGCCAGGGCGTCGACGAAGCCTGGCCAGATATTGACGGAGGCGCGGTTGCGGCGCGAGCTTCCGAGCATCCCGGGGCTCAGTCGCGGCGGCCGTTGCCGAGGTGGGCGACGGTCCGCGTGAGCAGCCGTACCTCGTCACGCAGCTCGTTGAGCAGCCGCTCGCGGTCGGTGGCAAGCTCCTGGCGCAGGTCCTGCAGGCCGCCGGCGATATGCCGCAGGTGCTCGAGCTGCTCGTGGCTCGCCCCGCCGCGCTCATCGCTGACATCGGCCAGCCGCTGCAGAACGCCCTGCAGCTCCGCCTGGGTCCGGGTGAGGCCGATCAGCCCCTTCTGCTCGCTGCGGGCATGCTCGGCAAGGTTGGCCACCTCCTCGGTCAGCTCGATGAGGCGGGCATCGGCGCCGCGCCGCTCCTCCTCGCCCCGCGCCATGATGCGCTGGAGCTTGTCGAGGCTGTCCGCCGTGTTCTCCAGCAGCGCCTGGATGTAGGCGGGCACCGAGCCCTCGCCGTCGCCGCCCATGGCGCCGCTGGCGAGCCGGGTCTGGCCGGAGAGCCATTCCTCGAGATCGTTGTAGAACCCGTTCTGGGCGTGCGCGGCCTGCAGGTCCACGAAGCCGAGGACCAGGGCACCGGCGAGGCCGAACAGGGAGGAGCTGAAGGCCGTCCCCATGCCCTGCAGCGGCGCCTGCAGGCCATCCCTCAGCTCGGCGAAGATCTGCCCCGCCTCCTGGCCGCTGCCCACCTGCAGCCCGCCAATGACGCCGCCGACGGCGCGCAGCGTGTCCAGCAGACCCCAGAAGGTGCCGAGCAGGCCGAGGAAGACCAGCAGCCCGATGAGATAGCGCGAGACGTCCCGCGACTCGTCCAGGCGCGAGCGGATGGCGTCGAGCACCGTGCGCAGGGACATGGCGGAGAGGGAGAAGCGGTCGCCATGGCGGCCGGTGAGCATGCGCGCCATGGACCCCAGCAGGCGGCTGCTCGGCAGCGCCGGCGCCTCGCCGTCCTCGGAGCGGCGGAAGCGCTCGATCCAGCGCACCTCGGGATTCAGGATGAGCACCTGCCGGCAATTGATGACCAGGCCAATGAACAGCACCCCGAGAATCAGGCCGTTGAATACCGGATTGGCGACAAAGGCCTCGCGGAGCGGCTCGAACAGCAGCCCGCAGACGGCGGCCACGGCGCCTAGGAACAGGAAGATCCACACCAGGACTCGGTTCGGGTTGCGCACGCCTCAGTTCTCCCCCGGATCGGTCGGATACCGGCAAACCGCGCCCCCACGGCGGTTTGCGGCAGCGCATACCTTATCGCGAATCGCCGGCCCATGTAGCCCCCGGGGCCGGCCTTGATGCGAGGTCCGTCACGCTACGCTATCCTCGGGCACCCTGACCGGCCGGAGGCCCACCCCATGGGAACCGTCAAGACCCTGCTCATCGGCCTCATCCTGGGGGCGGCCGCGGGGGCCGCGCTCGGCTACAACCACGGCCGTGGCGCCCCGCTGCTGAGCAACCCGTTCGCCGAGTACGGCGCCGAGGAGGCGCTGCTGGAGCGCGCCGCGGAGCTTGGCGAGGACGCCCGCCAGCGGCTGCGCGAGGCGCTGGAGTGACCGCCCCGGGCCCACGCCAGCCATGAGCGTGCGCGGCGGCGCCGGTCGGCTCGCGGACAGCCGCGCCTGGCCGCTGCTCGCGGCCGTGGTGCTCGGCGGCGTGCTGATCTATCTGCTTCGCCCCATCCTGACGCCCTTCCTGGTGGCGGCCCTGCTCGCCTATCTGGCCGACCCGCTGGTGGATCGCCTGCAGCGGCTCCACCTCGGCCGCACGCCGGCGGTGGTGGTGGTGTTCCTCGTGCTGACCGGCATCCTCACCGGCATCGTGCTGCTGCTGATCCCGCTGGTGGGCCACCAGATCGACATCCTGCAGCGCCAGATCCCCGCCCTGATCGACTGGCTGCAGCAGACCGCGCTGCCCTGGCTTCAGTCCCGCCTCGGGGTCGACCCCGGCGTGCTGGATCTGGAACGCATCCGCAGCGCCATCACCGAACACTGGCGCTCCACCGGCAACATCGCCGCCGATCTGGTGGCCCGCGCGACACGCTCCGGCCTGGCGCTGGCCGGGCTGCTCGCCACGCTGGCCCTGATCCCGGTGGTGACCTTCTACCTGCTGCGGGACTGGGACGTGCTGCTCGCCCGCATCCACGCGCTGCTGCCCCGGCGCATCGCGCCCCAGGTGGCGCGGCTCGCCGGCGAGTGCGACGAGGTGGTGGCCGCCTTCCTGCGCGGCCAGCTGCTGGTGATGCTCGCCCTGGGCGTGTTCTATGCGGCCGGGCTGTGGCTGGTCGGGCTGCAGCTCGCGGTGCTGATCGGCCTGATCTCCGGACTGGCCGCCATCATTCCCTATCTGGGTTTCGTGGTGGGCATCCTGGCGGCCAGCCTCGCCGCCGTATTCCAGTTCTCCGACTGGCTGGTGCCGCTGCTGCTGGTCTGGGCGGTGTATCTGGCCGGTCAGGCGCTGGAGCAGATGCTGCTGACACCGGTGCTGGTGGGCGACCGGCTCGGCCTGCACCCGGTGGCGGTCATCTTCGCGGTGCTTGCCGGCGGCCAGCTGTTCGGCTTCGTCGGCGTGCTCATCGCGCTGCCCGTGGCGGCGATGGTCATGGTGCTGCTGCGCCACGCCCACGCCCATTATCAGGGCAGCGAGCTCTACAATCGTCAGGAGTCGCAGGACCCGTGAGCGAGATTCTCTCCCGCCGCATCGCCGGCGAGCTGGATGTCCGCCCAGCGCAAGTGGCCGCCGCCGTGGGCCTGCTGGACAACGGCGCGACCGTGCCCTTCATCGCCCGCTATCGCAAGGAGGCCACCGGCGGCCTCGACGACACCCAGCTGCGCCGGCTGGAGGAGCGGCTGCACTACCTGCGCGAGCTGGAGGCAAGGCGGCAGACCGTGCTCGCCGAGATCGAGGCCCAGGGCGCACTCAGCGAGCCGCTGCGCGCCGCCATCGAGGCCGCCGGGACCAAGCAGCGGCTGGAGGATCTGTACCTCCCCTATCGCCGCAAAAGGCGCACGCGGGCCGCCATCGCCCGCGAGGCCGGTCTCGAGCCGCTGCTGGACGCCCTGCTCGCGGACCCGACGCGGGATCCGGAAACCCTAGCGGGCCGCTACGTCGATGCCGGACGCGGCGTCAACAGCGCCGAGGAGGCGCTCGCCGGCGCCCGCCATATCCTGGCCGAACGTGCCGCCGAGGACGCCGACCTGGTGGCGCGGCTGCGCCAGCGTCTGTGGGACGAGGGCGTGCTGCACGCAGAAGGCCTGCCGGATGCCGGCGAGCAGGCTGCCAAGTACGCCGACTACCTCGACTACCGGGAACCCGTCCGGCGCATCCCCTCGCACCGGGCGCTGGCGATGCTGCGCGGCCGCCGCGAAGGCGTGCTGGCGCTGCGCCTGCGGCTGCCGGATGAGCCGGCGGGAAGCGATGGCACCGGCGCGGGCGAGCGCCTCGTCGCGGCGCATTTCGGCGTGCAGGATCGCGGTCGGCCGGCGGATGCCTGGCTCCAGGACGCCGTGCGCCGCGCCTGGCGGGCGAAGCTGCTGGTGCGCATCGAGACCGACCTCCTCGGCCGCCTGCGCGAAGCCGCGGAGCAGGAGGCCATTCGCGTTTTCGCCGGCAACCTGCAGGATCTGCTCCTGGCCGCGCCGGCGGGCCCGAAGGCGGTCCTCGGCATCGACCCCGGCCTGCGCACGGGCTGCAAGCTGGCCGTGGTGGACGCCACCGGCCGCCTGCTCGCCACCGATACCATTCACCCGCACGCCCCGCAGCGGCAGTGGGACGCGGCCCGCGCCCGCCTGGAGGCGCTGATCCGGGCCCACGACGTGGCCCTGGTGGCGGTCGGCAACGGCACCGCCTCGCGCGAGACCGAGCAGCTCGCCCAGAGTCTGCGCGGTTCCGGCCCGGGCGGCGGCCCGGCAACCGTCATGGTCTCCGAGGCAGGCGCCTCGGTGTACTCGGCCTCGGCGACGGCGGCGGCGGAGTTCCCCGATCTGGACGTCTCCCTGCGCGGCGCGGTGTCCATCGCCCGGCGGCTGCAGGATCCGCTGGCGGAACTGGTGAAGATCGAGCCCCAGGCCATCGGCGTCGGCCAGTACCAGCACGACGTCGCCCAGTCCGCACTGACCCGGGCGCTGGACGCCGTGGTGGAGGACTGCGTCAACGCCGTCGGCGTGGACCTCAACACCGCCTCAGCAGCCCTGCTGACCCGCGTCAGCGGGCTGAGCGCCACCCTCGCAAGGCGCATCGTCGAGCACCGGGAACAGCACGGTCCGTTCCGGCGGCGACGGGATCTGCTCGCCGTGCCGCGCTTCGGCGAGCGCAGCTTCGAGCAGGCCGCCGGCTTCCTGCGCATCCGCGACGGCGACGAACCCCTGGACGGCTCGGCGGTGCACCCTGAGGCCTATCCCCTGGTGGCCCGGATCGCGCGGGAGATCGGCCGCCCGGTACAGCGCCTCATCGGCGACGGCGCAACCCTGCGTACCCTGGACCCGGCCCGCTTCACCGACGAGCGCTTCGGCACCCCCACGGTGACGGACATCCTCGCCGAGCTGGAGAAGCCGGGCCGCGACCCGCGGCCGGAATTCCGCACCGCCCGCTTCCGCGACGACGTCACCACGCTGGCGGAC
This sequence comes from Spiribacter halobius, assembly GCF_020883455.1. Lineage (NCBI taxonomy): Bacteria > Pseudomonadati > Pseudomonadota > Gammaproteobacteria > Chromatiales > Ectothiorhodospiraceae > Sediminicurvatus > Sediminicurvatus halobius. Next base: position 137,410 of record NZ_CP086615.1, on the reverse strand, counting down.
CTGGAGCCGGGCATGCGGCTGGAAGGCGTGGTGACCAACGTCACCAACTTCGGCGCCTTCATCGACATCGGGGTGCATCAGGACGGGCTTGCCCACATCTCCGAGCTGGCCGATCACTTCGTGAAGGACCCGCGCAGCGTCTGCCGTCCCGGGCAGGTGGTGAGCGTGCGGGTGCTGGAGGTGGACGCGAAGCGCCGGCGCATCGCCCTCTCCCTGCGTGCGCCCCGGTCGGAGGGCTCGCCGGGCCGGCAGCCCGAGAACCGGCCCGCCAGGACGGCGAAGCGGGACGGCAAGCCGGCGCAGCGCAAGCCCGAACCGGAGGCTCGGGAGACGGCGCTGGCAGCCGCCTTCGCGCGCTCGCGTCGCGGCGAGTAGGTCCTCGATAACGCAATCGGCACTTGCCGCCGAGGCGTCGGTCTGACGAGTCGAGGCGGGCGCAGCTGGGAAGGCCGCACCCACTCTCCGGGGCTCGCCGCACAAGCCCGGGTGTGCGCTGGCAGTTCCCAGTGTCCCGGGCGGCGCCGCGCCGACCCGCACCGGGCACTACCTCCGATTCGCCGCGAGCGCCGCGGCACCCCGCGTCGCGAACACGCCGAGCCCGGCCGCCTGATCGGGCAGGCATATCCCGGTAGGGCTGATATCCTGATGAGCGTGCCGAACCTGACCGACCGAGGCCCGATGTCCGAGCGCAAGGCGAACGAGGGCGTGCGCCTGCCGCCGCCGCCGCGCGAGCCCGACCTGGACGAATGCTGCGGCAGCGGCTGCGACCCCTGCGTGTTCGACCTCTACGAGGCGCGCCTGGAGCGCTGGCGCGAGCGCTGCGAGCGCCTTCGGGCAGAGGCCGGCAGACGCGACGGTCCGCCGCGGTGAGCAGGCCGCTCACCACCGACGCCGGGGCCTGCTGATGCGCGTCCTCGGCCTGCTGCTGCTCATTGGCGTGATCGCCTTCATGGTCTCGCCACGGCTGCGGGCCTGGCTCGCGGCGCGGGCGCCCATGCTCATCCTCGGCGGTATCGCGGTGGTGTTCGTCGTGCTCGCCGCCAGTGGGCGGTTGAACTGGATCTTCGCGGCCATCGCCGCGGCGCTGCCGCTGGCCTGGCGCGCCCTCACGCTGCTCCAGTTCCTGCCCTGGCTGCGGCGGCTGCTGGGCGGCGCCGGCGCCGCCGGCGCGGGGCCCTCCCGCGGCGAGGGCCCGCGGCAGCCGCCGGCGCACTCCGGCCTGACCCGGGACGAGGCGCTGCAGATCCTCGGCCTCGAGCCCGGCGCCGGGCCCGACGAGATCCGGGCGGCCCACCGTCGCCTCATCCAGCGGCTGCATCCCGACCGCGGCGGCTCCGGCTATCTCGCCGCGCGGCTCAACGAGGCCCGGGATCTGCTGCTCGAAGACCAGCCCGGCGCGGATGCCTGAGGCAGCGCCCGGCAGCTGCCTTAGGCCAGGCTGAGGGTGCCGGCGCGAGCGGACGTGGCAGGAGGGTTCGGCGCATGATCGGGGCACTGGCGGCGCTGCTGGTACTGCAGCTCATCGGCGAGGTCCTCACCCGGGTGCTGGGGCTGCCCGTACCGGGGCCGGTGCTCGGCATGGCGCTGCTGTTCGCGGCACTCCTGGTCCGCGGGTCGGCACCCAAGCCGCTGGCAGAGGCCTCCCGCGGCCTGCTGGCCCATCTCTCGCTGCTGTTCATCCCCGCGGGGGTCGGCATCGTCACCCATCTCGAGGCGGTCGGCGCCGTCTGGTTGCCGCTGCTGGTCACGCTGCTGGCGAGCACTGCGCTGGCGATGGTGGTCACCTGCTTCACCCTGCGCGCGCTGCAGCGGCTCACCGGCCGGAGCACCGGGACATGAGCGAGCTGTTCCGGGTCTGGGTCTACCTCGCCGAGCAGCCGCTGCTGTGGCTCACGGTGACGGTGCTCGCCTACTGGGCTGCGCATCGGCTGTATCTCGCCGCCGGCGAGTTTCCGCTCCTGAATCCGGTGCTCGTGGCCGTGGCCGCGCTGGTGGCGCTGCTGCTCAGCACCGGCACGCGCTACCAGACCTACTTCGACGGCGCCCAGTTCGTGCACTTTCTGCTCGGGCCGGCCACGGTGGCCCTGGCCGTGCCGCTCTACCGCCAGGCCCATCACCTGCGGCGGCTGTGGCTGCCCCTGGGCCTGGCGCTGCTCGCCGGCTCCGCCACCGCCGTGGGCAGCGCGCTCGCCATCGGCTGGCTGCTCGGGCTGCCGCCGGCGATGCTCGTCTCGCTGCTGCCGAAGTCGGTGACCACGCCCATTGCCATGGGCATCGCGGAGCAGGTGGGCGGCCTGCCGTCGCTTACCGCCGTGCTGGTGATTCTCACCGGGATCACCGGCGCGGTGATCGGCGTGCCCCTGCTGCGGGCGCTGGGCGAGCGGGACCCGGCCACCAAGGGATTCGCGGTGGGGGTGGCGGCCCACGGCATCGGCACCGCCCGCGCCTTCCAGCACAGCGAGGCCGCCGGCGCCTTCGCCGGGCTCGGCATGGGGCTCAACGGGGCCCTGACCGCGCTGCTGGTGCCGCTGGCGGTCTGGCTGTTCGGACTCTAACCTAGGGAAGCGCTTCCCTAGAGGAGCATTCTCCATGCGACATGCCATGCTGACCGGCCTGTTCTGCAGCGGCCTGCTCGCCGTTGCCCCTGGCATTGCAGCCGAGTCACAGGGTGCCGAGACCGACCGGCGGCCTGTCTCCGGCGTGCCGCTCGCTCCCGGCACGCAGGGGCTCACCAGCTCCGCCAGTGACCGCAGCGACCTCCACCTCGCCCTCTACCAGGGGGGCTTCTCGGCGGTGCATGAACAGCGTTCGCTGGCGCTGCTGTCCGGGCGCAACGACGTCCTGCTCACCGGGCTGCCGGACCGGCTGCGCCTGGACAGCCTCAGCCTCGGACTGCCGGAAGGCGTGAGCGCCGGGCCGGTGGGGCTGCAGCCCGGCATCGGCGACGGGGCCGCCCTGCGCCAGCGCTTCGTCGGCGAGCGGGTGGATGTGGCGCCCGCAACGCCGGATCCGGATGCGCCGACGCGCACGGGGCGGCTGCTCAGCGTCGACGGCGATCGGGCCACGGTGACCCTGGGCACGCACATCGAGCAGGTCGGCCCGGGCACGCCGTGGCGACTGCTCCTGCCGGCACAGGACCTTGCGCCCTTCGGCGCGGCGACGCGGCTCTTCGCCGAGGACGGCGGCAGCCAGCGCGTGACCCTGGACTACCTGACCGACGGCCTCGGCTGGTCGGCCGACCACACCGTGACGCTCACCGCCGACGGCGCACGCCTGAGCACCCACGCCACGCTGAGCAACGACACGGACGCCACCTTCGAAGGGCCATCGGTGGACCTCATCGCCGGCGAGGTGAACGACGACGGCGGCGGCCCCCGACCCATGGCCATGATGGAGTCCCGCAGCGACGGGCCCTCGGCGGAGCCGGCCGGCGACCACTACCGCTACCGCCTGCCACCCATCGAACGGCTGCCCGCAGGCCAACGGCTGCGGGTCCCCCTCGACCGGGCCGCAGCCGTTGCCACCACCCGCGCCCTGCGGGTAACCGGCAATGGCGGCGGGCAGCGCGGCGGTACCCAGTCGGTGCCGGTGCGCATTCACTTGCGGGTGGACGACCGCACCGACCGCCCGCTGCCCGCCGGTCCGGTGCGCGTTTATGACCGCCGCGGTGACAACCCCGCCTATCTCGGCAGCGACGCCATCGGCCACACGCCCCCCGGAGAGGGCTTCGAGCTCACCCTCGGCACGGCGTTCAGCTTGCTCGCCGAGCGCACCCAGACCGACTACCAGCGCCTCGGCGAGCGCCGCTATGCAGTGGCCTGGGAGATCGCGCTGCGCAACGTGGGGGCCTCGCCGGAGACGGTGATCCTGGAGGAGCACCTGCCCGGGGAATGGCAGCTCACCGAGGGCGCCGACAGCTGGACCCGCACCGACGCGGGCACCCTGCGGCGGGAGGTGAGTCTGGACCCCGGTGCCAGCCGGACCATCACCTATTCCGCACGGATCAGTCAGTAGGGATCCTAGTGTCCCGTTTCGCAAGCCGTGACGGCCGGTGTCGTGTGTCTGGTCCCGGGACCGTAGGCGGCAGGCTGGCCAATCGAGGTCTGTAATCGAGCAGGACGTTGGGGCCGCGCCGATAGCGCTGGCTAGGACCTCACAGTCGCGGATCAGCCAAGGAGACCTCAGGCTGGTCGGGCGTGTCTGTGCCAGGGACCGTAGGCGAGAGGGATCTCGCCTACGGTCCCTGGCACAGACACGCCCGGCCGGCAGAGCACTGTCCGCTCGGAGGACTGCCCGCCCGCGGCTGCTTATCGGCGATTTCTCCATCCCGCGAGCGCCCATCAGGCATCCCGCTCCAGCGTCAGGTCGACGATCACGGTGACCTCGTGGCCCACCGCGTCCGGGTCCTCCCAGTCGCCCTGGCCGACGCCGTAGCGGGTGCGGTCGATGGTGACCTCGCCGTCCATTCGGGCGGTGTCGCCCTGGGTCTCCCAGGTGAACGGGAGCACGATCTCGTGGGTGTTGCCGCGGATGGTGAGATCGCCCACCGCCTCGTAGCCGCCGTCGACGGCACGGATCTCCGTGGTGCGGAAGGTCGCCTCGGGGTACTCGTCGAAGTGGAACCAGGACGCCTTCGGCAGCTCGCGGTCGCGCTGCCGGCTGCCCGTGTCGATGCTGGTGACATCCACGGTGACGTCGAAGCCGCTGTTGGCAAGATCATCGGCGCTGAAGCGCATCTCTGCCGAGAAACGCTCGAATCCACCATCGAAGGTGCCGCCCTGCTGGGTGGCCTCGAAGGTGAGGCTGCTGTCTTCCTGCAGGATCTGCCAGTTGTCCGCGGCCGTGGCCGGGATGGCGACCAGCGCCGCGAGCATTGCGAGCCAGCGCATTGCGGTCCTCCGGATTGGTCAGGGTTCACGCCCCGGCAGCATCCGCCGGAGCACGTTGTCGTGCTGAATGAAGTGATGGCGCAGGGCGCCGCCGATATGCAGCACCAGCAGCCCCGCGAGCACCCAGAACAGCGTCAGATGCGTCCAGCTGGCAATGGTTTCCAGCCGCTCGCTCTCGGGGGTGAGGTTCGGGATCTGGAACAGCCCGAACACGTTGAGCGGGAAATTCGCCGCCGAGTTGATGACGTAACCCGACAGCGGGATGGCAAAGATCAGCCCGTAGAGCACCACATGGGTAGCCCCGGCGAGCCGCCGCTCCCACGGCGCCATGTCCGCCGGCAGGGGCGGGGCCGGATTGGCCAGCCGCCAGACCAGGCGCAGCACCGCCAGCGTGAGCAGCGTGATGCCCAGGGACTTGTGCAGGGAGTAGAGCTGGAACTGGGTCGGCCCCATGGGCAGGTTCACCATGATCCAGCCGAGCGTCATCATCCCGAAGATCCCGATCGCCATTACCCAGTGGAACAGCTGCGCAACGCCGCCCCAGCGCCGTGTGGTATTGCGTAACGGCATCCCGACACACTCCCCTGACGTGCGGTCGCCGCTGTTAGATGGACATCGCCGCCGTCAGTTCACCGCAGCCCGCGGGCGCGCTTGATGGTGTCGTAGGCGGCCTGGATCTCCTGGGCACGCTCCTTGGCGAGCCGCATCATCTCCTCGGGCAGCCCCTGTGAGACCAGCTTGTCCGGATGGTGCTCGCTCATGAGCTTGCGCCAGGCCCGCTTGACCTCGGCGTCGCTCGCGTCCTCGGAGACGCCCAGGGTCTGATAGGCCCGCTGCAGCTCGGCCTCGCCCGCCGGCGCACCCGGACCACCACCCGCGGCACGGGCGCCGAGCATGCTCTCCAGGCGGGCGAAGTCCGCCTCCGAGAGGCCGAGCGCGGTGGCGATCCGGCGCAGGATCTCGTGCTCCGCGTCCTGCAGATCACCGTCGGCCAATGCCGCCTGGATCTGTATCTCGAGGAACATGCGCACCAGCTGCACGTGGCCGCGGCAGTGGCGACGGAACTGGCGCAGCGCCTCGTCCAGGTCCGCCTCGCCGTCGCGGCCGGCACGGAAGAACTCGATGGCCTGCTCGCGCTGGCGGGCGTTGAGGTCCATGTGGGCCATGACCCGCTCGGCAGCGCCGATCTCCGCCGCGGTGACGCGGCCGTCCGCCTTGCACACGTGCCCCATGACGACGAAGGCCGAGCGGAAGAACACCGCCGTCGCCACCTGCCGCCGGGCACGCCCCAGCACCCCGCCGCCGAGGGCCCGGTCGAACCAGTGCCCGACCAGCAGACCGATGAAGCCGCCCAGCAGACCGCCGGCGAGGTAGCCGAACACTGCCCCCAGCAGCTTGCCGATCCAGAGTTTCATGAGCGCTCGCCTCCCCCAGGCGTCACGGATCGCGCGAAGCGGCAAAGATGGCGGCGGCGGGCCCGGGGGTCAACCGACTTGCGGCCGAGGGGACCGGCGCGCAACATGAGCCGCTCAAGGTCAGCGGGGAGGGCGCGACCGTGGACAGCCGTCAGCTGGACGCCGAGGAGCTGGACTTCCTGCGCGATCTGCTTGCCGAGCCCGGCAGCGCCGAGACCACTGCGGCCGACCGCCGCCTGGTGCTCGACCCGGGCAGCTCGGATGCCGTCGCGCTCATGGAGCTGCTCGGCAGCGATCGTCTGGAGCTCAGCGCCGTCCGCGGCCAGCTCCTCTACCGCTTCGCGCTGCGCGTGGAGCGCCCGCCGGCGGGGTTCCCGCTGGCGCTGTACCTGGAGGAGCCGCGCATCGTCGAGCTCGGGGCCCGCCCGCGCGCCGCCCGCGTGCGCCCCGCCGCGCACGAGGTGGAGGTGCGCGAGAGCAGCGGCAAGCTGCGCGCCACCGGTGTTCATGATCTCTCCGCCACCGGCATCGCCCTGCGCGCCAGCCCCGAGCGCGTACCCCGCGGCGGCCGCCGGGTCGACCTCCAGCTCCAGCTCGCCGGCAGCGGCCCGCTGGACCTGCACGGCCGGGTGGTACGCGTCAGCCGCGGCGACGGCGCCGGCAAGGAGCGCATGCTCGGCATCGAATTCGAGGACACCGACCCGACCACGCGGGACGTGCTGGAGCGCTACGTACTGAAGCGCCAGCGCCCGCTGTCGTGAGCGCCTTCGGCGGCTCACGACAGCGGGCGCTGGCGCTTCAGAGTTCAAAGTTGCAAGTTGAAGGTTCAAAGTGCGGAGAGGCCGCGGAACCGGCACAGACAACGCGGCGGCGGTCTTTGAACTTTGAACGTTGAACCTGCCACTGTTCGTGGATCTCCGGGCGCTAAAGCGCCCAGAGATCCACGAACTCGTTAACCGCCATCTTCTCCAGCCGTTTCTGGTCCGCGCAGGCGTGGCGGATGCGCTCTGCCTGGCGGGGGGCGAAGCGGGTGGCGAGGGCCTTCTCGAACTTCTCCACCAGCACCGGGATGCCCTCCTTGCGGCGGCGGCGGTGGCCGACGGGGTAGTCCACGGCGACGCGCTCGGTCTTGCTGCCGTCCCTGAACACCACCTGCACGGCGTTGCCGATGGCGCGCTTGTCGGGGTCCAGGTACTCCTTGGAGAACTGCCTGTTCTCGCTCACCACCATCTTCTCGCGCAGGGCATCGATGCGCGGGTCGGCGGCGATGGCGTCCTCGTAGTCGTCCGCGGTCAGGCGGCCGAAGATCAGCGGCACCGCGACCATGTACTGGATGCAGTGGTCCCGGTCCGCCGGGTTGCTGAGCGGGCCGGTCTTGTCGATGATCCGCGCGCCCGCCTCCTGGGTCTCGATGATCACCTGCTCGATCTCGTCGATGCGCCCGGCCACCTCGGGATGCAGCGTCATCGCCGCCTCCACTGCGGTCTGGGCGTGGAACTCGGCCGGGAAGGAGATCTTGAAGAGAATGTTCTCCATGACGTAGCTGCCAAGCGGCTGGGCGAGCTTCATCTTCTTCCCGCCGAAGAGGACGTCCTGGAACCCCCAGGTGGGCGCCGAGAGCGCCGCCGGATAACCGAGCTCGCCGCGCTCGGTGATCAAGGCGAGCCGCAGGCCGCGGGAAGAGGCGTCGCCCGCCGCCCAGCTCTTGCGCGGCCCCGCCTGCGGCGCATGCCGGTAGGCGCGCAGGGCGCCGCCATCGAGGAAGGCGTGGCTCGCTACCGTGGCCACGTCCTCCTTTGAGCCCCCGAGCAGACCCATGGCGACGCAGGCCGAGGCAAGGCGCACCAGCAGCACGTGGTCGAGCCCCACGCGATTGAAGCTGTGGTTGAGCGCGATGACGCCCTGGATCTCGTGGGCGCGGATCATGGCCGTGAGCACGTCACGCATGGTGAGCGGTTTGCGCCCGGCCGCCACGGCACGCCGGGAGAGGTAGTCGGCCACCGCGAGGATGGCGCCGAGGTTGTCCGAGGGGTGCCCCCACTCGGCGGCGAGCCAGGTGTCGTTGAAGTCGAGCCAGCGGACCATGGCGCCGATGTTCCAGGCCGCCTGCACGGGATCCAGCCGGTAGGGCGTGCCGGGCACGCGCACGCCGTCGGGCATCTCCGCGCCGGGAACCACCGGGCCGAGCAGCTTGGTGCAGGCCGGATACTGCAGCGCCAGCATGCCGCAGGCGAGGGTATCCATGAGGCAGTGGCGGGCGGTGGAATAGGCCTCGTCGGACTTCGGCGCCGGGCCGGTGACGTACTTGCCGAGCTCGGTGAGGAGCTTGTCCGGCTTCGGGCGCTTGGCGCTGCGGTGATCCTGGCTCATGGTGCGGGCTCCTCTGATTCGTCTTCTGTGCTTGCAGTCGGCGTGACGTAGGTCGTGCACGGCAGAGCCGTTTGCGACATCCCCTCTCCGTCAGATAAGCCCGCGGAGAAGCGGGCCGGCTCATGGACGCCCGGTGCCCGGGCCGGAGTGCGGGACCTCCCGACGGGACACGCTGTGAATACATCCCTGTACGCTCCAAGGCGGCATCCCTGCCGCCTAGGGTCCCGTCGGGAGGCCCCGCACTCCGACCTCTCCAGCCGTGGCAGCTGATCCGTGGCCGGTGGGAAAGCACGGGATGTCGGACACGGCTCTGCCGTGCACGACCTACGTCGACCCGCGTCGATCACCCCCGCTCCTCGATGGGCACCCACGGGCGCAGCTCCGGGCCCGTGTACGTTGCGCTCGGGCGGATGATGCGGTTGTTGGCGCGCTGCTCCTTGACGTGTGCCGCCCAGCCGCTGACCCGGGACATCACGAAGATCGGCGTGAACAGCTTCGTCGGGATGCCCATGAAGTGATAGGCGCTGGCGTGGAAGAAGTCGGCATTGGGGAACAGCCGCTTCTCGCGCCACATCACTTCCTCGACCCGTTCGGAGACCGGGTACAGTGTCGTGTCCCCCACCTGCTCGGCGAGGCGCTTCGCCCATGCCTTGACGATGGCGTTGCGCGGATCCTTCTCGCGATAGATGGCGTGGCCAAAGCCCATCACCTTGTCCTTGCGCTCCAGCATGCCGAGCAGCTCGCGCTCAGCCTGATCGGGGTCGGACCATTGCTCGAGCATCGCCATCGCCGCCTCGTTGGCACCCCCGTGCAGCGGGCCGCGCAGGGAGCCGATGGCCGCAGTGACGCAGGAGTGGATGTCCGAGAGCGTCGAGGCACAGACCCGCGCGGTGAAGGTCGAGGCGTTGAACTCGTGCTCGGCGTAGAGGATGAGCGAGGCGTGCATCACCTTCTCGTGTACCGGGTCCGGGGCCCTGCCGTGGAGCAGATGCAGGAAGTGGCCACCGATGGAGGCATCGTCGCTGGCCGTCTCCACGCGCACGCCGTCGTGGCTGTAGCGATACCAGTAGGTGATGATTCCGGGCAGGGCCGCGAGCAGGCGGTCGATGTGCCAGTCCTGCTCATCGAAGCTCTGCTCCGTCTCCAGGTTGCCGAGCACGGAGGCGCCGGTGCGCATGACGTCCATCGGATGCGCGTCGGCCGGAATGCGCTCCAGCACCTCGCGCAGGGCGGACGGGAGGCTGCGCAGCGCCTGCAGTCTGCGCTCGTAGGCGTCCAGCTCCGCCTGGGTGGGCAGATGGCCGTACACCAGCAGGTGCGCCACCTCCTCGAAGCGGGCGTGCTCCGCCAGGTCGTGGATGTCGTAACCGCGGTAGGTGAGGCCGGTGCCGTCCTTGCCCACCGTGCACAGGGACGTATCGCCGGCGGTAATGCCGCGCAGGCCGGCGTGGTTCTCGGTCATGAGCAGTCCTCGTCGCTTGCCGTTTCGGGTTCAGCCCTCGCCGCCGTCGCGGGAGAAGAGCTCATCGAGCTTGCGCTCGTAGTCGTGGTAGCCGAGCACTGCGTAGAGCTCATCCCGGGTCTGCATGCTGTCCAGCACCTCGCGCTGGGTGCCGTCCCGCCGGATCGCGGCGTACACCGCCTCGGCGGCCCGGCTCATCGCCCTGAAGGCGGAGAGCGGATAGAGCACCAGGCGCACCCCGGCACTCCCCAGCTCCTCGACAGTAAAGAGCGGCGTACGGCCGAACTCCGTGATGTTGGCGAGCACGGGGACGTCCACGGCACGGGTGAACGCGCGGTACTGGTCGAGCTCGGTCACCGCCTCGGCGAAGATCATGTCCGCGCCGGCCTCGACGTAGCGCCCGGCGCGGTCGATGGCCGCCTCCAGCCCCTCGCTGGCCAGTGCGTCGGTGCGCGCCATGATCACGAACGCGGGATCGGGCCGGGCGTCCACGGCGGCCCTGACCCGGTCCACCATCTCGCTGGCGGACACCAGCGCCTTGCCCGGCCGATGGCCGCAGCGCTTGGCCTGGACCTGATCCTCCAGATGCACGGCTCCGGCACCGGCGCGGGTAAGCTCACGGATACTGCGGGCGATATTGAAGGCGCCGCCCCAGCCGGTATCGATATCCACCAGCAGGGGCAGAGGGCTGACGTCGGCGATGCGGCGGACGTCCTCGGCGACGTCAGCGAGCTGGGTGATGCCGAGGTCGGGATAGCCGTAGGAGGCATTGGCGACGCCGGCGCCGGACAGATACAGCGCGCGAAAGCCGGCCCGTTCGGCGAGCAGGGCGCTGTAGGCGTTGATCGCGCCGGCCACCTGCAGTGGCCGCTCCTCCTCGACCGCACGCCGGAAGCGCGCACCAGCGGATTCGGGACTCGCCATGGCTCTCCTCCCCCTGTGGCCCCAGCCACGTCAGCCCTCGTGTTGCGCCGCAGAACGCCACGCTGCCGGGAGTTTACAGCGGCGGGTTGGCGTTTCCCAAATCTCATTAAGTTCAGCCGCTTACGTCATCGCAATAGCCGTAGGTCGTGCGCGGCGCAGCCGCGTGCGACGTTTAGCCTGGATCCGCGACGACACGACACAGTGTCACGTGGTGCCCGGGGCAGGAGCCGCAGAAGACGGGAGCGGTCGAGAGGTGTAGGTCGGGAACCGCCGCAGGCGGTACCCGACACGCCGGCAGGCGAATGCACAGTGCCCGCCGCGGATTAGCCCCGGTGGCTGCCTGGGCTGTGTCGTGTGCCCCGTCCCGGGACCCTCTGCGGCAGGGATGCCGCAGTGGAGCCTCCACGGACGGATTCACGGCGTGTCCCGGGACGGGGTACACGACACCGCCCCGCCCGAAAGCCTCGATGAACCCTTGTCGCCGCGGACGCGCCTCGACCCGGGCACCACGCGATGACGCTCCTGAGAGTCGCGGGATGCCTGTTCTTCCGTCGCGCACGGCAGCGCCGCGCGCGACCTGCGGGTCGCGAGCTCAGTTGGCCTTGTGGATGGCGCGCCTGTCCACCGCGAGAGCCGCTTCGTGGACCGCCTCCGAGAGGGTCGGATGGGCGTGGATGGTGCGGGCGAGATCCTCGGAGCTGGCCTCGTACTCCATGGCCAGCACCGCCTCGGCGATCAGCTCGCTGGCCTGGGGGCCGACCATGTGCACCCCGAGGATGCGGTCCGTCTCGCCGTGGGCGAGGATCTTCACGATGCCCGAGGCGCGGTCCATCGCCCGGGCGCGGCCCGTGGCGGCGAAGCCGAAGGTCCCCGTGCGGTAGGGCGTGCCCGCTGCCTTGAGCTGCCCCTCGGTGCGGCCCACCCAGGCGATCTCCGGGTCGGTGTAGATTACCCACGGGATGGTCTCGTAGTTGACGTGTCCCGGCTTGCCGGCGATGCGCTCGGCCACCATCACGCCCTCTTCCGAGCCCTTGTGGGCCAGCATGGGGCCGCGCACCACGTCCCCCACCGCAAAGACCCCCGGAATATTGGTCTCGCAGTGGTCGTTGACGTGCACGAAGCCGCGCTCATCGGTGAGCAGGCCGACGTCTTCCGAGGCGAGGCCATCGGTGTGCGGACGGCGGCCGACGGAGACGATGAGCTTGTCCACCTGAATGGTCTGCTTGCCGTCCGCGTCCTCGTAATGGACGCTAACCGTCTTGCCCTTGCGCGTTTCCGTGACCCGGCAGCCGAGCCGGATCTCCAGGCCCTGCTTCTCGAAGAGCTTCTTCGCCTCGCGGGCGACCTGCTCGTCCACCGGGGCGAGGAAGGTGTCCTGAGCCTCCAGCAGCACCACCTTTGAGCCGAGGCGGCTCCAGACGCTGCCCATCTCCAGGCCAATGACCCCGGCGCCGATGACACCGAGGCGCTTCGGCACCTCGGTGAACTCCAGCGCGCCGTCGGAGTTGACGATGCGCTCGCCGTCCGTGGGGGCGGCACCGATGTCGATGGGTCGCGACCCGGTCGCGAGCAGGACGTTTTCGGCCTTCAGGGTACGGGTGTTGCCCTTGTGCGGGGTGAACTCCACCTGACGCTCGGCGAGCAGCTTGCCGTGGCCCTGCAGCCAGTCGATCTTGTCCGCCTTGAACAGCTGCTTGATGCCGCCGGTGAGGTCGGCGACGACCTTGTCCTTGCGCTTGATCATCTGCGGCACGTCGAGGCTCGTGCCCTGCACCTTGATGCCGTGACCGGCGAGCTCCGAGTGCACCCGGTGGTACTGCTCGGAGGAGTCGAGCAGGGCCTTGGAGGGGATGCAGCCAACGTTCAGGCAGGTGCCGCCGAGGGACGGCTCGCCGTCCTTGCGCACGAACTCGTCGATCACGGCCACGCTCATGCCGAGCTGGGCGCAGCGGATGGCACCGACGTAGCCGGCGGGGCCGGCGCCGATGACGATGACGTCGTAGGAATCAGCCATGTTCACTCCCTAATCGGGCTAGTGGGGTCCTCGCGGCGCCGGCAGCACCGCGCGGCGACGGTGCGCGGGGTCAGACCTCGAGCAGCAGCCGTGCCGGGTCCTCCAGCATGTCCTTGATGGTGACCAGGAACTGCACGGCCTCGCGGCCGTCGATGATGCGGTGGTCGTAGGAATGGGCCAGGTACATCATCGGCCGCACCACCACCTGACCATCCTCGGCCATGGGTCGCTCCTGGATCTTGTGCATACCCAGGATGCCGCTCTGCGGCGGGTTGAGGATCGGCGTCGACACCAGCGAGCCGAAGATGCCGCCGTTGGTGATGGTGAAGGTGCCGCCGGTGAGCTCCTCGAGGCCGATCTTGCCGGCCTTGGCGCGCTGGCCGAAGTCGGCGATGGCGTTCTCGATCTCGGCGAAGGAGAGCTGATCGGCGTCCCGCAGCACGGGCACCATCAGGCCCCGCTCGGTGGAGACGGCGATGCCGATGTCGTAGTAGCCGTGGTAGATGATGTCCTTGCCGTCGATGGAGGCGTTCACCGAGGGGAAGCGCTTCAATGCCTCCACCGCCGCCTTCACGAAGAACGACATGAAGCCGAGCTTGATGCCGTGGGCCTTCTCGAAGCGCTCCTTGTAGCGCCCGCGCACCTCCATGACCGGCTGCATGTTCACCTCGTTGAAGGTGGTGAGCATGGCCGCGGTCTGCTGCGCCTCCACCAGTCGCTCGGCGATGCGCTGGCGCAGGCGGGTCATGGGTACCCGGCGCTCCGGGCGCTCCCCCGCCGGCGCCTCGCCGCCGGCGGGCATGGCCTCGGCCTCCGGCGAGCGGGCGGGCTGCTCCTGGCTGAAACGGCCGACAGGGGCAGGGGCCGGTGCCTGGGGCTGCGGGGCGGCATCGCCGCCGTTGTCGAGATACCGGACCACGTCCTCCTTGGTAATGCGCCCCCCGGGGCCAGTGGCAGGAATGCGCGACGGATCGAGCTCGTGCTCCGCGACCATGCGGCGCACCGCCGGGCTCAGGGGGGCGACGTCGCCATCGCCGCGCGCCGGGGCCGCGGCTGGCTCGGACGCCGCTGCCTGCTGCGTCTCGCCGGCGGTTGCCGCGGACGAGGTCTCCGGAGCGGCCGGCTGGCTCTCCGCCGCAGCCTCGCCGCCGCCACTGCTGCCGCCGCCACCGGCCTCCAGCATGGCGATGACCTCGTTCGCGGTCACCGTGTCACCCTCGCTCTTGAGGATGTCGCCGAGCACCCCGTCGTCGGGCGCCGGGACCTCCAGCACGACCTTGTCGGTCTCGAGGTCCACCAGGTTCTCGTCACGCTCGACCGTGTCTCCTTTCTGCTTGTGCCAGGTGACCACGGTGGCCTCGCTGACGGACTCCGGCAGGGCGGGTACCTTGACTTCGGTGCTCATCGACTCCTCGCTTTGTTCTCGCCGCCGCGCCCCCGCGGCGGATTGCGTCAGACCGGGACCGGACGGGGGCCGAGCCCCCGGGCGCTCAGCTCAGGGCGTCGTCCACCAGCCGGCGCTGCTGCTCATGGTGGACCTTGGCATAGCCCACCGCCGGCGACGCCGACGGCTCGCGGCCGGCGTAGCCGAGGCGCTGCTCGCGGGTGATGCAGTGCTGCAGATGATGCTGGATCTGGTACCACGCCCCCTGGTTCTTCGGCTCCTCCTGGCACCAGATGACCTCCTTCGCCCCCTTGTAGCGGCGCTTGAGCAGGGCAGCCAGGTCGTTTTCCGGGAACGGGTAGAGCTGCTCGACCCGCACGATGGCGATGTCCTTGAGCTCGCGCTTGCGCCGCTCCTGGAGCAGGTCGTAGTAGACCTTGCCGCTGCAGAGCACCACCCGGCGCACGTCCCGGGCGCGCAGCTCGTCGATCTCGTCGATGACCAGCTGGAAATGCCCCCGGGAGAGGTCGTCCAGCACCGAGGTGGAGAGCTTGTGCCGCAGCAGGCTCTTCGGGGTCATCACCACCAGCGGCTTGCGCCACTTGCGCACCATCTGCCGGCGGATCATGTGGAAGAACTGCGCCGGGGTGGAGGGCGCGCAGACCTGGATGTTCTGCTCCGCGCAGAGCTGCAGGAAGCGCTCGAGGCGCGCCGAGGAATGCTCCGGGCCCTGACCCTCGTAGCCGTGGGGCAGGTACAGGGTCAGCCCGCAGAGACGCCCCCACTTGGTCTCGCCGGAGGCGATGAACTGATCGATGACCACCTGGGCGCCGTTGACGAAGTCGCCGAACTGCGCCTCCCAGATGACCATGGTGGTCGGGTCGGCGGTGGCGAAGCCGTATTCGAAGCCGAGCACCGCCTCCTCGGACAGCAGCGAGTCGATGACGGTGAAGTCGTTCGGCTCGGTGGTGATGTCCTTGAGCGGGATGTAGGTGGCCCCGTCCACGGCGTTATGCAGCACCGCGTTGCGGTGGAAGAAGGTACCGCGGCCGGAGTCCTGCCCGGTGAGGCGGACCTTGTAGCCCTCGTCCAGCAGGCTGGCGTAGGCCATGGTCTCGGCGAAGCCCCAGTCCATGGCGAGCGCTCCGGCGGCCATCTTGCGCCGGCTCTCCATCACGCTCGCCACGCGCGGATTCAGCTCGAAGCCTTCCGGCAGGCGCTGCAGGTTCTCCTGCAGGGCGCGGATCTTCTCCAGCGGCACCGCCGTCTCGATCTCCGTGTCCCAGCGGGCGTTGAAGTACGGTGACCAGTCCACCGCGTAGTCGTTGTGGACCGCGTCCAGCGCGTTGGGCGCCACGATCTCCTGGTTGTCGAGCTTGTCCCGGTACTCCCGGTCCAGCTTCTTGCCGGAGTCGGCGTCGATCACGCCCTCGCTGATCAGGCGGTCGGCGTAGAGCTTGCGCACCGGGTCCCGCGCCTTGATCTTCCGGTACATCATCGGCTGGGTGGCCGAGGGCTCGTCCGCCTCGTTGTGGCCGTGGCGGCGATAGCAGATGAGATCGACCACCACGTCGCGCCGGAACTCGCGGCGATAGTCCATGGCGAGCTGGGTGACGAAGAGCACCGCCTCCGGGTCATCGCCGTTCACGTGGAAGATGGGCGCCTGCACCATCTTCGCGACCTCGGTGCAGTAGAACGTCGAGCGGGCATCCAGCGGATTGGAGGTGGTGAAGCCGATCTGGTTGTTCAGCACGATGTGCACCGTGCCACCGGTAAAGAAGCCGCGGGCCTGGGACAGCTGGAAGGTCTCCATCACCACGCCCTGGCCGGCGAAGGCGGCGTCGCCGTGGATCAGCACCGGCAGCACCTCGTCGCCCTGGAAATCCTTGCGCCGCTGCATGCGGGCGCGGACCGAGCCCTCCACCACCGGGTTGACGATCTCGAGGTGCGAGGGGTTGAAGGCGAGGGCAAGGTGCAGCGGGCCACCCCGGGTCTTGATGTCCGAGGAATAGCCCATGTGGTACTTGACGTCGCCGGCGCTGGCGTTGTCCACCTCGTAGTCGCCCTCGAACTCGGCGAACAGATCCTTCGGCGACTTGCCAAGCAGATTGATCAGCACGTTCAGCCGGCCGCGATGGGCCATGCCCAGCACCAGCTCCTTGATGCCGTGGCTGCCGCCGCGCTGCACCACCTCGTCGAGCATGGGGATCATCGTCTCCCCGCCCTCCAGCGAGAAGCGCTTCTGGCCCACGTACTTGCTGTTGAGGTACTTCTCGATGCCCTCGGCGGCCACCAGCCGCTGCAGCAGGTATCGGCGCTGCTCGGCGCTCAGGTCCGGCCGTGCCCGCGGCCGCTCGAGGCGCTCCTGGATCCAGCGCTTCTGCACCGTGTCGGTGATGTGCATGTACTCGGAGCCGATCTTGCCCGCGTACACCTCCTTGACCAGGGCGATGATGTCGCGCAGCGGCAGGCGCTCCTCGGCGAACAGCGAGCCGGTGTTGAACACCGTGTCCATGTCCGCATCGGTGAGGCCGTGGAAGGCCGGATCGAGGTCGGGGACGTCGGGCTTCGCGCGTAGCTCCAGCGGGTCGGTATCGGCATGCTGGTGGCCGCGGACGCGGTAGGCGTTGATCAGTCGCAGCACCGCCGCCTGCTTCTGCGCCGCCACCGGCTCCATCGCCTCGCTGACGGCGCCACCGCGGCGCTGGCCGTTGCTCCGGCCGATGCGCTCGAACTCGCGGCGGATGGGTGAGTGCGGGATATCCCGCCCGGCGCTGCTGTCGCCGGCCTCGAGCCCCTGGAAGTAGGACCGCCACTCCGGCTCCACGGCGCTCGGATCCCGCAGGTAGGTCTCGTAGAGCGCCTCCATGAACGTGGCGTTGCTGGCGTTCAGATAGGAGTTGCGCAGGAACTGCTCGAATGCACCGCTCATGGATGACTCACCTGACTGTCGCTGGCGGGGATGCGGACGCACCCCCTCAGGATAAGGTAGTGCAGCCGCCCGCTCGCGCCACTCGGCGCGGGCACGGCGCGGCAGGCGTCCGGGAAACAGGGCAGGAGGAGTACGGCGGCTGTGCAACCGGCCAGTGGCCAGCTTCTCCGGGCTCCGTGGCTGTCGCCATCGCCGGCGAGCTGCATCGATCGTGGACTCCGCGCCACCGCAGGAGGGCACTCGGCGCGCACCCGGTGCGACCTGGTGGCCGCGGATGGCGGGCGCCGACGTGGCCACTGACGATACGCGGTGGCGACTGGAATCGCAAGCTTGGCGCGGCTTTGCCGGCAACAGAGCGGCCTTGGGCAGGGTGCAGCGGGGGCGGTGCCTGCGATTTCTTACCTTTAGGTAAGCAAAACGCCGGGCCGGGTCAGTCCTCCTCGCGCGCCTCATCCCCGTTGGGCGTGAACCAACGGGACAGGATCACCCCAAGCTCGAACAGCAGCCACACCGGCACTGCCAGCAGCACCTGGGAGATGACGTCCGGGGGCGTGAGCACCATGCCGATGGTGAACGCCCCCACGATCACGTAGGGGCGCTTGCTCGCCAGCGCTTCGCGGGTGGTGGCGCCGGTACGCACCAGCAGGATGGTGGCGATGGGCACCTCGAAGGCGGCCCCGAAGGCGAAGAACAGCGTGATGACGAAGGACAGGTACTCCCCGATGTCCGTCATCATGGACACGCCTTCCGGCGTCGCCGCGGCGAAGAAGCTGAACACCAGCGGAAACACCACGTAATAGGCGAAGGCCATGCCGGCATAGAACAGCGCCACGCTGGAGACGAGCAGCGGCCAGATGAGCATCTTCTCGTGCCGGTACAGCCCAGGCGCGACGAAGGCCCAGAGCTGGTAGAGCAGGTACGGGATGCTGACGAAGAACGCCGCCACCAGGGCCAGCTTGAGGGGGATGAGGAACGGCGTCGCCACCTGGGTGGCGATCATCGAGGCGCCCTCCGGCAGCACCGCCATGAGCGGCCCCGCGAGCGCCCCGTAGAGCTCCTCGCGGAAGGGGTAGACGGCGAGAAATACCACCAGCACCACCACCGCGCAGCGCAGCAGGCGGCTGCGCAGCTCGAGGAGATGCGTCAGCAGAGGGCGATCCTCGTCCATGCGATCCTGGTGGTCGGACACGCGGCTCATCCCTGCCCGGACTCGTTACCGGCCGCCGGCTTGCGCGCCCCGGCGGCCGCGGCCGCCGGGCCGGCTTCGCTTCCGGCCTTGGGCTCCTCGCCGCCCGTGGCGCTCGCGTCGGCGGCGGAGCTCCCGGCCTCCGTCGCGCCCGCGGCCGGCGCGCCCGTATCGCCCGGGCTGCGCGCCTGTACCCGGGCACGGGACTCGCCGGAATCGACGGCGTCCCGCACCTGGCGCTCGGTTTCCCGGGCCTGCTTCTGCAGGGCGCGCTGGGTGTCGCGCAGGCCCTCGGCGTGGACCTCGCGCTCCACCTCGTCCCGGATGGACTGGAACGACGCGCGCGCCTTCCCGACCCAGAGCCCTACCGTGCGCATGAGCCCCGGCAGTCGCTCCGGGCCGACCACCACCAGCGCGACGACGCCGATGATCAGCAGCTCCCAGAAGCTGACGTCAAACATGGGCTGACCGACCGGCCAACCGGATCAGGACGAGCTCTGGCGCTTTTCGCGCTCCTGCCCGGTGTCGGTCGCGCCCGCGGACTCGCCGCTCTGCTCGCGATGCTCCACCTGGGCGCCGGCCTGCTCCCCTTCCTCGCCGGACTTCTCGACGCTGTCCTTGACCTCTTTCGCCTCCTTCTCGCCCTCGCTCATCGCGCTCTTGAAGCCCTTGATCGCG
Organism: Spiribacter halobius; assembly: GCF_020883455.1. Taxonomy (NCBI): domain Bacteria; kingdom Pseudomonadati; phylum Pseudomonadota; class Gammaproteobacteria; order Chromatiales; family Ectothiorhodospiraceae; genus Sediminicurvatus; species Sediminicurvatus halobius. The sequence goes on along the minus strand of NZ_CP086615.1, from coordinate 118,156 downwards.
CCGCCGAGGTCCGACCCCACGTTGCGCAGCTTCTTGGTGCCGAACAGCAGCAGCACGATGACGAGAATAAGGAGCAGCGACCAGACGCTGATGCCACCAAAACCCATGAAATGCCTCCCGCAAGGGCCTGTCGGATCCACCCGGAAATGCGGGAGCGCGGCGCTCCACCGGGCGGACCTAGTCGTTATGCCGCGATGCCTTCTCGTCGAGACCGGAAAGGCCGAAACGGCGCTCCAGCTCGGCGAGGACCTCCGCCGGCCCCGATCCGCAATGGGCCAGCATCACGAGTGTATGGAACCACAGATCGGCGGTCTCATAAACGATCTGCTCACGCTGCCCGTCCTTCGCGGCCAGCACGGTCTCCGTGGCCTCCTCGCCGACCTTCTTCAGGATACGGTCGAGGCCGCCGGCGTAGAGGCCGGCCACGTAGGAGCTGCCCGGGTCCGCGCCCTTGCGCGCCTCCAGCACGGCGGCGAGGCGCTCGAGGGTGTCGTTACTCACGGCGCTCCCCTTCGTAGATGGTGTCCGGGTCGCGCAGCACCGGCTCCACCGCCTGCCAGGCATCCCCGGCCAGGCGCCGGTAGAAGCAGGTCCGGCGGCCGGTGTGGCAGGCGATGCCCCCCACCGGCTCGACGCGCAGCAGCACCACGTCGCCGTCGCAGTCGAGGCGCAGCTCCCGCACGCGCTGCACGTGGCCCGAGGTCTCGCCCTTGTGCCAGAGGCGTCCGCGGGAGCGCGACCAGTACACGGCCTCGCCGAGCTCGGCGGTGCGGGCCAGCGCCGTGCGATCCATCCAGGCCATCATCAGCACCTCGCCGGAGTCCGCATCCTGGGCAATGGCGGCCACCAGGCCGTCGGCGTTCCAGGCCACGGCGTCGAGCCAGCTCACCGGCGCACCTCGATGCCCCGTCTCGCGAGATAGTCCTTGGCCTCCCGGATGCTGTACTCGCCGAAGTGGAAGATGCTCGCGGCGAGCACGGCATCGGCGTGGCCCTCGAGAATCCCGGCGGCGAGGTGCTCGAGGTTGCCCACGCCGCCGGAGGCGATCACCGGCACCCCGGCAGCCTCGGAGATGGCGCGGGTGAGCCCCGTGTCGAAACCAAGCCGCGTGCCGTCGCGATCCATGCTGGTCACCAGCAGCTCGCCGGCGCCGGCCTCGGCCATGCGCGCCCCCCAGGCCACGGCGTCGATACCGGTGGGCTTGCGCCCACCGTGGGTGAAGACCTCCCAGCGCCCCGGCTCGTCTTCGGCGGATACGCGCTTGGCGTCCACCGCCACCACGATGCACTGGGCGCCGAAGCGCCCGGCCGCCTCGCTCACCAGCTCGGGGCTGGTGACCGCTGCGGTATTGATGGCGACCTTGTCCGCGCCGGCGTTGAGCATGCGGCGGACATCCGCCACCGAGCGGATGCCGCCGCCGACGGTGAGCGGGATGAAGACCTCCGCCGCCACCGCCTCGACCACATGCACCAGCGTCTCGCGCTGCTCATGGCTGGCGGTGATGTCGAGGAAGGTGATCTCGTCGGCACCGGCGCGATCGTATTCGCGGGCAATGGCCACCGGGTCCCCGGCATCGCGGATGTCGACGAAGCGCACGCCCTTGACGACGCGGCCAGCGTCCACGTCGAGGCAGGGGATGATGCGCTTGGCGAGCCCCATGTCAGGCCGCGCAGAGCTCAGTGGCCAGGCGCTGGGCCTCGGCGAGGTCGAGGCTGCCCTCATAGAGCGCCCGCCCGACGATGGCCCCCATGACGCCGTCGCCGGCGACGGCGCAGAGCTCGCGCACGTCCTCCATGCTGCTCACCCCGCCGGAGGCGATCACCGGAATCTCGATGGCGCGGGCGAGCTTCGCCGTCGCCTCGGCGTTCACGCCCCGCATCATGCCGTCGCGGCCGATGTCGGTGAACACGATCGCCTCCACGCCGGCCTCCTCGAAGCGCTGCGCCATCTCCGCGGCCGAGCGCGAGGACACCTTCGACCAGCCGTCGGTGGCCACCATGCCCTCCTTCGCATCGAGGCCGACGATGATGTGCCCGGGAAACTCCAGGCAGGCATCGTCGACGAAGTGCGGCGCCCGCACCGCCTGGGTACCGATGATGACGTAGTCCACGCCGACGTCGAGATAGGTCTGGATGACGTCGAAGCTGCGGATGCCGCCGCCCACCTGGATCTCGACGTCCGGATACGCCTCGGCGATACGGCCGATGATGTCCGCATTCACCGGGAAGCCGGCCACGGCGCCGTTCAGGTCTACCAGGTGCAGCCGGCGGCTGCCGGCGGCGATCCATTGCTCCGCCACCGCCAGCGGATCGTCGGAGAAGATCGTCTCGTCATCCATGCGCCCCTGGCGCAGGCGCACGCACTTGCCGTCCTTCAGATCGATGGCGGGTATCAGCAGCATTGCGTCCTCAGTCGTCGCGGCGATCAGTCGGTGCCGTCCCACGCCAGGAAGTTGGCGAGCAGCCGCAGGCCGGCCTGCTGGCTCTTCTCCGGGTGGAACTGGGTGGCGAACACGTTGCCGCGGCCGATGACCGCGGCGAACGGCGCGCCGTAGTCGCTGGTCCCGAGGGTGAGCGCGTCCTCCTCGGGCGCGACGAAGTAGCTGTGCACGAAGTAGAAGCGCTCGCCATCCGCCACCCCGGCCCACAACGGATGGGACCGGACCTGACGCACGCCGTTCCAGCCCATGTGCGGGATCTTCAGCGTCGGATCGCCGCCGGTGAGGCGGCGGAAATGGCGCACCTCGCCGGGGAAGACGTCCAGCGCCGCGACACCCTCGTTCTCCTCGCTGCGCGTCATCAGCGCCTGCATGCCCATGCACACACCGAGGAACGGCCGCGCCGTGATGGCCGCGCGGATGACGTCCACCAGCTCGTGCCGTTGTAGCGCGCTCATGCAGTCGCGCACCGCCCCTTGACCGGGGAAGACCACGCGCTCGGCCCCGGCGATGGCGTCGGCATCGTCGGTTATGCGCACCTGGCGCGCGCCGACGTGCTCCAGCGCCTTCGCCACCGAGCGCAGGTTGCCCATGCCGTAGTCGATCACTGCCACGCTCATGCCGCGTGCTCCCGGCAGGCCCCGTTCAGAGGGCCCCCTTGGTGGAAGGCGTGGCGTCCCCGAGGCGCGGGTCGCGGGTGCAGGCCACGCGCAGCGCCCGCCCGAAGGCCTTGAACAGGGTCTCCGCGATATGATGCGCATTCTCGCCGCGGAGGCTGTCCACGTGCAGGGTCACCGCGGCGTGGTTGACGAAACCCTGAAAGAACTCCCGCGTGAGCTCGGTCTCGAAGGCGCCGATGCGCTCGCGCGGAAACTCGGCATGGAACTGCAGGCCGGGGCGGCCGGAGAGATCGAGCACGACCCGGCCGAGGGCCTCGTCCAGCGGGCAGTAGGCGTGCCCGTAGCGGGTCAGCCCGCGTTTGTCGCCAAGGGCCTCGGCGAAGGCCTGACCGAGGCAGATGCCGACGTCTTCGACCGTGTGATGGCCGTCGATCTCCAGGTCACCCGCGGCGGCGATCTCCAGGTCCAGCAGCCCATGGCGCGCCACCTGGTCCAGCATGTGATCGAAGAACGGCAGCCCGGTGTCGATATCCGACTGCCCGGTGCCGTCCAGCGCGAGCCGGACCCGGATCCCGGTCTCCAGCGTGCGACGCTCGATGGTGGCGGTGCGATCGGCCATGCGGGCCCCGTCCCGGCAAATGACGCGCGGAGGATAGCACGCAGCCCATGACGCAGGGAGTCACGTGCCTATCGTCTTGGGCGGCTGGATAAACACAACGACACAACGACACAACGAGCACAACGTGATGAAGGCTGGCGACAGACACTCTTGGACGTTGTGCACCGTTGTGCTCGTTGTGTCGTTGTGTTGAACACCCCGAAGCCCGGCGAGTCGCCACAGGTTCGCCTTTGGGCAACCCATCAAGGTCGCGGCGGGGCCTCGAGCCAGAAGGTGACCGGGCCGTCGTTGACGAGGCTGACCTGCATGTCCGCGCCGAAGCGCCCCGCGGCCACCGGGGCATGGGCGGCATGGGCGCGCTCGGCGAGCACGGTGAAGAGGCGCTCGGCCTCCGCCGGCGGGGCCGCCGGGGTAAAGCTCGCGCGGGTCCCCTTGCGGGTGTCCGCCGCCAGCGTGAACTGCGGCACCAGCAGCAGCCCGTGCCCCGTATCGGCCAGGGAGAGATTCATCCGCCCGGCCGCATCCGGAAACACCCGATAGCCGAGCAGGCGCTCCAGAAGCCGTGCAGCGGCGCGCTCGTCGTCACCGCGCTGCACCCCCACCAGCACCAGCAGCCCCGGGCCGATGGCGCCGACGGTCTCACCGCCGACACGCACGCTTGCCTCGCTGACCCGCTGCAACAGTCCGATCATGACCACCTCCGTCCCTCGAGCCCTGGAGCGTGTAAGCCATTTCCTACAAAAGCTGTCGGCGGTAGCCGACAGCCAGACCGACATCAGGGTGAGAGACTAGCGTTGCGTTCGCGGGAAAGCGTCCGCGCCGGATCAGGGACGACCCGGCCAGAACAGGAACCTCGTAAGACGATACCGGCCCCTGCCCCCCGCCCTATATGGGCGCCGGTATCGCGCGTTCCACTCGGGAAGACCATCAGCCGGCCCAGGGATAGGGCCGGCATTTTTTTATTCCTGATTACGTCCCCGACGCCAACATACCTACGGGTTTCCCGACAGCCTTCCCGTCGCGGAAGACGCCACCCACGTCTGCGATGCGGGGCGGGGTGGGAGCGCCCGGGACCGTAGGCGAGAGGGACCTCGCCTACGAGCCTCCAGGGACGGATTCACGGCGTGTCCGGGACGCTCCCGCCCCGCGTCACCCCCGGCACGGCCTCCAACCCGCTCGCGGCACCGCGGATACGCGACCGACAACTATGGCTGAGCAATATGCGTAATCAGGATCGGTTCTTTTATCCGGTCCCTGGCTTGCGCGCTGCCGGGCAGCGCCGCGACGCTGTCACGGCTGGCGATGGGCGGCCTGCCCAAGCCGGAGCCAGGTGCCCGGGCTCCGGCTTCGAGCTCCGGCTCCGGCTCCGGCTCCGGCTTCGGCTTCGGCTTCGGCTTCGGCTTCGGCTTCGGGGCTTCAGGATGACTTGCCGGAGCGGGCGCCGCTGCCGCCCGAGCCGGAACTCCCGCCGCTGCCCGAGCCGCCGCGGCCCGAGCCGCCACTGCGGCTGCCGCCGCTGCGCTTGGACTTCTGACCACCACCGCTGCTGCTACCGCTGCCGCTGCCGCCACTGCCGCCGCCTGGCGGGACACTGCCCACGCTCTGGCTCCACTCGGCCAGCGCCTGCTGGGCATGGTTCGCCGCCTCCTGCCAGGCGTTCATCACCTGCTTGGCGTGCTCCTCCCAGGCAGCGTCGGGCTTGCCGCCCTCCACGCGCCCCATGCTCTGGACCCAGCCCTCCCAGAGCTTCATCTGGGTCTCCGTCCAGGTGCGCATCATCTCCTGGGCACGGGTCATCCACGCTTCGGCCGCCTCGCGGCCGGCGGCATCGTCCGCCATTGGCAGGCGCCACGAGCCGGCCAGCTCCTGCTGGCGGGACAGCGCCTCCCGCACCGCCTGCTCCCAGTTGTCCAGGTGCTTGTGGTACTCCTGCTGCCACTGCTCGGCGCCAGGCGCGACGCCCTTCACCGCCTCCATCCAGTTGTCCCAGAGGCGACGCTGCGTAGCCGTCCAGCCGGAGATCATTTCCTCGGTCTGCTTCTGCCAGCTCATGGTTGTTCCTCCCAGGAATGTTCGTGAGGTGGGTATCCCGCCCTCGCAAGTGTAGACGGCACCGTTCGCTGGCGACGGGTGCGCATCACCCCGCCGCCGGTCGAGCGTCGCCGAGGAGGCCGTGAAACCGGCACACGCGGCGCCCTCGCCGCGAATCACCGGGGCGCCATGCAATGGGACAAGGACGATTTCCGCGTGAAGGCACGCCTCCTACCGGCCGCCGCTTCGTGCCAGCCGGTCCCAGGGACCGCTGGCACGGCCGGTCCTACTCGTCCCTCGACTTCCCCTCCAGCCGCCGCACCCGCACCTCCAGCTCGCGCACCACCTGCATGTCGCCCTTCTCCCGGGCTGCGGCGAGCCCCTGCCGGAATGTCTCGAGGGCGGCGGCCTCGTCGCCACCCCGCAGCTGCAGCCTGCCAAGCGCCCGCCAGGCCGCCGAGTAGCCCGGATCCAGCGCCACCGCCTGACGCAGATGCCCGATCGCCGCCTCGGCATCGCCGGCCTTGGCGTAGGCATTACCCAGCGTCAGCCGCAGCATGGCGCTGTCCTGCCCGCGGGCGATCATTTTTTCCAGCGCCTCTATGTTCATAAGCCTGTGGTGGTCCGTCCCATGATCTCGACCATGGAGGCGGGAGCGGTCGAGTTCAAAGTGGCAAGTCGCGAGCTGCAAGTTGCAAGTTGCAAGTTGCAAGATCGAAGCAAACCTTCCCCGCGCGCGCTGGCGCCTGTAGGTCGTCCCGTCTTCAACTTGCCACTTGCCACTTGCCACTTGCCACTCACCCCCGCCTTCCGGCGCCGCCTCAGCGGCGCCAGAAGGCGGGGGTGAACAGCACGAGCAGGGTGAAGATCTCCAGCCGCCCCATGATCATCGCCACGCACATCACGAGCTTGGGGCCGGCGCCGACGGCGGCGAAGTTGGCGGCGACGTCGCCGAGGGCAGGGCCGAGGTTGTTGAGGCCCGAGGCCGTGGCCGAGAAGGCCGTGACCTGATCAAGCCCCATGGCCATCAGGGTGAGCATCAGCACGGTGAACAGCACCACGTAGGTGGCGAAGAACCCCCACACCGCGTCGATCACCCGCTCGTTCACCGGGCGGGCGCCGATCTTCACCGGAATCTGCGCCTGGGGGTGGATCAGCCGCATGATCTCGCGCGAGCCCTGCCGCCAGAGCAGCAGCACGCGCACCACCTTGAGCCCGCCCGAGGTGGAGTTGGCGCAGCCCCCCATGAAGGCCAGGAACAGCAGCAGCACGGGCAGGAACGCGGGCCAGGTGTAGTGGGGCACGCTGGTGTAGCCGGTGGTGGTGGCGAAGGAGACCACCTGGAAGATGGCGTGATGCCAGGTCTCCCCCCGGGGCAGGTCGTGGGCGGCCTGGTAGATCAGCAGCCCGCCCAGGATCAGCACGGTCATGACCACCACCACGCCCAGAAACACGCGCAGCTCCGGGTCGCTGCGCCAGGGCTCGGTGCTGCGGCGGCGCCAGACCATGAAATGCAGCGAGTAGTTGACCGCCGAGATGAGCATGAACACCACGGCGATCATCTGGATCAGTGGGCTGTCGAAGTAGCCGATGCTCTCGTCGTGGGTGGAGAAACCACCGGTGGCGATGGTGCTGAAGGCATGGCCCACGGCATCGAAGGGCGTCATGCCCGCAAGCCAGTAGGCCAGGGCGCAGACCACCGTCAGGCCGATGTAGATGTACCAGAGCGCCTTCGCCGTCTGCGCGATGCGCGGGGTGAGCTTCGCGTCCTTCACCGGCCCCGGAAGCTCTGCGCGATAGAGCTGCATGCCGCCGATGCCGAGCATGGGCAGGATGGCCACCGCGAGGATGATGATCCCCATGCCGCCGAGCCACTGCAGCTGCTGGCGGTAGTAGCGGACCGACAGCGGCAGATCGTCGATGCCGACGATGGCCGTCGCCCCGGTGGTGGTGAGCCCCGAAATGCTCTCGAACAGGGCGTCCACCGGCGCCAGCGTCGATTCCTGGTCGATCAGCAGCGGCAGGGCGCCGGCAGCGCCGAGCACGATCCAGAACATGGCGACGATGAAGAAGCCGTCCCGCGTGCGCAGCTCCCGGCGCGAGCGGCGCACCGGCAGCCAGAGCAGGCCGCCCATGGCCAGCAGCACCGCGAAGGTGATCAGGAACGCCTCGTAGACGCCATCACCCGCCGCCAGCGACACCAGCGCCGGCGGCAGCATGGTGATGCTGAACACCATCAGCAGCACGCCGAGCACACGCTGGACGGCGTCGAGATGCATTCACCGGCTCCATGTCTGGCCCGCGCCTTTTACTGCACAACGGCGGCGGGCGCGGTTTGATGAGCGTCGCAGTCTAGCCCGGATGTCTCACCGATTCGCGGCTGCGGGCGCGGATCGGTGAGACATCCGGGCCGGGAGTCTGCGCCGTAGACTCTTAGATAAACGTCACGCCCACCTGGAAGAGCTTCTCGACATCGGCGAGGCGGCTCTTGTCCACCAGGAACAGGATGACGTGGTCCTCGGGCTCGATGACCGTGTCGTGATGCGCCATCAGCACCTGGTCACCGCGGACGATGGCGCCGATGGTGGTACCCCGCGGCAGGCGGATCTCGTCGATGCGCCGCCCCACCACCGAGGAGCTGCCGGCATCGCCGTGGGCAATGGCTTCGATGGCCTCGGCGGCGCCGCGGCGCAGGCTGTGCACGTTGACCACGTCACCGCGGCGGATGTGCGCCAGCAGGCTGCCGATGGTCGCCTGCTGCGGCGAGATGGCGACGTCGATGTCCTCGCTGGACTGCACCAGATCGACGTAGGCCGGGCGGTTGATCAGCGCCATCACCACCCGCGCGCCGCGGCGCTTGGCGAGCATGGCGGAGAGGATATTGGCCTCGTCGTCGTTGGTGAGCGCGCAGAAGACGTCCGTGTTCTCGATGTTCTCCTCGAGCAGCAGGTCCTCGTCGGCGGCGTCGCCACGCAGGACGATGGTCTTCTTGAGGTCGTCGGCAATGGCGCGGCAGCGCGGCAGGCTGCGCTCGATGATCTTCACCTGGTAGCGCCCCTCCATGGCCTGGGCGAGGCGCTTGCCGATGTTGCCGCCGCCGGCGAGCATCAGGCGCTTGACCGGCTTCTCCAGCCGCCGCAGCTCGCTCATCACCGCGCGGATGTTCTTGCGCGCGGCGACGAAGAACACCTCGTCGCCCGCCTCGATGACGGTGTCACCCTCCGGGATGATGGCGCTGCCGCGGCGGAAGATCGCGGCTACGCGGGTCTGCACCCCCGGCATGTGCTCGCGCAGCGTGCGCAGCTCCTGACCCACCAGCGGCCCGCCGTAGTAGGCGCGCACGCCCACCAGGCGCACCTTGCCGTCGGCGAAGTCCAGCACCTGCAGTGCGCCGGGATGCTCGATCAGGCGCTTGACGTACTGGGTGACCAGCTGCTCGGGGCTGATCAGCACGTCGATGGGCAGGGCGTCGGGGGAGAACAGCTGCGGGCAGGCGAGATACTCCACCGCGCGCACGCGGGCGATCTTGGTGGGCGTGTGGAACATAGTGTCCGCCACCTGGCAGGCGACCATGTTCGCCTCGTCGGAGTCGGTGACGGCGATGATCATGTCCGCGTCATCGACCCCGGCGCGGACCAGCACGTCCGGATAGGTGGCACTGCCGGTGACCGTGCGCAGATCGAGCCGGTCCTGCAGCTCCTGCAGCACCCCGGCATCGGTATCCACCACGGTGATGTCGTTGTCTTCGCTGGTCAGGTTCTGAGCCACAGTGCTTCCGACCTGACCAGCGCCCAGGATGATGATTTTCATGCGCTCGCTTCGCGAGAGTTCCAAGTTCAAAGTTCAAGGTTCAAAGACCGAAGCCGTGAAGGCCCGTTCCCGCTCCGGCAGTGGTAGCGCGCAGTGCCTGGCGGCGACGGTCTTTGACCTGTGAACTGAGAACCCTGAACGTCCCCCCTTAACTTTGAACTTTGAACCGAGAACCTTGAACTGGTGAGCGCAAAGCGCTCACGCCCCCTCCTTCGGATCGATGCCCAGCGCGCGGAGCTTGCGGTAGAGATGGGTGCGCTCCATGCCGGTGAGGCGCGCGAGCTGGGCGACGCTGCCCTCGGCGCGTTTCAGCTGGTGCTGCAGGTAGGTGCGCTCGAAGGCCTCGCGGGCCTCGCGCAGGGGTAGGTCGAGGGAGAGCTCCGGTGGCCACTCGCTGCCGGACTCGCCCTCGGCGGTGGTCTCGCCGAGGGCGCGCTCCACCTCGTCCACGCCGATCTCGACGCCCTCGCCCAGCACCAGCAGGCGCTGCACCAGATTGCGCAGCTCGCGCACGTTGCCCGGCCAGGCATGGTTGCGTAGCCGGTTCTGCGCCGCCACCGAGAACCGCCGGTAGGGCAGGTGCTCCTGATCCACCAGCCGATCCACGTAGAAGCTCAGCAGCTCCGGGATATCCTCCACGTGCTGGCGTAGCGGCGGCATCTCCATCGGCACCACGCTCAGCTGGTAGTAGAGGTCCTCGCGGAAGCGCCCGGCGCGCACCTCCTCGGCCAGATCGTGGCGGGTGAGGGCGATCAGCCGCAGATCCAGGGCGATCTCCGCGGTGCCGCCCACGCGCTGGAAGCGCCCGGCCTCGATGGCCGAGATGAGCCGGGTCTGCGCCTCGGCGTCCAGGTCTGCCACCTCGTCCAGGATGAGCGTGCCGCCGCGGGCTGCCTCGAGCCGCCCGGGATGCTCCGGCGTCCCCGGACGCTCGCGCCCGAAGAGCTCCTCTGCCGCCCCATCCCCCGCGATGGCGCCGGCGGCGAGCTCCACCAGCGGGCCCTGGGCGCGCGGGCTCAGGCTGTGCAGGTAGCGCGCGAGGCACTTGCGCCCGCTGCCGGCCTCGCCGGAGATCAGCACCCAGCTGTCGCTCGCCGCCACCCGCGCGGCGCGCTCGCGCAGGCCGCGCATCACCTGGCTGTGGCCCACCGGCTCGATCACCGCCTGGCTCGCGGCGACACCGCTGCGCCGCCCGCGGGCCAGCGCCTCCTGCACCGTCACCAGCAGCTTGCCCATGGACAGGGGCTTCTCGACGAAGTCCACGGCCCCGAGTCGGGTCGCCTCCACTGCCGTCTCCACCGTGCCGTGGCCGGAGATCATCACCACCGGGAAGTCGGGCCCGTGCTCGCCGGCCCACTCCTTGAGCAGGGTGATGCCGTCCTCGTGGGGCATCCAGATGTCCAGCAGCACCAGGTCCGGCCGCCGGCGGCGACGCGCCTGGCGGGCGGCCGCCGCGCTGTCGGCGGTAGCCACCTCGTAGCCCTCATCCTCGAGGATCTCCTGGACGAGCTCGCGGATGTCCGGCTCGTCGTCCACCACCAGAACATGGCTCGTGGTCATGTCCGCTCCCCTGAACCGGCACGGCGCCCGCCCGCCGCCAGGCCGCGCACGGCCAGCGCGGGAAAGCGCACGGTGATCTGGGCCCCGCCGGCGACGTTGCGCGCCGATATCACCCCATTGTGCTCCTCGACGATCTTCTTGACGATCGGCAGGCCGAGCCCGGTCCCGCGCGCCTTGGTGGTGACGTAGGGCTCGAACAGCTGGCTCATCACCTCGTCCGAGAATCCGGGGCCGTTGTCGCGCACCCGCAGCTCCACCTGGTCGGCGTAACGGCCCTCGCCGCGGCGCGTCGCCAGCGTCACCCGGCAGGGCTGCTCCGGCGGCGCCGCCTCCAGGGCGTTGCGGATGAGGTTGTTGAGCAGCTGGCGCAGCCGGCCGGGATCGGCGTTCAGGCGCGGCAGCGCCGGGTCGAGGGCGAGGCTGAACTGGGGCTGCTCGCGCTCGCCGCGATAGAGCTCGACCACGTCCTGGATCAGGGCGTTGAGGTCCACTGCCTGCAGGTCCAGCACCGGCGGGCGCGCGTACTCGGAGAAGGCCTTGACCATGGCCTTCATGGTGTCCACCTGATGGATGATCGTGCGCGTGGCCCGCTCCAGGAACTCGGCATCCTGGCCGTCTAGGCGGTCGGCGAACTTGTGCTGCAGTCGCTCGGCGGAGAGCTGAATGGGGGTGAGCGGGTTGCGGATCTCGTGGGCGAGGCGCCGCGCCACCTCGCCCCAGGCGGCATCGCGCTGAGCCTGGATGAGGGTGGTGACATCGTCGAAGACGATCACGTGGCCGCCGCTGCTCGGCCCCCCGGGCAGGGCCGCGCCGCTGCACATGAGCACGCGCCGGCCTTCGCTGGTATCGAGGGTGAGCTCCTCGCGCCATTCCGAATCCCCGGCCTCGCGGTGCGCCTCCACCAGCCGGGCGAACGGGGCAAAGTCCGGATGCGCGCCCTCCAGCGCGCTCAGGGGCTGGCCCACGGCGTCGGCGAGGGGCACGGAGAGGATGGTGGCCGCCGCCTGATTGTGGGTGCGCAGCCCACCCTCGCGGTCCAGCGCCAGCACGCCGGAGGACAGCCGCGCGAGCACCGTCTCCAGATAGGCACGCTGGGCCTCCACCATCACCTGCCCGCGCCGGGCGGCATCCCGGACCTGGGCCACGCGGCGGCTCATGTCGTTGAAGGAGCGCACCAGGAAGCCGAGCTCGTCGTTGCCGGCCGGGGGGAGCTGGGTGCCGTACTCGCCTTCCGCCACGGCCCGGGTGCCCTCGGCCAGCCCGCTGATGGGCGCCACAAGGCGCCGCGCCAGGTAGAACGCGGACCACACCGCAAACAGCAGCGACAGCAGCAGCACCAGGGACAGGGTCAGCACGAAGCTGTCCTTGAGCGGCTCGCGTAGGTAGGAGAGCTCGCGGTACTCGCTGAAGGCCTGCTGCACATCCTCCGCCAGGTCGTCGATGCGCGGCGAGACCGGGAACAGCGCCTGCAGCACACGGTTGCTGCTGGGGCTGTCGGGGTTCGGCGCCGGCACCAGGGCCCGAATGTGCAGGCCCGCGTTCTCGATCGGGTCGAGACCGACATAGGGCCGACCCTGGCGCAGCTGCAGGAGGATCTCGTCCTCCGGCCGGTGCGGGAGGATGTCCTCGGTATCCAGGCTGCTGGCGGCGATGATGCGGCCGTTGTCGCCGAGCAGGGTGAGCTCCGAGGCCCCGGTGCGCGCCCGCAGATCGCCCAGGGTCAGGGCCACCATGCCGTCGGGGACGTCCGCCAGGGCGTCCGCCGCCTCCTCCACGCGCTGGAGCATGTCGCGCATGCGCTGGTCGAGGGAGGCCTGGGACAGGGCCAGGGCGTCGTCCAGGGCCTCCTCGACGCGCACGTCGAACCAGCTGTCGACGCCGCTCTGCAGGAACTGCATGGAGAAGCTGTAGACCACGAGCCCCGGGACCACGGCCAGCAGCACGAACAGCGCCATCAGCCGGGCCGTGAGGCGACTGCCCACCTGGCGCTCCCGCAGCCCCCGCAGCAGGCGCCACAGGTTGTGGCTGATAAGCCCCACCAGCGCCACCAGCACGACGCCGTTCAGCAGCAGCAGCCAGACGTAGAGGCGCCCGAAGCGGGCCGAGTTCTCGGTGGCGGCCGTCAGCAGGTACAGCGACAGCAGCAGCATCAGGCAGAGCCCGATGCGGAACAGCCCCTCGCGGCGGAAGCGCTTCACGGCGTTAGCTCCCACTGCCGCCAGCCGCTGTCCAGCGCCCAGGCATCGGACAGATAGGCCACGGTGCGCAGCGGCCGCGGCAGCGCGTCGACATCCAGTCGCGTGGCGAGCCGCACCCGGTAACGCTGTCCGGGCTGCAGGCGGGCGCTGTCGATCACCGGCAGATCCTCGATCTCGCCGAGCGCCGGCAGCAGCGCGTTCAGCGTGCGAAAGCTGCGGCTGTCGCCGGTGTTGAGGTTGGTGAGGACGTAGCGGCGGCTGAGGGCATGATACTGCAGGCGATGGCGCCGCGTGAGCCCGGCCACGACGGCATCCCACCACCAGCCCCAGAGGCGCTCGCGGGTCACCTGCACCGCCTGCACGATCACCAGCGGCACGCCGTTCTCCATAGCCTCCGTCGCGGCATCGCTCAGGCGGTAGTCGAGCCTGGCGTCCAGGTAGACGATACCGTCACGCCGCGAGAGCTCGCCATCGCGCACGCTGAAGGCGCCCTCGTCGGCCCTGCCGGCAACAGTGGCCGCGGCGAGCATCGCCCCCAAGAGCCCGCCCCGCAGCCAGCGCTGCAGCCGTCCGCCGCCAGGCGGACGCCGCGGCCGCATTGTCAGGACTTGCGCAGGCACGCGTAGTAGAAACCGTCCATATCCGCTTCCCCGGTGAGGATCTGCCGACCGTAACCGAGCGCCCGCCCCACCGGAAGCGTCACGGGTTCCGCCGTCGCATCATTGGTGGCATCGGCGAACGCGGCCACCACGGCCTCGTTCTCCACCGGCAGCACCGAGCAGGTGGCGTAGACCAGCCGCCCGCCACGGGCGAGCAGCGGCCAGAGGGCGCGCAGCAGCCGCGCCTGCTGCGCGGCGAGGCGGGGGATGTCCGCAGGCCGGCGCAGCCATTTGATGTCCGGGTGGCGGCGGATGACGCCGGTCCCTGAGCATGGCGCATCCAGCAGAATGCGCTGGAACGGCCGCCCGTCCCACCAGTCGTCGGGCCGGGCGGCATCGCCGACCGCCACCGTGGCCTCGAGGCCGAGCCGCTGCAGGGTCTCGCGGATCGCCGGCAGGCGCGCCTCGGCCCGGTCCAGGGCGAGCAGCGACACGTCGGCAGTCTCCAGGATATGCGCCGTCTTGCCGCCGGGCGCCGCGCAGGCGTCAAGCACCCGGTCTCCGGGTTCGGCGGCAAGCAGCGGGGCGGCGAGCTGAGCGGCGGCGTCCTGCACCGACAGCGAGCCAGCGGCGAAGCCCGGCAGCGCCGTGACCGCCGCCGGGGCGTGCAGGGTCAGGGCGTCGGGCAGCCCCGGCACGGGCGCGGCGGGATGACCGGCGGCGGCGAGCTCGGCCTGCACCGCCTCCTTCGTTACGCGGCGGCGGTTCACCCGCAGCGTCATCGGCGCACGGGCGTTCTGGCTGGCGAGCAGGGCGGGACGGTCTTGCGGCCAGGCCTCGGCCAGGGCGGCGTCGAGCCAGTCCGGGCAGGAGTGGCGCAGCACCGGGTCGGCGTCCACCGCCGCGACGCGCCGGTCGCGCTCGCGCTGGAAGCGCCGCAGCACGGCATTGACGAGCTTCACCGCCCAGGCCTTGCGCCGCTGGCGACACAGCGCCACCGTCTCCGCCACCGCGGCGTGAGGCGCGACCTGGGTCTCCAGCAGCTGATAGAGGCCGAGGTCGATGATCCCGGCGACGTCGGCGTCCCGGGGGCGCAGCGGGCGCTGCAGCAGGCCATCGCGCAGCGCCGCCAGCCGGCGCTGGTGGCGCAGCACACCATAGGCCAGGGCGCTCGCGAGCGGACGCTCACGCTCGGCCACGCCCGCGAGGGCTGCCGGCAGGGCGACGTCCAGCGAGCGGCCCTCGCCGGTCACCGCCAGCACCGCCTGCAGCGCGGCGGCCCGGGAGTCAGCCGAGGCGCTCACCGGCCCCGATCCGGTGGCCGCGCAGAAACTCCGCCACCGGCTGCGCGCGCCGGCCCGGCGCCTGCAGCTGGGTGATCCGCAGCACGCCCTCGCCGGTGGCCACATCGAGGCCATCGGCGGTGGCGGCGAGAACGGTGCCCGGCGGCGCATCCGCCGGCGCTGGCAGGGCGCGGGCCATGCGCAGGCGCAGCTCGCCGTCGCCACGGCGCGTGCGCGCCACCGGCCAGGGCTCGAAGGCGCGCACCTGGCGGGCCAGGGCCGCGGCCGGCTGCGACCAGTCGATCCAGGCCTCGGCGGGGTCGATCTTCTCGGCGTAGGTGACGCCGCTCTCCGGCTGCGGCGTCGCGGCCAGCCGCCCCGCGCACCAGTCCGCCAGATGCGCCGCGAGCAGCTCGGCACCGAGGCGGGCGAGGCGGTCGTGGAGGGTACCGGCGGTGTCGTCGCCGGTGATGGGCGTCTCGCGGCAGGCGACCACCGGTCCGGTGTCGAGGCCCTTTTCCATCTGCATCAGGCACACGCCGGTACGCTCGTCGCCGGCGAGAATGGCGCGCTGGATGGGCGCCGCGCCACGCCAGCGCGGCAGCAGCGAGGCGTGCAGGTTGAGACAGCCGCGGCGGGGGATGGCGAGCACCTTCGGCGGCAGGATCAGCCCGTAGGCCGCCACCACCATGACGTCGGGCGCGTAGGCGGCGAGCCGCTCCCGCACCTGCGAATCGCGCAGCCGCTCGGGCTGCTCGACGGGCACGCCGGCCTGCTCCGCGGCCTGCTTCACCGGCGAGGGCAGCAGGCGCCGGCCGCGGCCGGCCGGGCGGTCGGGCTGGGTGTAGACGGCACAGACCTCGGCAACACCGTCCAGCAGCCGCTGCAGGGCGGGCACGGCGTAGGCCGGCGTGCCGGCAAACACGACCCGGGGCGGCGCCGCCATGGCGGAGGCGTTCAGACCGCGCCCGAAGCGGCGCCGCCGCGCTGCCGGGCCGCCTTCTCGAAGCGGCGGCGCAGGCGCTTGCGTTTCAGCTCGGAGAGATAGTCGATGAACAGCCGGCCCTCGAGGTGGTCCACCTCGTGCTGAATGCAGCGCGCAAGCAGGCCCTCGGCCGCGAGCTCGAAGGGCTCGCCGTCGCGGTCGAGGGCGCGCACCTGGACGTGCTCGGCCCGCGGCACGCTATCGTAGACGCCCGGGATCGACAGACAGCCTTCCTCGGCGCTGTCCTCGCCCTCGCGCCCGAGGATCTCGGGGTTGATGAACACCCGGGGCTCACTGCCGTCCTCGGAGAGATCCATGACGATGATCTGGCGGTGCACGTCCACCTGGGTGGCGGCGAGACCGATGCCGGGGGCCTCGTACATGGTTTCGAACATGTCGTCGATGAGGCGCTTCACATCCTCGTCGACGCGCGCCACCCGCTCGGCGCGCGTTCGCAGCCGCGGGTCGGGATACTGCAGGATGTCGAGTTTTGCCATAGTCAGTGCGTTGCGGCTCGCAACGTGCGGCTGCTAGTCTTCAAGTGGCCAATTAACAAGCAACTATAACCAACCGGCCGCGGTTGCCGCCACCGTTACAGCCTCCACACAGGGAAGGTCGATGTTCAGACACACCATCCGACGGGCACTGTGCGTGCTGGCATTCGCGGCCGTGGCGCCGGCGCTCGCCCAGAACGGCGATGCCCTGCGCGACGATCATCCCGAGCGCTACACCGTACAGCCGGGAGACACCCTCTGGGGCATCTCCGGGCGCTTCCTGAACGACCCCTGGTACTGGCCGGAGATCTGGTACGAGAACCCGGAGATCGACAATCCGCATCTGATCTACCCGGGGGACGTCATCCGCCTGACCGTGGTGGACGGCGAGCCACGACTCACGGTCCAGCGCGGCGGCGGTACCGTCAAGCTCTCGCCCCAGGTGCGGGAGCAGTCGCTGGATCAGGCGGTGCAGACCATCCCCATCAGCGCCATCCGGCCCTTCCTCACCGGCGACCGCGTGGTCGGCCGGGAGGTGCTGGACGAGGCGCCGTACATCGTCGCCGGCGGCGAGGAGCGCGTGCTCGGCGCCCGCGGCGACACGGTCTATGCCCGCGGCCTGCCGGCGGAGCCGGCGCGCGGCTGGTCAGTGGTGCGCGAGCACGGCGCCATCGAGGACCCGGAGACCGGCGAGGTGCTGGGCTACGAGGCGAGGCGCCTGGGCGAGGTGCGGCTGGAGCGCGAGGGGGATCCGGCGACCTTCCGTATCGCGGAGAGCCTGCGCGAGATCCGCGCCGGTGACCGTCTGCTGGTGACGGAGCAGCGCGAGCTGCAGGCGCAGTTCACGCCCCGCGCGCCGGAGCGCAGCGTCGAGGCGGTGATCGTCTCGGCCCGGGATCGGGTCTCCCAGATCGGCCAGTACGATGTGGTCATCCTCAACCGCGGCAGCGTCGACGGTCTCGAGCCGGGGCACGTGCTGGAGGTGTTCAAGCGCGGCCGCGAGGTGGTGGACCGCTTCGCAGAGGACGAGGAGATCGTGACTCTGCCCGCCGAGAAGGCCGGCGAGCTCATCATCTTCCGCACCGCGGAGCAGCTCAGCTTCGGCCTGGTCATGGAGGCCTCGCGGGCGATGGGGATCAACGATCTCGCCCGCAGCCCCTGATCTCGCAGGCGGCGAGGAGCTCCCCCTGACCGACACCCGCGGACTGCGCGACTGGCTGGTGCTCTGGCGGCTGCCAGGCATCGGTCCGCGCCGCTTCGCGCACGCCCTGGCGGCCTTCGGCAGCCCCGGGGCGTTTCTCGCGGCGAGCGAGTCCCAGCGTCGGGCGGCAGGCCTGCCCGAGCCGATCTGCACCGCCGACCGCGAGGCGGGGGCGGCGGAGGCGGGAGCGGAAGCCGATCTGCGCTGGGCGGACGCGGCGGGGCATCACATCCTGACCCTGCGCGACCCCGGCTACCCGCGCCAGCTCGCCGAGCTCGCCGACCCGCCGCCGGTGCTGTTCATCACCGGCGATCCGGCCTGGCTGACCACACCTCAGCTCGCCGTCGTCGGCGCCCGCCACGCCAGTGCCGGCGGTCTCGACAACGCCCATGCCTTCGCCCGCTATCTCGGCGCCGCCGGTCTCACCATCACCAGCGGCCTCGCCGTCGGCATCGACGGCGCGGCCCATCGCGGCGCGCTGGCCGGGGGTGGCGGGACCGTCGCCGTCACCGCCACCGGGCCGGACCGCGTGTACCCGGCCCGGCATGCCGCGCTGGCCCGGGAAATCGCGGCGCAGGGGGCGCTGGTCACCGAGCTTCCGACCGGCACCGGTGTGCAGCGCGAGCACTTCCCGCGGCGCAACCGGCTGATCAGCGGCCTCGCCCTCGGCGTCCTGGTGGTGGAGGCCGGCGTGCGCAGCGGATCGCTGGGCACCGCCCGGCACGCGCTGGAGCAGGGGCGCGAGGTGCTGGCCATCCCCGGCTCGATCCACAACCCGGTGGCGCGGGGCTGCCATGCCCTCATCCGCGAGGGCGCCAAGCTGGTGGAGTCGGCCGGCGATGTACTCGAGGAGCTGCCGCCACTCGGCGACGGCGAGGCGGTTGCGGCGCCCGCCGAGGCGGTGCCCGCGGAGGCGGAGAACGGATTCGACCCGGCTTATGACCGCCTGCTGGAGGCGCTCGGTCACGACCCGGTACCCTTCGATGCTCTGCTGCAGCGCACCGCATTGACGCCCGATGCCCTTTCCTCCATGCTCCTCCGGCTAGAGTTGAAGGGGCTCGTGACGGCCGTCGAAGGGGGCCGTTACGCACGCAGCGGCAATCGAGCGCGCGGATGAAAGAAAACGTTTTCGACGTCCTGATGTACCTGTTCGAGAACTACTTCTACGATGTGGAAGCCGTTCAGCCGGACCGGGAGCATCTGGAGTCGGAGCTGTTCGATGCCGGGTTTACCCGCACCGAGATCCGCAAGGCGCTGGACTGGCTCGATGCCCTGGCCAGCAGCCGCGAGCTGCCGCTCGCCGGCCCCTGCCGGCCCTCCATCCGAATCTTCACGGAGGCCGAGACGGGCAAGCTCGACACCGAGTGCCGCGGCTTCCTGCTGTTTCTCGAACAGGCGGGCATACTGGCGCCGGCCAGCCGCGAAGTGGCCATCGAGCGCATGATGGCGCTGGATGAGGACGAGCTCGATCTGGACACCCTCAAGTGGGTGGTGCTGATGGTGCTCTTCAGCCAGCCGGGCCAGGAAGAGGCCTACGCCTGGATGGAAAACCTGATCTTCGAGAGCCCGACACAGCTCGCTCACTAGCCGGCCGCCGGCCTGCCCTGCCACGCCCGGCCCGCTCGGGACACCGTTCTCATGGCCAAGAATCTCGTCATCGTGGAGTCGCCTGCCAAGGCGCGCACCATCAACAAGTACCTCGGCAAGGATTTCGAGGTGATGGCCTCCTATGGCCATGTGCGCGACCTGGTACCCAAGGAGGGGGCGGTGGACCCCGAGCACGACTTCGCCATGCAGTACACCCTGGTGGAGCGCAACGCGAAGCATGTGGATGCCATTGCCCGCGCCGCCCGCAAGGCCGACGCGGTCTACCTCGCGACCGACCCGGATCGCGAGGGTGAGGCGATTTCCTGGCATCTCTACGAGCTGCTGCGCGAGCGCAACGTGCTGGGCGACAAGCCCGTGCACCGCGTCGTGTTCTACGAGATCACCCAGAGTGCGATCCAGGAGGCGATCCGGCACCCGCGTGCGCTCTCCGGTGATCTGGTGAACGCCCAGCAGGCCCGCCGCGCGCTGGACTATCTCGTGGGGTTCAACCTCTCGCCGCTGCTCTGGCGCAAGATCACCAGCGGGCTCTCCGCGGGCCGGGTGCAGTCACCGGCGCTGCGGATGATCGTCGAGCGCGAGCAGGAGATCGAGGCCTTCGAGCCCCAGGAGTACTGGAGCATCGAGGCGGACCTGCGCGCGCCGGAAGCGCCGGAGGCGGACCCCCAGGCATTCGCTGCCCGCCTCAGCCGCCTGGATGGCGAGAAGGTGGAGCAGTTCAGCATTACCGCCGAGGGCGGCGCGCGCGCCGCCACGCAGCGCCTGCTGGAGGCGGCCGGCGGTGCAGCGCAGGCGGTGCACGCTGACGCCAGGCTGCCGGAGGGCGGAGTGCCCGCCGGCGAGGGCGCCGCCCTGCGCGTCGTGCAGGTGGAGAAGAAGCAGCGCCGGCGCAACCCCGCCGCGCCCTTCATCACCTCGACCCTGCAGCAGGAGGCCTCGC
Source organism: Spiribacter halobius (assembly GCF_020883455.1). Classification (NCBI taxonomy): domain Bacteria; kingdom Pseudomonadati; phylum Pseudomonadota; class Gammaproteobacteria; order Chromatiales; family Ectothiorhodospiraceae; genus Sediminicurvatus; species Sediminicurvatus halobius. Next base: position 97,774 of record NZ_CP086615.1, on the reverse strand, counting down.
GCAAGCTGCGCTTCTCCGCCCAGCAGACCATGCGCGTGGCGCAGCAGCTCTACGAGGGCGTCGACGTCGGTAGCGGCACGGTGGGCCTCGTCACCTACATGCGGACCGACTCGGTCAACCTCTCGCGGGAGGCCATCGACGGCCTGCGCGCGGAGATCGAGCGGCGCTTCGGGCCCGAGAAGCTCCCGGCGAAGCCGCACCAGTACCGCACCCGTGCCAAGAACGCCCAGGAGGCCCACGAGGGCATCCGCCCCACCGACCCGGCGCGCCATCCGGAGGCCATCCGCCGGTATCTGAGCGACGACCAGTACCGGCTGTACGACCTGATCTGGAAGCGGAGCGTGGCCTGCCAGATGATTCACGCCACCATAGACACCGTGGCGGTGGATCTGGCGGCGGGGGACGTCGGGGTCTTCCGCGCCACCGGCTCCACGGTGCGGGATCCGGGCTTCATGGCCGTCTACCAGGAGGGCCAGGACGACGCCAGCGGCGACAGCAGCGATCGTTTCCTGCCGCCGCTCGAGGAGGGCCAGGCGGTGCCATTGCGGGCGATCCGCCCGGAGCAGCACTTCACCGAGCCGCCGCCACGCTACTCGGAGGCGAGCCTGGTGCGGGCGCTGGAGGAGCGGGGCATCGGCCGGCCGTCCACCTACGCGGCCATCATCTCCACGCTGCAGCAGCGCAAGTACGTCATTCTCGACAACCGCCGCTTCAAGCCGACGGACACCGGGCGCGTGGTGGCCAAGTTCCTCACCGACCACTTCGACCGCTACGTGGACTACGACTTCACCGCGCGCCTGGAAGACCGGCTGGACGCCATCTCCCGGGGCGAGCGGGACTGGGTGCCGGTGCTGCGGGAGTTCTGGGAACCCTTCCACGAGCGCGTGGAGGAGAAGCGCCAGGTCTCCCGCAGCGAGGTCATGAAGGCCCGCGAGCTCGGCACTGACCCTAAGAGCGGCCGCCCGGTGACGGCGCGTCTCGGGCGTTACGGGCCGTTCGTTCAGATCGGCACCCGCGACGACGAGGAGAAGCCGCGCTTCGCAAGCCTGCGGCCGGGCCAGAGCATCGAGACCATCGGCCTCGACGAGGCACTGGCCCTGTTCACGCTGCCCCGGGATCTGGGTGAGACCCCGGACGGCGAGCCACTCTCGGTCAACATCGGGCGCTTCGGCCCCTATGTGCGCTTCGGCAACCAGTTCGCCTCGCTGAAAAAGGACGACGACCCCTACACCATCGACCGCGACCGCGCGCTTGAGCTGGTGGAGGAGAAGAAGGTCAACGAGGCGAAGCGCACCCTGCTGACTTTCGAGGACGGGGCGATTCGCGTCCTCCGCGGCCGCTTCGGACATTACGTCACCGACGGGAAGAAGCGGGCCAGCGTGCCGAAGGATCGGGATGCCGCCTCGCTCACGCTCGAGGATTGCCGGGAGCTGCTGGAGGCGGCGTCCGACACCGGACGCGGCAACGGCCGAAAGGGCGCAGCCAAGGGCAGCGGCAAGACGACAAAGACCGCGAAGGCCAGCACCGCTGGCGGCAAGGCGAAGACTTCGAAGCCCGCGAAGGGCGCAGGCAATGGCAAGTCGCGGGCGGGCGCGGGCACTGGCGGGACCGGCAGCAAGTCCGTCTCCCCTGGCAAGGGCGGGGCTGGTCGCGCGACCGCCGCGCGGCGTGCCGCCAAGCGAGACGCCTGACGTGTTTCCCGCAGGCGCGCATCGCTGAGACATGCGGGCTGGATTCCGGCTCCAGAGGGTTGCTGACCGTATCCGCGCCGGTGGCGTCGGCGCCTACCCCACGGAGGGTGTCTGGGGCCTCGGCTGCCGGCCGGACGACGCGGCGGCCATCGACCGACTGCTCGAGCTCAAGCAGCGCCCGCCCGCCAAGGGCCTCATTCTGATTGCGGCGGATTTCGGGCAGCTCGAGCCCTTCGCCCGCCTACCGGAGGCAGCGTCGCGGCGCGCGGCCGTCCTCGACAGCTGGCCCGGGCCGGTGACCTGGATCCTGGAGGCGACGCCAGAGGCCCCGGACGTTCTCACCGGCGGCCGCGACACCCTCGCCGCCAGGGTGAGCGCCCACCCGCCGGTGGTCGCCCTGTGCCGTGCGGCGGGCCTGCCGCTCATCTCCACCAGCGCGAATCTTTCCGGCCGCCCGGCCCTGCGGCGTTCCTGGCAGGTCCGCCGGGCCTTCGGCGAGCGCCTCGACTGGCTGTGGAACGGCCCTCTTGGCGGTCTCCGCGGCCCGACGGAGATCCGCGACGGCCGTACCGGGCAGGTGCTCCGGCCGGGTAGAGCTTAGCGACGCCCCCTGCCCCGAGGCAGGGGCTTGTCCGAGCGATGATCCGCGACGCGGGCATCGCGTTACGGTGGTTGCCCGGTGCTGGGATCGGTGGGCCCGAGTGGGACACGCCGTGAATACGTCCGTGTAGGCTCGTAGGCGAGGTCCCTCTCGCCTACGGTCCCACTCGGGCCCACCGATCCCAGCACTGCCGGCGCCGCTGGCCAGTCCGCGGGCACTAGCACCCCGGCCGCAACGGGGTGTGAAAGAACCCGGAGGCAATGAGCGCTGCACGATGGCCGGGTTACGTCTCCCTCTGGCATCCCGTTGGCCGCGGAAGTTACGACGGCGTCGCCAGTGCGAGGCGGGGTGGGAGCGCGCGGGACCGCAGGCGACAGGGATGTCGCCTTCGAGCCTACACGGACGTATTCACGGCGTGTCCCGCGCGCTCCCACCCCGCCTCGGCACCGGGCACGGCCGTTGATCCGTCCCGCAGCCCCGCGGATCAATGCATTGCGGGAAGCCCGCGTATCTCGCCGATTCACGGCTGCCGGCTAGCCCGAACGAGCCGGGACGACACGTCAGCATGAAAAAAGCCGCGTCAGCTCATGGGCTGACGCGGCTTTCGACAGAGGCGCCTGCCTGTAGGCAGGCCGTGAACGGTCCGGGGGTCAGCCGGGGCTGGTGCCCTCGGATGGGGTCTTTGCCGCCTTGCCGGCAGTGAGGCCCACCTCGCTGGCGTCCACTTCCTGATCCTTGACCTGCTCGTACCAGAGATCGTGGTGCTGCTTCGCCCACTCGGAGCTGGAATAGCCCGTGGTCATGCCATCGATCGCGCCCTCGGTGCCGAGGGTGCCGATCCAGGCGTGGCCGAAGAACAGGCTCACCCAGAGAATGGCGGCGATGGCGTGTACCAGGCTGGCGAGCTGCATGGTCTCGCGGGTCTGGCCCCAGATGGGGAAGTCCAGAACCACGCCCGTGGCGCAGACCAGACCACCCACCAGGGCGATGAACCAGAACCAGACCTTCTCGCCCCCGTTCATGCGGCCCGCCGGCGGGTGCTTGCCCTTGAGGAAACCGCCGCCCGCCTTGAACCACTCCCAGTCCGCACGGCTGGGGATGTTGTGGCGCACCCAGGCCAGGATCATGATCGCCACGCAGGCGGTGAACACCGGGCCCACGTAATTGTGCAGGGTCATCGCGAAGCCGGCGTAGGCGGCGAACCCACCCGCGCCGAGCACCGGGATGAGCACCGCTCGCCCGAACAGCAGGCTGAGGCCGGTAATGGCGAGGACGATAAACAGCGTCGCCGTCGTCCAGTGCAGCACGCGCTCCCAGAGCTTCCAGCGCGGCACGACCTTGCCTGACGGCGGCTGGTCGAGCCGGTTACGGCCGAAGATCGCCATCACCAGAGCGATGCCGATCAGCGCCGCGGCCATGAACCAGGGCATGACCCCGGCGGCGATGGCGTTGCGCAGCTGCCGCCAGTTCTGCCCCCCGTTCTGGATGAGGACGCCCGCCTCCGGACCCTGCACGGTGGTCGTGCCGCTGACGCCCTCGCGCACGGCACCCCAGGTATCGGACCGCGGATTGCCGTTCTCGAACCCGCTCTGCGCCTGGGCCACCTCGACGTAGACGTATCCGCCGAGGGGCGCCACCATCGCGCCGAGCGCGATGACCAGCAGACTCCAGAGCATGACCTTCATGTGGGCGCGCCGGCGCCTGGCCTTTGCTGCGTCCTGATCACTCATCTGCGCATCCTCCGTCGCCGCCGCCGTCAGCGGTCAGCCTGGTTGTATCGCGCCCGCTCGCGCAGCGCCTTGGCCGTCTCGGGGTCGCGCTCGCCCTCGTCGCCAAGGCGTTCCTCCTGGGCGCGATTGGTCCAGGGATCCCCGTAGGCGCCCTCGTTGCTGCAGCCCGCGAGGAGCAGCAGGGCGAAGGCAGCCCCGGTCGCGAGGCGGGCGACTGCTCCTGCTCGCATCATCGCCGACCTCACCGGTCCGTCTGCCCGCTGAAGCGCTGCTCCAGCGACTGCTGGAGCTCGCCGTCATCCAGCTTGTTGCGTAACGGATCGCTCGGCCCCTTGTAGACCCCGGGCTCGTGCAGCGTGACATCGTCGGGCGACTCGTAGCAGCCGGCGAGCGCCAGGGCCGTTAGCCCGAGCGCCGCCAGCGCGCCTACCCTGAGGGGTAATCGCATTGGAGACTCCTTCCGGCGGGGGCGCTATACGCCCTCGCCGTATGCCTTGTCCCAACCCCAGGTCTGCGGTCTGCCGGAGCGGCGCATGATCCGCTCGCGGTAGATGTCCGCCACCATGTCGCCGTCACCGGCGAGCAGGGCCTTGGTCGAGCACATTTCCGCGCAGGCGGGCAGCTTGCCCTCGGCCACGCGGTTGGCGCCGTACTTCTCGTACTCGGCGTTGCTGTTGTCCTCGACAGGGCCGCCGGCGCAGAAGGTGCACTTGTCCATCTTGCCGCGGACGCCGAAGGCCTCCTGCTGCGGATACTGCGGCGCGCCGAAGGGACAGGCGTAGAAGCAGTAGCCGCAGCCGATGCAGAGGTCCTTGTCGTGCAGGACGATGCCGTCCTCGGTGGTGTAGAAGCAGTCCACCGGGCAGACCGCCGCACACGGGGCGTCGGTGCAGTGCATGCAGGCGACCGAGATCGACTTCTCGCCGGGCACGCCGTCGTTCATGGTGACCACGCGGCGCCGGTTAACGCCCCACGGCACCTCGTTCTCGTTCTTGCAGGCGGTGACGCAGGCGTTGCACTCGATGCAGCGCTCGGCGTCACAGAGGAACTTCATTCTGGCCATCTGGCACTCCTCCTAGAATTCTTCCGCCTCAGGCGGCGCGGATCTGGCAGAGCGTGGTCTTGGTTTCCTGCATCTGGGTGACGATGTCGTAGCCATACGTCGTCGCCGTGTTGCAGGCTTCGCCGCGCACATAGGGGGCTGTACCCTCGGGGTAACGGTCGAGCAGATCCTGCCCCTGGAACCAGCCGCCGAAGTGGAAGGGCGTCCAGACCACGCCGCGACCCACGCGCTCGGTGAGCATGGCCTTGATCTTGATGCTTCCACCCTCAGGGCCGTCCAGCCAGACCGACTGACCGTCCTCGATGCCGCGGTCATAGGCGTCCGCCGGGTGGATCTCGACGAACATGTCCTGCTGCAACTCGGCCAGCCAGGGATTGGAGCGGGTCTCCTCGCCACCACCTTCGTACTCGGTCAGACGGCCGCTGGTGAAAACCAGCGGATAGTCCTGCGAGTAGTCATCCGCCTGGATCGAGGCGTAGCGGGTCGGCAGACGGTAGACCGTGTTTTTGAGGTCGTCGTAGGTCGGATAATCGGAGACCAGATCCCGGCGCGGCGTGTACAGGGGCTCGCGGTGCACCGGGATGGGGTCCGGCCACTGCCAGACCTCACAGCGCGCCTTGGCATTGCCGAACGGGGCGCAGCCGTGATTGATAACCACCCGCTGGATGCCGCCGGAGAGGTCGGTCTTCCAGTTCACCCCGTCCAGCGCCGCAAGCACCTCGTCGGAGGCGTCGTTGAGGCTCGACGGCAGCTCGACACCCGCGACGTCGGCGATGGCCTGGAGCTCGTCGCGGCTCAGGTCCCGGTGCCAGCCAAGCTGGCGCAGGATGCCGAAGGTAAACTCCGGGTAGCCGTCCTGGAGCTCCGAATCCACGGAGTATGAGCCTTCCGCGAGCAGATTCTCGCCGTCGTGCTCGACGCCGAAGCGCGCACGGAAGGTGAGGCCACCGTCCTTGACCGGCTGACTCGGGTCATAGAGCACGTGGGTGCCGGGGTGCTTCATCTCCGGGTTGCCCCAGCACGGCCACGGCAGGCCGTAGTAGTCGCCGTCGGCCGGACCGCCCACCGCTCGCAGCGTGGTGGTGTCGAAGCTGCGCTTGTGCTCGAGATGCAGCTTCAGGCGCTCCGGGCTCTGACCGGTGTAGCCGATGGTCCACGTTCCGCGGTTGATCTCCCGCAGGGTGTCCTCCGGGCTTGGCATGTCGCCGTCCACCGCGATGTGCTTGAACATCTCCTCGGCAAAGCCGAACTTCTGCGCGAGCAGGTACAGCACGGCGGCGTCCGGCTTGGACTCGAACAGCGGCTCCACGACCTTCTCGCGCCACTGCAGCGATCGGTTGGACGCGGTCACCGATCCCACCTGCTCGAACTGGGTGCAGGTCGGCAGGAGGTAGACGCCGTCCGTGCGCTCGCTCATGACGGCGAGATGGGTCGGGTAGGGATCGGAGATCACAACCAGGTCGAGCTTCTCGATGGCCTCCTTCATCTCCGGCCCGCGGCTCTGGCTGTTCACCGCGTGCCCCTGGAAGAACACCGCGCGGGTGTTGGCGCTCTGCTGCAGGTTCTCGGGGTCCTCCAAAACGCCGTCGATCCACCGGGACACCGGGATGCCGGGAATGTTCATGGGATGCGCCTGGCTGCCAGTCCCGGAGTCGTAGCGGCCGTCGTCGAAGCGGGACTTGAGGTAGTCGAAGTCCACGTCCCACACACGCGCCCAGTGTCGCCAGGCTCCCTCCGAAAGGCCGTAGTAGCCGGGCAGGGTATGGGAGTTCGGCCCGACGTCCGTCGCGCCCTGCACGTTGTCGTGGCCACGGAAGATGTTGGCCCCGCCTCCGGAGACGCCGATGTTGCCGAGCGCGAGCTGCAGCACGCAGTAGGCACGGGTGTTGTTGTTGCCGATGTGGTGCTGGGTTCCGCCCATGCACCAGACCAGCGTCCCGGGGCGGTTCTCGGCCATGGTCTTGGCCATGTTGAAGACAGTGTCGCGGTCGACCCCCGTGATGTTCTCCACCACGTCGGGCGGGTAATCGGCCACCACCTCGCGGACCTTGTCCATGCCGTAGACGCGCTGGCGGAGGTACTCCGTGTCCTCCCACCCGTTATCGAAGACGTGCCACAGCACGCCCCAGACCAGCGCGACGTCGGTTCCCGGGCGGAATCGCACATGCATGTCCGCATGCGCCGCCGTGCGGGTGAAGCGCGGGTCGGCCACGATCATCTTCGCGCCGTTCTCCTTGGCGCGGAGAATGTGCTGCATCGACACGGGGTGGGCTTCGGCGGCGTTCGAGCCAATGAAGAACATGCACTTGCTGTTGTGCATGTCGTTATAGCTGTTCGTCATCGCCCCGTAGCCCCAGGTGTTGGCCACGCCGGCGACGGTGGTGGAGTGACAGATGCGCGCCTGATGGTCGATGTTGTTCGTGCCCCAAAAGGCGACGAACTTGCGCTGCAGGTAGGAACCCTCGTTGCTCGCCTTGGACGAGCCGCACCACCATACCGCATCCGGCCCATTCTCTTCGCGGATCTGCATGAAGCGGTCGCCGATCTCGTTGATGGCGTCGTCCCAGCTCAGGCGCCGCCAGCGTCCACCCTCGAGCTTCATCGGGTACTTGACGCGCTTCTCGCCAACGCCGTGCTCGCGCAGGGCGGCGCCCTTGGCACAGTGCGAACCGAGGTTCAGCGGCGAGTCGAAGTCCGGCTCCTGGCCCGTCCAGACGCCGTCCTGAATCTCGGCGATGACACCACAACCGACGGAGCAGTGCGTGCACACCGACCGACGGATTTCGGTGGGGACATCGGCCTTGGGCGAGTACTCGCCGCCGGCGGCCTCCGCCCGGCGCATCATGGCCGGCGGCAGGGCAGCGCCCACCGCGGCGGCGCCGGCGGTCAGGCCGGAACGCCGCAGAAACGTGCGGCGGTCCATGGGCGAGTCGAGGACACCGAAGATACCGCCGCGACGGGCCGCGCCCTCACCCCCTGCGCTCTGCTTTCTGATCAGCTTCATAACTGCCTTCTCCGAAACGTCTGGAGCCAGCGGCCAGCGGCGCCAGGCGCCGCGAGGGCCGGTCAGCCCCGCGCCAGGTCGTAGTAGCGGCGCACGTGCGCCGTTTCCTGATAGCCCTTGCGGGCTGGCTTCTCCGCGGCGTTGGCGGGCTTCGCCGTGACCGGCGCCGCCAGGGCACCGGCCGAACCGCCAGCGGCGATGCCGGCGGCGGCGCCGCCAATCACCAGCCCCTTCAGGAACCGGCGGCGGCTGTCATTACGGGGATGGTTGGCACTCACGGCTCTCTCCTCCCGGGTAAATGTTCACGATTAACGTGGCTGTTTGCTGCGCCCGCGGCCGTCGCCGACCCCGAGCCGCTGTCAGATCATCTCCAGGTACTGCTTCTCCAGCACCATGAACCGCTCGCCGAAGGCACCTACGGCCTTGTAGAAGCGTGCCGAGGGCGCCCCCCTCAAATCCTGCATAAATCGCTCCACCCAGCTGGCCAGATGGGCATTGAAGAATTCCCGCTGCGCAGCGAACGATCCGCCCTCTGGCCCGCTCAGCAACGCCATGGCCTCGAACAACGCGCCGATGTGATCCTCGGGCTCATGCACGTCATCCTCACGCTCCACGCCGAGGGCGCGCAGGTCCCGACGCAGCTTCACCAGCGGGCGGCCCATCAGGAAGCCGGTCAGGTACCAGCTGGCGAACGGCATCACCTCGCCGCGCCCGAGCCCGATGAACAGGGCGTGGTACTCGATGTCCAGCGCCTCGTCGCCCGCGGCCCGCGCCGCCTCGGCGAGGCCATGCCAGCCCTCCGCCAGCGGCCCGTCCGCGGGATCCACCTCCAGGGCGCGCAACGGCTCGATCACCTCCGCCGGCGGTATGTCCGCGAACAGCCGGCCCAGCAGGCCGTAGACCCGAGAGCGCAGCCACTCCTCGCTGTCGGTCTGCATCGACTCGCGCTCGTCCTGTGCGGTGGCCTGGGAAGTCACGTGGCGCCGTTCCCCTCATGTGGTCTGACCGTTCGTCTGACAAGTTATAGCTCGGAAACGGAACAATTCCAAAGAAAATCGTTGCTGCGACGCAGCGTGCACATTGTGGAATCGGAGCGTGTCGCCCGACGCACCCGGCCACGCTCAGGCGGCGCGACGCTCGGGGCTCAGCACCGGCGTTGCCCGGGCCCTCCTGCCCCGCATCGGCCTGATCGCTCCGGTGGTATTCGCCGGGGACGACTGCGCCTGGAACGCTGGAGCGGCACCGGGCGCCACGTGTCTCAGTGGGCGGAACCCGAGGCTTCCTCGTCGAAGAGGTCGCGCACCCGGCAGTCCTCGCACATTTCCAGGCGTCGACGGGCGCGCTCATCCCGGAACATCCAGTGCCCGGCGAGCTGCTCGCCGATGCGGGCGATCATCTTCTCGGTGGCGAAGGGCTTGCCGCAGCCCACGCAGTGGAAGGGCGCCTCCTCGTTGAGGACCCGTTCCGTGGGCGAGGCGAAGGCCGGCAGGTGCAGCCTCGCCTCCAGGCTGATCGCGTCCTCCGGGCAGGCCGTCTCGCAGAGGCCGCACTGCAGGCAGCGCTCCTCGTGGAAGACCAGGCGCGGGAGACTGCCGCCGCTCACCACCGCCTCCACCGGGCAGACCGCCGCGCAGGCCATGCACAGGGTGCAGGCCTCCTGGTCGACGTGGATGCGCCCGAACGGGGCGCCCGCCTCCAGCGGCGTCGTGGCCCGGTCGCGGGCCGGGCGGTAGAGATGGGTAAAGGCCCGCTGCAGCAGCTCCCGCTTGCCGCCGCTGGTGCTGAAACCCGCCGGCCGCCGGCCGTGGCCGGCATGCAGCGTCAGCGCCTCGAGCCCGCTGCCCGGCGCCACCACGCCGATACGCTCCGGCTCGAGCTGCACCGCCTCCAGCACGGCCCGGTAGAGGGCGAGCTGGCGTTCCGTGGCCGCGCGCAGCGAGGGCTCCGCGTCCTCCGGGAGCAGCAGGCGGACGTCGCTCGCACCGAAGGCGAGGGTGGCGAGCCAGACGTCCGGACCGATGCTGCCGGCGTCCTCCACCGGCACCGGAATCAGCCGCTCGGGCAGGCTGGCGGCCAGCGCGGCCACCGCCTCCGCGCCGCTGCTGTCATCATGGAAGAGCACCGCAGGCGGCTCGTCGGCGAGCTCGGCGTAGGCCCGCAGCGCCCGGCGCAGCGCACCCAGCAGATCCCGTGTCTCGGGGAAGGCATAGCCCATGGCGCCGCTCGGGCAGACCACCGCGCAGCTGCCGCAGCCCTGGCAGAGGTAGGGGTCGACTTCGACCCGCTCACCCAGAGAGCGGATAGCGCCGGTGGCGCAGGCGTCAAGGCAGCGCGTGCAGCCCGTAAGGCCGCGGCTGCCATGGGCGCAGATGCGCTCGTCGTAGGTGAAAAAGCGCGGCTTCTGGAACTCGCCCACCATTTCCGGCAACACCGCCAGCGCCTCGCCCAGGGCCTCCGGATCCTGCCCCGGGCGGTAATAGCCGAGCGGAGGTCGCTCGAACCCGATGTGCGGCTGCGCCGAGAGATCCAGCACCAAATCGAAGGTCTCCCGCTCGCGCGCTGCCAGCGCGGCCAGGTTGTCCTCATGGGTGTCACTGCGGAGCAGCGCGCGAAACGCCCCCAGGTGACCGCTGATCGACGGACGCCCCCGGGCGAGGAGGAAGCGCTCGACATCGGCCTCGGGCTCGGACCCGATCCCGTCATCCTCGGCGACGATCACGCAGGCGAGCTGGTCCGCCAGGGCACGCGCGGCCTCGAAGGCCGGCGCCGCAGGCCCCACGATCAGCAACAGACCCAGCGAGCGGTATTCGACGAACCCAGCCGTTCCTAGGGGTGCCGCGGAGAGCGCCGCCAGCGCCGCCGCGCGGGCCTCGCCGGCCTCCGTGGCGGCCGGCAACTCCGGCAGGGGATTGGCAACGATATCAAGCACGTTCGCCTCCGCGGCCGTCAGGCACGCCCGGTGTCACTGTCGTTGTCATCGGCGCTGGATTCCGTCGCGCGCGGCGGCTCGCCCGCCGGCGCCCCCGCGCCGTCGCCAGCCGGACCGCGCCCAGGCACTCGTTCCCGGCTGCCGACGTCCTCTCCGACGGGCTCGCCGACGGGCTCGCCGACGTCGGCGAGCGCCTCCTGGCGCTCCGCCTCGCGTTCCTCCAGCCGCTTGCGCTGCCGGCGCAGGTCGTGGGTCACGGTATCGCCAAGCGGCGTCATCATCGCCCGATAGTCCTCGTCATAATCGTCCAGGCCATCGCGGAGATTGAACTTCGGAGTGTGAAAGAGCCGGCGCAGGGCCTGCCGGCGCAGATCCTCGCTCACGCCCTCGGAAAGGAATCCGCTGACGTCGCTGTCCTGGTCGAGGCTATCCAGCGCAGGCATGTCTGCGTCGGTGAGTGCCGGCGCCTGCTCGTCCGCCGAACCGGCCTCCTCGGGGGCGCCGGCCTCGGGCTCCGGATCCGGCCTCCCGGCCTCGCGCTGCACCTCGCGCTTGCGCTGATTCCAGCGTGCGAGAAAACCGGTCTCGCGGTCCTCGGGGTTCGTCTCTCGGGCCATGATCAGTCCTCCTCCTCGCGCGGCTTGCGCTTGCGCGGCGGCGCCGGCCGGTAGTGGCGGGCAATGAACTCGCGCACCCCCGCCTCCAGCCAGCCCGGAAACTCGACGGCGAACACCTCGCCATCGCCTTCGCCCTGACGCGACGCCTCGTCGTGGTCCAGGGTAACCAGCACCGGCATCAGGCCATTCGCCGGATCCTCACGGCAGACGACGAACAGCGAGGGGCGTTCGCTCTTCAGGTTAAACCAGTAGGTCTCGGCATTGGAGCGCACCAGCTGGACGCTGAGCCCGCCCCACACGAACTCCGCGCGCCGGTCGTCCGGGTGTACGCGGGTGACGCCCGGTGCGGTCTCCCTGGCCAGCACGCCCGCCACGCTCCAGGCCGGAAACTGCCACGGCCCGCGCTGCCGCAGCTCCCGCGTCAGGATCACGGTAACCGGCCAGACCGTTCTGGCTTCGGGGCTATCGCTCATGGTGATGGCTCCAGCGCCCTCATTCGGGCTCCATGCGGAAGACGGGCGCCGACTCCCAGTCCGCCCGCGGCCGGTGCACGCGGAAGGCCTCGCGCACCCCGTCGTCGCCAAGCTCGCGCTGCACCGAGAGCACGGTATTGATGTCCGGCGTGCAGAGCGACTCGCAGAACGCCACCTCTTCCCGTGCCACCTCCATCGCGGCGTTGAGGTCCGGCGCCCCGTAGTGCTCGACGAAGTGCCGTGCCAGGCGCTCCAGTACCTGGCGGCGCTCCGGCTCGGGCATCTCCACCACCACGGCGAGCGTCGTCCAGCCGAAGGAACCCAGGCCGAGGAAGCCGTGCCGGAACGCCGCACGCTCGCCCTCGTCCAGGCGCTCCGGCTCGCGCTCGCTGAACGTGAACACGAACGTCCCCGGCACCACCCATTCACCGGCCTGCGCCGCACGGGCGTAGATGGCATCGTCGCTGTCGTCGAGGCGCAGGGCCCGCAGGAAGCGCAAGGCTCTCCTCCTGGATCGGAATGATTCCAAACTCGTACGGTATAGTACCTGCTCACGGATCGAAAAGCGGAGGAGTTCATGTCCGGGGCGCAGGCCGCCAGCGAGGCCATCGCCGTGCTCGTTGGCACGCGCAAGGGATTGTTCATCGCCCGCGCCGATGCCGGGCGCCAGCACTGGCGGGTGGAGGGTCCGCATCTCGCCGGCTACGAGGTGCAGTCCGCGTTCCTCGATCCGCGCCGCCCCGGGGTCGGCTTTGCCGCCGCGCACCATCCGGTCTGGGGCATCCACGTCTACCGCACCGAGGACCATGGCCGGCACTGGGCGCCGCTGGCCGAGGTGCCGCGCCACCGGCGCGACGACGGCCCCGAGAGCCTGCAGATGATCTGGTGCCTGGCGCCGGCCGACGGCGCCCGCCCACAGCGCCTCTACGCCGGCATCGAGCCGCCGGGGGTGTTCGTCAGCGATGACGACGGCCGCCACTGGGAGGCCTTCGGCGGCTTCAATCAGCATCCGGACCGCACCCACTGGAGCCCGGCGAAGGGCGGCCTCGCGGTGCATTCGGTACAGGCCGACCCGCACCGCCCGGAGCGGCTGTACGCCGCGCTCTCCGCCGGCGGCGTGTATCGCTCGGACGATGACGGCGGCCACTGGCATGCGCTCAATCGCGGCGTGCGCGCCCCCTACCTGCCAGGCCAGGCACCAGCCTGCGGCCACTGCATCCACCGCCTGCTGGTGCACCCGGCGCAGGACGGCCGCCTCTACCAGCAGAGCCACCACGGCACCTACCGCAGCGACGACCACGGCGGGCACTGGCACGAGATCACCGCCGGGCTGCCCAGCGACTTCGGCTACGCCCTCGCCACCGACCCGCGGGATCCGGACGTGCTCTACACGGTGCCGGAGGACAGCAGCCAGTTCCGGGCGACCGTGGGCGGGCGCCTGCGGGTCTACCGCACGCGCGACGCGGGCACGAGCTGGGAGCCGCTGACCGCGGGGCTGCCGCAGGAGAACGTGTTCGTCACCATCCTCCGCGACGGCCTCGACAGCGATGGCCTCGCCCCCCTCGGCCTCTACCTCGGCACCTCCAGCGGGCACCTGTTCGCGAGCCGCGACGGCGGCGACCAGTGGGCGCTGGTGGCGGGATTCCTGCCGGGCATCCTCTGCGTGCGGGCGACCTCACTGGAGGCGGCGCCATGACCGACGCCGAGCTGCTCGAAACCTTCGGCGCCGAGAGGGGCATCGTGTGCGCCGTGGGGGCCGGCGGCAAGAAGACCACGCTCTACCGCCTGCTCGCCGCCCATCCGGGCCCGGTGGCCGTCACCGCCTCGGTGATGACCACGCCGCCGGGCCGGCGGCTGGTGGAGGCACGGCTGTTCACCGACGCCGAGAGCCTGGACACCGAGGTGCCGGCGGCGGGGCGCCAGTACCGGCGCATCGCCTACGCCACCGCCGCGGCCAAGTCGGGCCGGGTGAGCGGCGTGGATCCGGCACGGATCGCCGCGCTGCATCGCGCCGGCGGCTTCGGGCTCACCCTGGTCAAGGCGGACGGCGCGCGCATGCGCTCGATCAAGGCGCCCGCCGAGGGCGAGCCGCAGCTGGTCCCCGGCACCGCCACCGTACTGTTCGTGGTCTCCGCCGGTGTCTTCGGCGAGCCGCTCGACGAGCGTATCGCCCACCGGCCGGCAGAGCTCTCCGCGGTCACCGGCTGCGCCCCCGGCGAGGCCCTGCGCCCGGAACACGTGGCGCGACTGCTGAGCGACCCGCAGGGTGCACTGAAGGGCACCGCGGGCATGCGCGTCATCCCGGTGATCAACCAGGTGGACGATGGCGAGCGGGCGGCCCTTGCCCGCGAGGCGGCCACACGGGCCCTCGCACGCAGCGACGCACTGGCGCACATCGTGCTGGCCGCCATGACTGCCGCGGAGCCCGTGGTCGACATTGTCCGGCGGCGCGACGGCGAGGCAAACTGATGCTGGCTGCTCGCCAGGTCTCAGCAGGCCTGTGCGCCGCGTGGGAGCGGTCTCCGACCGCGAGAGCGCGCGGAGCGCGGTACGGTACGCCGCTGCGCGGCGTTTCGCGGTCGGAGACCGCTCCCACGGGGTACACAGGCCCGCCGTGCGGGCGCTCCCGAGCTCTGAGAACTGACGATAATTCCGAGAAGGTTGGTGAGCACAGGCTGAGATGTCCGTTCGAACACCGGTAACAACCGCATGACCGAAGTCGCCATCGAACTGCCCGCTGCGCTCCAGGAGATCGCCGACGGCGAGGCACGCATCGTGGTGCGCGCCGAGCGCGTGCGCGACGCACTCAATGCCGCCGGCGAGCGCCACGCCCTGCTGCTGCCGCGCATCCTCACCCGGGGCGGCGAGCTCCGGCCCTACGTGAATCTGTTCCTCGACGACGAGGACATCCGTGCGCTGGAGGGGCTCGAGACCCCGCTGACCGGACGGCGCACGCTGGCGGTGGTGCCTTCCGTGGCCGGAGGCTGAACGGTGCGCCGCATTCCCCGCCCCGCCGCCGGGAGGCTCCCATGCCGGAGACCGTGACCGCGATCATCCTCGCCGGCGGGCGGGCGACCCGCATGGGCGGCGAGGACAAGGGCCTGATCGCGCTGGCCGGGCGACCCATGATCGCCCATGTCCTCGACGCCGTGCGCCCGCAGGTGGACGCGATCATCATCAACGCGAACCGCAACCACGAACGCTATGCCGCGTTCGGCCTGCCCGTGGTAGCGGACCGCGAGGGCGGGTTCCAGGGGCCGCTGGCCGGCATGGCGAGCGGCCTCGCTCACTGCGACACGCCGCTGGCGCTGACCCTGCCCTGCGACGGTCCGCTGGTGCCGGCGGACCTGGTGGCGCGGCTGCGCGCCGCCCTCGGTGACGGCGACGCCGCGGTGGCCCACGACGGCGAGCGCCTGCAGCCGGCGCACGCCCTGCTGCGAGCCCCGGTGCTGCCAAGCCTGGAGCGCTTCCTCGCCGATGGCGGCCGCAAGATCGACCGCTGGTACGCCAGCCTCGACGTGCGCGAGGCCGATTTCTCCGGCCAGCGCGAGCTGTTCATCAACGTCAACACCCCCGAGGAGCACGCGCGCCTCGAGGCCCGGCTCGACCCGGGACGGGAGACGACCACCCCATGAGCGAGCGCCTGTTCAGCGCCGGCTGCGGCCACGACGCCCCGGCCATGCCTCTGGCCGAGGCCCTGCAGCGCATCCTCGGCGCCGTGGGCACGGTGGCCGCACGGCAGCGCCTTGCGGTACGCAGCGCCCTCGGTCGCGTCCTGGCGGAGTCCGTGACGGCCCCCGCGGACGTCCCCGCCCAGGACAACTCCGCCATGGACGGCTACGCCGTGCGTGGCGAGGACCGCGGCACCGAGACGCTGCGCCTGGTGGGCTCCGCCTTCGCCGGCCACCCCTTCAGCGGCCGGCTCGGGACAGGGGAATGCGTGCGCATCATGACCGGTGGGGTCATCCCGGCGGGCGCGGACACGGTGATCATGCAGGAGCGCGCCCGTGCCGAGGGCGAGCGCGTCCACATCGAGAGCTGGCCCGAGACGGGAGACAACATCCGCCCCGCCGGCGAGGATCTGCGCGCCGGCGAGACGATCCTCGGCCCGGGCCGGCGGCTGACCCCGGCGGACATCGGTCTGCTGGCCTCGGTGGGGCGGGTGGAGGTGGCGGTGCACCGCCGACCCCGGGTGGCCTTCTTCTCCACCGGCGACGAGCTCCGCGGCCTGGGCGAGCCACTCGGCCCCGGGGAGATCCACGACAGCAACCGCTACACGCTCCACGCCATGCTTACGCGCCTCGGCGCCGAGGTCTTCGACTACGGCGTGGTCGCCGACGAGCCGGCGGCGCTGGCGCAGGCCTTCCGCGATGCCAGCGCCGAAGTGGACGCGGTGCTCACCTCCGGCGGCGTCTCCGTCGGCGAGGCGGACTTCATCGGCCGCATACTCGGCGAACAGGGTGAGGTGGACTTCTGGAGCATCGCCATGAAGCCCGGCCGCCCGCTCACCTTCGGCCGCGTCGGCACGGCCTGGTTCTTCGGCCTGCCGGGCAACCCGGTCTCGGTGATGGCGACCTTCTCCCAGGTGGTGGCCCCGACCCTGCGCCAGCTCGCCGGCGAGAACGCCGCACCGCCGCGACGCTTCCGCGTGCGCTGCCGCAGCCGTCTGCGCAAGAAGCCCGGCCGCATGGAGTTCCAGCGCGGCCGCCTGGTCCCCGGCGAGGACGGCACCCTGGAAGTTGAGAGCGTCGGCCACCAGGGCTCCGGGATCCTCCGCTCCATGAGCCTGGCGGACTGCTTCATCGTGCTCCCGGAGGACGCAGGCCCGGTGGCGGCGGGGGAGGACGTTCTCGTCGAGCCTTTCGACACGCTTTTGCGCTGAAGCGCAAAAGCGTGTCGAAAGGCTCGAGTTCAAAGTTGTCAGTTCAAGATTCCAAGACCCTGAGCCGGCGGATATCTGGATACCAGCAGGGCTTTGCGGCCTTGGGTCTTTGGACTCGGAACTTTGAACCTTGAACTCGATCGAGCTGGAGTAGCGCGCCGAGCGCGCTACTCCAGCTCGATCGCCCCATCAATCTCGTGCGTCAGCGACAACCCCTCCACCTCCAGGGTGATCTTTGCCTTGAGGGTTTCGTCGCCCTTGAGCTTGCCGCTCTCGATGGCCTCCCGCACCGCGGTCTCGATCTCCCGCTGCGAGGTCACCCCCACCTTCTTCAGAAACTTGCGCACACTGATGTTCATCGTCTCTTCGTTCATCACTCATGCCCCTTGGGGTTGGATTCGAGCTGACGGGCGGATGACCGCAAAGGCGCGAAGGACGCAAAGCGAGAGGGAGATTCAACACAAAGGCACAAAGGCCACAAAGAACACAAAGGGAAGTGAACATGAATTTCCTTCTTCACCTTCGTGCATCTTTGTGTCCTTTGTGTCTTTGTGTTGAGTCCCTGATCCCTCCACTTTGCGTCCTTCGCGCCTTGGCGACTGTCTCTCTACCCCCCATCACCACCCGTAGTGGTCAGCCGCCTATGTAGGACATCTCGATCTTGCGGCTGTCGATGGGCTTGGTCTCGTGGGTGCGGAGCTCCGAGTAGCGGTCGCTGCGGCGGCTCCAGATACCGCGCAGGTAGGCCAGCAGCTCGTCGTCGCCGGCACCGGCGCGCATGCGGTCGCGCAGCTCGTGGCCGCGGCTCGCGAACAGGCAGGTGTAGAGCTTGCCCTCGGCGGAGAGCCGCGCGCGGCTGCAGTCGCCGCAGAAGGGCTGGCTCACGGAGCTGATCACGCCAATCTCCCCGGCGCCGTCCCGGTAGCGCCAGCGGTCGGCCACCTCGCCGCGGTAGTTCGGCTCCACCGGCTCGATCGGCCAGCGCGAGCCGATCAGCTCCGCGACCTCGCGGGAGGGCATGACCTCGTCCAGGCGCCAGCCGTTGCTGTTGCCGACATCCATGTACTCGATGAAGCGCACGATGTGCCCGCTGCCCCGGAAGTGCTCGGCCATCGGCAGGATGTCGTGCTCGTTGACGCCGCGCTGGACCACCATGTTGATCTTGATCGGCGTGAGCCCGGCCTCGGCGGCGTTGTCGATGCCCTGCAGCACCTTGGCCACCGGGAAGCCGACGTCGTTCATCGCCCGGAAGGTGTCGTCGTCGATGCCGTCCAGGCTCACGGTGATCCGCCGCAGGCCGGCGGCTCGCAGCGCCTTCGCCTTGTCCAGGGTAAGCAGCGAGGCATTGGTGGTGAGGCTGATGTCCTCCACCCCGTCGATGGCCGAGAGCATGGCCACCAGATCCTCGATGTCCCGCCGGATCAGCGGCTCGCCGCCGGTGAGGCGCAGCTTGCGCACGCCGAGCTGCACGAACAGCCGCGCGAGGCGTTCGATCTCCTCGAAGGAGAGCAGCTCCCGGCGCGGCATGAACTGGTGGCTCACGCCGAACAGGGCCTTCGGCATGCAGTAGGTGCAGCGAAAGTTGCATCGGTCCGTCAGCGAGATACGCAGATCCCGCAGCGGGCGGTCGAGTCGGTCGGTAACGTTACCCGCCATGGCTCCTCCGGTGCCGGGGCGCGGCGCGCTCAGGCGCCGGCGCCGGGCAGGGGCTCGCCCTGCAGATAGACTTCGGTGCCGTCGGCGTAGGCCTCGCGCTTCCACACCGGGGCGGTCTTCTTCAGCGTGTCGATGGCGTAGCGGCCGGCCTCGAAGGCCTCGGCACGATGCGCCGCCCGCACCACCACAACGACACTGAGCTCCCCCACCTCGAGCTTGCCGACCCGGTGCCGGATGAGGCAGGAGAGGATGTCGAAACGTTCCATGGTCTCCGCCTCGACCTCCGCCAGGGCCCTCTCGGCCAGCGGTTCGTAGGCGGAATACTCGATGGCGGTGACGGACTTGCCGTCGTGGTGGCGGCGGACGGTGCCGCCAAAGACCACCAGCGCACCGGCGTCGGGGGAGTCCCCCGCCTCCAGCAGCGCATCCAGGTCGATCGGCGCAGCGCCGACGTGCTCGCTCATCCTGCTCTCTCCAAGAGGGTGACACGCTTGGCGACAGGCGGCGTTGGCCGCAAGATGTCGCGTCTACCCATAGTGTGACACGCAGACAGCATGAACATGCCGCGCAGCGCGCCCCCCTGTCCAGAGGCCGCCAATACCCCGGGCCTCGACGTCGATCCCCTGCCGGCGGCCGACAACGTGGCCGAGCATCTCGGCCACAGTGCCCGCGGCGGCCGCCGGCTGCTGCTCACCGGCCCGGAGATGAGCGGCCGCACGGCGACGCTCCGGACCTGGCTCGCCGCCGCTCGGGAAGGCCGCTGGTGCCACGTCCACGCGGCCGGACTGGCACCGGACCGCGACAGCCCCGCGGGCGTGATCCACGGGCTGCTGACCCGGCTGCGCCGGCAACTGGACGCCGCCGACGCCCTGCCGCTGGATGAGTCCGGCCTGCGCGAGGCGCTGCCCGGGTGGCTCGCGCGCCTCGGCACCGGGCCGGCGCTCATCGTCATCGACGACCTCGACCGCATCACCGGCAGCGACCTCACCGGCGAGCCGGACTGGCTGCCGGCGCACCTGCCGCCGGGGGTCACCCTGGTGGCCACCGCGCGCCGCGGGCTGCTCGCCGAGCGCCTGCGCGAGCTCGGCTGGGAGCGGCTCGACATGAACCGCGAGGCTGACCCGGCCACGCTGCTGCCGGACTATGCCGGCGCCGAGGACCCCGTCGCCGCGGCGCTCGCGGACGTCGGGCCGGAGCGGGTCCCGCTGCTGGGCGCGCTCTGGGCAGCCCCCACTGGTCTCGACGCGGAGACGCTGGCGGCCCTGGGCCTGCCGGAACCCGCCGGCGATCCGCTGGTGCTGCAGGACGGCAGACGCTGGCGCTTACGCCACGCGGGCCTGCGGGACGCCGTCGCCCGCACGCTGCTGCCGGGGGGTGCCGAGCGCCGGGCCTGCCACGCCCGCCTTGCGGCGGTGATCGACGAGCCGCTCGCCCGCGCCCGCCATCTGGCGCTCGCCGCGGACTGGACCGGGCTGCTCGAGACCCTGGCCCGGCCGGAGGCCCTGGCGGCCTGGCGCGGCGCACCCTTTGCCTGGCAGAGCCTGTGGGCGGAGCTGCCGGCTCGGGACACCGCCATCAGCCATCTGATCCAGGCTCTGGACACACTGCGCCGCAAGTCGGGGGAGGTGGAGCGCATGGCCCTCGCCCACGACGGCGCCGGCCGCATCCTCGAGCAGCTGGAAGCGCCGGACGCCGCCCGCGCCGTGCGCGAAGCCGCCTACACCCGACTGCAGGCCCTGGCGCCAGAGAGCCCGACGCGGGCGGCGGCGGCGCATCAGCTCGCGCTTAGCCGCTCGGCGGCCGGCGACCAGGCGGGCGCGGCGGCACCCCTGAGAGAGGCGCTCGAGCTCAGGGAGACAACGCTCGGCGAGGACCACCCCGACACGCGCTCCACCCGTGCGGCCCTGGCCGCCACCCTCGAAGCGAACGACGACCTGGACGGCGCAACTTCGGCCTATGCCAGGCTGCTCGCGGCCCGCGAGGCGACGCTCGGGCGCGAGGACGCGGCGCTGATCCCGCACCTGACCAACCTCGGTGCCGTGCACCGGGCGGCGAACCATCTGGAGCGCGCCCGCGCCCCCTTCGAGCGCGCCGTCAAGCTCGCCCGCCGCCATTACGGCGACACCCATCCCGCGCTGGCCAGCGCCCTGGACAACCTCGGCGGCCTACTCTACGCCGGCCACGACTACGCCGGCGCCGAAGCCCGGTACCGCGAGGCGCTGGACATCACGCAGACGCTGTTCGGCCCGGGGCATCCGGCGACGGCCGCCGGCCTGCATAACCTGGGCACCACGCTGGACGCCCTGGAGCGCTTCCCCGAGGCGGAGCGCTGCTTCCGCCGGGCGCTGGAGATCCGCACCGCGGCCCTCGGCCGCGAGCACGCGGAGACGGCCACGACACTGCACAATCTGGCCGGGGTGCTGGACGTCACCGGCCAGCGCGAGGAGGCGGAGACCCTCTACCGCGAGGCGGTGGCCGTCTGGAAGGCGGTGGTCGGCGAGCGCCATCCGGCGACAGCCACCAGCGTCAACAACCTGGCGGACCTGCTGCGGGAGACGCGCCGCTACGACGAGGCGGAGCCGCTGTACCGGGAGAATCTGGCGATCTGGTCGGAGCTCTACGGGCTGGATCACCCGAACACGGCGATGACGGCGGCGGAGCTCGGCGGACTGTACGCGGACGCGCGCCGGGTGGATCAGGCGGAGCCGCTGCTGCGGGATGCGGTGGGGCGGCTGGAGCGCATCATGGGGATCGACAGCAGCCTGCACGTGGACAGTCTCTGCCGGCTGGCGGCGCTGCTCCGGGACACGGGCCGTGGCGCGGAGGGCGCGGCGCTGCTGAAGGATGCCTACGACCGGGCCGCCGGCACCACCAAGGTCCTCTCCCCCCAGCTGCAGAAGCTGCGCCGCCATCTGGATGCGCTGCGCCGGGCGGGGGGTGGCCGATGAGCATTGGTCGGCGGCGCAGGCCGAACTTGTTTTCCGCGGCCGCCGGGGTACGGCAGCGTGGGTGCCTGGCCGGGTATGCGGCGCCCGCGCTCGGGGCTTCTGCCCCGCACCGCACCGGGCACGGCCGGTGGGGGGCCCGCGAGGCCGCGGCAAGACTTGGGCAGTTACGTCATCCCGCGATTTTCCCGCTTCCGGGGAGGCTCTGATGGCAACCAATCAGCCACGCGACCCCCGGCTGGCCGCTACGCTCCCGCCGCTCTACGACCCGGTGTTCCTCGAGCGGGCCGACAGCGCTGTGGACGAGGCCGCGCGCCGGGCCGCCGCCGGGGCGGACGAGGGGCTGCTGGTCTGGGTGGGTGAGCAGGCGGCCGGGCGAGGCCAGCGGGAGGCCTGGCGCTCACCCCCGGGCGGACTCTACGCGGCCGTGCTGCTGCGCCCGGAGTTTCCCGCCGAGCGTCTGCCCGAGCTCGGTCTGGTGAGTCTGCTGGCCCTGGGCACTGCGGTGGCGGAGCTGCTGCCGCCGATGACCGGGCTCGACTATCGCTGGCCCAACGACCTGCTCATCAATGGCCACAAGGTGGGCGGCGTGGCGGTTCACCGCCCGCAGGCGGATGCCGCCATCCTGGCGACGCAGCTCAACGTCGCGCCGCCGGTGGAGGGCTGGGAGTACGCCTCGCTGGTGGCGGACGGGGCCGCGGAGACCACCCCGGGTGAGGCCCTGGAGCGGTACGCGCGCTACCTGCTGGACTGGCTGCAGCGCTGGGACGAGGAGGGCCTCGCGCCGGTGTGCCAGTCCCTGCGCGCCCGCGGCCTGCTCTCGCGGGAGGAGCCGATCACCGTGCACGTCGCGGCGGGCCCGGTGACCGGCATACCCCGGGGGCTGGAGGCGGATGGCAGCCTGCGGCTGGCCAGTGACGGCACCGAGAAGACGGTGGCGCTGGCGGACTTCTTTGGCCGCTGAATGCGGAGTTTCGTGTTTTATGCCAAGCGTCGATCCCAATGCCGTTCATGCCTACCTCCTCGACCTGCAGGACCGGATCTGTGCGGAGCTGGCGGCCGTGGATGGCGGGCGGTTCCACGAAGACCGCTGGGACCGGCCCGACGGGGGCGGGGGGCGCAGTCGGGTGCTGGCCGGGGGCGCGGTGTTCGAGCAGGCGGGGGTGAACTTCTCCCACGTCCATGGCAACCGGCTGCCGGCGACGGCAAGCGACCGCCGACCCGAGCTCGCGGGGCGCAGCTTCCAGGCCCTGGGCGTCTCGCTGGTGGTCCACCCGCGCAATCCCTATGTGCCGACGTCCCACGCCAATGTCCGCTTCTTCCTGGCGGAGGCCGAGGGGGCGGAGCCCGTCTGGTGGTTCGGGGGCGGCTTCGATCTGACGCCCTACTACCCCTTCGACGCCGACTGCCGGCACTGGCACCGGGTTGCGCGGGACGCCGTCGCGCCCTACGGCGACGATCTCTACCCGCGCTTCAAGCAGTGGTGCGACCGCTACTTCCACCTGCCCCACCGTAACGAGGCCCGGGGGATCGGCGGGCTGTTCTTCGACGACTACGACGAGGGCGGCTTCGGGCACTGCTTCGGGCTGATGCGCGCCGTGGGCGATGCCTATCTGGAGGCCTACCTGCCCATCGTGAACAGGCGCAGGGACACCCCCTACGGCGAGCGCGAGCGCCAGTTCCAGCTCTACCGCCGGGGCCGGTATGTGGAGTTCAACCTGCTGTTCGACCGCGGCACGCGGTTCGGCATCCAGTCCGGCGGGCGCACCGAGTCCATCCTCATGTCGCTGCCGCCCCTCGCCCGCTGGGAGTACGGCTGGCAGCCGGAGCCGGACACCCCGGAGGCCGCCCTCAGCCGCGACTATCTCCGGCCGCGGGACTGGCTGGAGGAGTAGCACCCCGGTATACGCGCGGCGGCGGGTACCCACGTCGGCCGAGCGAGGCGGGGCAGGAGCGACCGGGACCGTAGGCGAGAGGGACCTCGCCTACGAGCTTACAGGGACGTATTCACAGCGTGTCCCGGGCGCTCCTGCCCCGCCTCGCGCCCGGCACGGCCGCTACAGTAGCTCCAGCGCCGCGGGTTCCTGGCGCCGTGATAGCAGAAGCGCGTTGCTAATCAGCAGATTTTTTCCGCTGCGTCGCAACAAAGCTGCCGGATCAATGCGCTGCCGGGATTCTTGCGGCAGCGCAGCATGTTTTTGCCTTCCTGCTCACACTATTTGATCGCCTGCGTCTCAAATCATGAGACGACAGACGCGGGCTGCTGCGTTAGCGTGTGCGTCTTGGCCAGCAGGCGTTTTTTTGCGGTGCAACAAGGGCCTGCGTGGCTTTCCCGAACACCACGAAGGCCCCGGCCTGTGTCTATACTCGGGCGGCAGGCAGCCGGCCCGAGGCCGAATTTCCGAACCGGACAGCCAGCCGCGCCGCGGCCCAAGCGAGAGGTGAACGATGGCGGCAAGACTGACCCCCACCCCCCTTCCGGGTGACGTCGATCCCGAGGAGACCCGGGAATGGCTCGAGGCCCTGGAGGCCGTACTTGAGTACGAGGGCAC
This sequence comes from Spiribacter halobius, assembly GCF_020883455.1. Lineage (NCBI taxonomy): Bacteria > Pseudomonadati > Pseudomonadota > Gammaproteobacteria > Chromatiales > Ectothiorhodospiraceae > Sediminicurvatus > Sediminicurvatus halobius. The sequence continues at coordinate 73,631 of NZ_CP086615.1, read as the reverse complement.
CGAGCGCGCCCATTTCCTGCTCGAGGCCCTGGTGGACCAGGCTCGGCGACGCGGCGGTCAGCTGCCGTTCAAGGCCACCACGGCCTACCAGAACACCATCCCGCCGCAGATGGAGGCGAAGTCCCCCGGTGACGCCGCACTGGAGTGGCGCATCCGCTCCATTATCCGCTGGAACGCCATGGCCATGGTGGTGCAGGCGAACCGCGATCGTGAGGGGATCGGCGGCCACATCGCCTCCTTCGCCTCCTCCGCGACCCTCTACGAGGTGGGCTTCAACCACTTCTGGCACGCGCCGAGCGAGAACCACGGCGGCGATCTGGTGTTCATCCAGGGCCACTCGGCGCCGGGCATCTACGCCCGCGCCTTCCTCGAGGGCCGCCTCACCGAGGAGGACCTGCACAACTTCCGCGCCGACCTCGCCAAGCAGGGCAAGCCGCTGTCCTCCTATCCGCACCCCTGGCTGATGCCCGACTTCTGGCAGCTGCCGACGGTGTCCATGGGGCTCGGGCCGATCATGGGCGTCTACCAGGCGCGGTTCATGAAGTACCTGCATAACCGCGGCATCGCCAACACCGAGGACCGCAAGGTGTGGGTCTTCTGCGGCGACGGCGAGATGGACGAGCCGGAGTCCCTCGGCGCCATCGGCGTGGCGGCCCGCGAGGAGCTGGACAACCTCATCTTCGTGGTCAACTGCAATCTGCAGCGCCTGGACGGGCCGGTGCGCGGCAACGGCAAGATCATCCAGGAGCTGGAGGGTGAATTCCGCGGCGCCGGCTGGAACGTCCTCAAGGTGATCTGGGGCTCGTACTGGGACCCGCTGCTTGCCAAGGACACCAAGGGCCTTCTGCGCAAGCGCATGGAGGAATGCGTCGACGGCGAGTACCAGAACTTCAAGGCCAAGGGCGGCGCTTACACCCGCGAGCACTTCTTCGGCAAGTACCCCGAGCTGAAGGAGATGGTCGCCAACATGACCGACGAGGACATCTGGCGGCTCAACCGCGGCGGCCACGATCCGCACAAGGTCTATGCCGCCTACGCCGAGGCCACCCGGCACAAGGGCCAGCCCACGGTGATCCTGGCGAAGACGGTCAAGGGCTACGGCATGGGCGATGCCGGCGAGGGCCAGAACATCACCCATCAGCAGAAGAAGATGGCCGAGCAGGCGCTGAAGCAGTTCCGCGACCGCTTCCAGATCCCGGTGCCGGACGACCAGGTGGCCGAGGCGCCGTTCTACAAGCCGGCCGACGACAGCCCCGAGATCCAGTACCTGCACGAGCGCCGGCGCCACCTCGGCGGCTATCTGCCGCAGCGACGCACCGACGCCAAGCCCCTCAAGGTGCCGGAGCTCTCCGCCTTCGAGGTGCTGCTGCGCGACAGCGGCGAGCGCGAGATGTCCACCACCATGGCGTTCGTGCGCGCACTGGCCGTGATCGCCCGCGAGAAGCCGCTGGCGAAGCATCTGGTGCCCATCGTCCCCGACGAGGCGCGGACCTTCGGCATGGAGGGCCTGTTCCGCCAGATCGGCATCTACTCCGCCAAGGGCCAGCTCTACGAGCCCCAGGACGCCGATCAGCTGATGTACTACCGGGAGGACAAGAAGGGGCAGATCCTCCAGGAGGGCATCAACGAGGCGGGGGCGATGTCGAGCTGGATCGCCGCGGCCACCGCCTACACCAACCACGGTGTGGAGATGGTGCCCTTCTTCGCCTACTACTCGATGTTCGGCTACCAGCGGGTGGGCGATCTCTGGTGGGCCGCCGGCGACATGCAGGCCAAGGGCTTCCTCATGGGTGGCACCGCCGGGCGCACCACGCTGAACGGCGAGGGGCTGCAGCACGAGGACGGCCACAGCCACCTGATGAGCGCGGTGGTGCCGAACTGCCGCTCCTACGACCCGACCTTCGCCTACGAGATGGCGGTGATCATCCAGGACGGGCTGAAGCGGATGTACGAGGACCAGGAATCGGTCTTCTACTACATCACCATGCTCAATGAGAACTACCACCAGCCGGCCATGCCGAAGGGCGCCGAGGAGGGCATCCGCAAGGGCATGTACCTGTTCCGCAAGGGCGGACGCGGCAAGACCCGGGTGCAGCTGATGGGCTCGGGGAGCATCTTCATGGAGGTGATCGCCGCCGCCGAGCTGCTCAAGCAGGACTGGGGGGTGGATTCGGATCTCTGGAGCTGCCCCTCGTTCACCGAGCTGCGCCGGGAGGGCATCGACTGCGAGCGCTGGAACATGCTGCACCCGGAGAAAAAGCCGCGGGTGCCCTATGTCGCCCAGTGCCTCGAGAAGCACGGCGGCCCCGTGGTGGCGTCCACGGACTACATGCGCTCGTTCGCCGACCAGATCCGCCCCTACCTGGACCGCCGCTTCGTGGTCCTGGGCACGGATGGCTACGGGCGCTCCGACACCCGGGAGAACCTGCGCCGGTTCTTCGAGGTGGACCGCTACTACGTCACGGTGGCAGCGCTGAAGGCCCTCGCCGACGAGGGCACGATACCTGCGAAGAAGGTCACCGAGGCCATCAAGAAGTACAACATCGACGCCGACGCGCCCAACCCCGTCACTGTCTGAGGGTTGGGAAACGACGGGGCGGCCCGGAGCCGCCCCGTCCGCGTTCGCGCGCACTGCGGCAGGAGGATTCCCCGTGGCAGAGGTGAAGGAAATCCACGTCCCCGACATCGGCGACTTCGATGCCGTGGACGTGATCGAGGTGCTGGTATCCGCTGGCGACCAGGTCCAGGCGGAGGACTCGCTGATCACGCTGGAGAGCGACAAGGCCACCATGGAGGTGCCCTGCCCGGAGGCGGGGACGGTGAAGGAGGTGCTGGTCGGGGTCGGCGACAAGGTCGCCGAGGGCACTGCCGTGATCAAGCTCGAGGTCGCCGGCGAGGGTGGCGGCGACGACGCCGCAGCAGCGGACAAGGACGCCGGTGGCGAGAAGCCCGAGGCGGCCCCGGCGGAGGAGGCGCCGGCGGCGAGCGCCTCCGGTGGCGGTGGCGGCGGCGGTACCGAGACCGTCACCGTCCCCGACATCGGCGACTTCGACGCCGTGGACGTGATCGAGGTGCTGGTCGCCGCCGGCGACGAAGTGGAGGCCGAGCAGCCGCTGATCACCCTGGAGAGCGACAAGGCCTCGATGGAGGTGCCCTCGCCCCAGGCGGGCAAGGTCAGCGAGGTGCTGATCAAGGTCGGGGACAAGGTCTCCGAGGGCACGCCCATCGTGCGGCTGGAGACCAGCGGCGGCGCCCCGGCCCCGGCAACCGCGGAGAAGGCGCCGGCGCCCGCCGCAGCGCAGGAGGAGGCGCCGAGCGGCGCGGCCTCGCTGCCGGAGGAGGACGCCGGCGCCGCTCCCTCCATCCCGCCCCGCGGGCCCACCGCTGACAGCTCGCTGGAGATGGACCACGAGCCCATCGAGCGCCCTATCGACCCCGAGAAGCAGCGCCTCGCTCACGCCGGGCCGTCGGTGCGCCGCTTCGCCCGCGAGCTTGGCGTGCCGCTGGAGCAGGTCCAGGGCACCGGGCGTAAGGGCCGGATCACCCGCGAGGATGTCCAGGCCTTCGTCAAGCGCGCCCTGCAGGGCGGCGCTGGTGCGGCGGCGCCGGCGGCGGCCCCCGCGGCGGCTGGCGGCATGGGCATCCCACCCATCCCCGAGGTGGACTTCAGCAAGTTCGGCGAGGTCGAGGAGCAGCCGCTGTCCCGGATCAAGAAGCTCTCCGGGCCGCATCTGCACCGCAGCTGGCTGAACGTCCCCCATGTCACCCAGTTCGACGAGGCGGACATCACCGAGCTGGAGGCCTTCCGCCAGGCGGAGAAGGCCGCCGCGGAGAAGGCGGGCGTGAAGCTCACGCCGTTGGCCTTCCTGGTGAAGGCTTCGGCCCGTGCGCTGGTGGAATTCCCCAACTTCAACAGCTCGCTCAAGCCGTCAGGCGATGCGCTGATCCTGAAGAAGTACGTCAACATCGGCGTCGCCGTGGACACCCCGCAGGGCCTGGTGGTGCCGGTGATCAAGGACGCCGACAGGAAGGGCGTCTACGACATCGCCGCCGACCTGGCCACGCTCTCTGGCAAGGCGCGGGACGGCAAGCTCGGCCCCGGGGACATGCAGGGCGGCACGTTCAGCATCTCCAGCCTCGGCGGGCTCGGCGGCACCGCGTTCACGCCCATCGTCAACGCCCCGGAGGTGGCGATCCTCGGGGTGTCCAAGTCGAGCCAGAAGCCGGTGTGGGACGGCAGCCAGTTCGTCCCGCGCCTGATGCTGCCCTTGAGCCTCTCCTACGACCACCGCGTGATCGACGGCGCCGCCGCGGCACGCTTCACCACCTACCTCGCCGGCCTGCTGGGTGACCTGCGCCGGCTGATTCTGTAACTCGGGAGGGGCGGCAAGCCATGGCAGAAGCAAAGGAAGTCCGCGTCCCCGACATCGGCGATTTCGACGCGGTGGACATCATCGAGGTGCTGGTCGCCGAGGGCGACACCGTCGAGGCCGAGCAGTCGCTGATCACGCTGGAGAGCGACAAGGCCACCATGGAGGTGCCCGCGCCCTTCGCCGGCACCGTGAAGCAGCTGAAGGTGAAGGTGGGCGACAAGGTCGCCGAGGGAGACCTCATCCTGCTGGCCGAACCGGCCGAGGGCACCGGCGGCGGCCAGGAGGCGCCGGCGGCCGAGCCGGCGCCGGAGCAGGCGGCGGCCGAGCCAGCGGCCCCTGCGGAGAAACCCGCCGCCAAGGGCCCGGCCCCGGCGGCCAGCGGCCCAGCCCCGGCCGATGCCGACTGCGACGTGGTCGTCCTCGGCGCCGGCCCGGGCGGCTACACCGCCGCCTTCCGGGCCGCGGACCTGGGCCTCAAGACCATCCTCGTCGAGCGCTACCCGAGCCTCGGCGGCGTCTGCCTGAACGTCGGCTGCATCCCGTCCAAGGCGCTGCTGCATGCCGGCAAGGTCATCGACGAGGCGGAGTTCTTCGCCGACAACGGCATCCGCTTCGGCAAGCCGAAGATCGACCTGAAGAAGCTCGGCAGCTGGAAGGACAGCGTCGTCGGCAAGCTCACCGGCGGCCTCAAGGGCCTCGCCAAGCAGCGCAAGGTGGAGGTGGTGCACGGCCGCGCCGGCTTCGTCGACGACCATCATCTGAAGGTGGCAGGCGACGACGGCGAGCGCACCATCAGCTTCCGCAATTGCATCATTGCCGCCGGCTCGCGCCCGGCCGCCCCGCCGGGCTTCGACCTGGACCACCCGCGCATCATGGACTCCACCGACGCGCTCAAGCTCGAGGAGGTGCCGAAGCGCCTGCTGGTGGTGGGCGGCGGCATCATCGGCCTGGAGATGGCCTCGGTCTACCACGCCCTCGGCAGCGAGATCACCGTGGTGGAGATGCTGGACCGGGTCATGGCCGGCGCCGACCCGGACATCGTCAAGCCCTTCCGCAAGATCATCGACAAGCGCTACGCCAACGTCTTCCTGAACAGCAAGGTCACGAAGATGGAGCCGGGCGCGAAGTCGGTGACGGTTCACTTCGAGGGCGAGAAGACGCCGGAGAAGGACACCTTCGACCGCGTGCTGGTCTCCGTCGGCCGGCGGCCGAACACGGATCTCATCAACATCGAGGCCACCGGCGTCGAGCTGGACGACAGCCGCTGCATCCGCGCCGACGAGCACATGCGCACCAGCGTCGCGCACATCTACGCCATCGGCGACATCATCGGCCAGCCCATGCTTGCCCACAAGGCGGTGCACGAGGGCAAGGTGGCCGCGGAATGCGCCGCCGGGGAGAAGAGCGCCTTCGACGCCCGGGTCATTCCTTCGGTCGCCTACACCGACCCCGAGGTGGCCTGGGTGGGTGTGACCCAGGAGCACGCGAAGGCGGAAGGCCGCAAGGTGGAGATCGGCAACTTCCCCTGGGCCGCCAACGGCCGCTCGCTCTCCCTCGGCCGCGACGAGGGCATCACCAAGCTGATCTTCGACGCCGACACCGAGCAGGTGATCGGCGCCGGCATCGTCGGCCCCAACGCGGGCGACCTGATCGCAGAGGTGGGCCTGGCCATCGAGATGGGCGCGGACATGCACGACATCGGCCTCACCATCCATCCCCACCCGACCCTCTCGGAGACGGTAGGCATGGCGGCGGAGGCCGCGGCGGGGACGCTGACGGATCTGTACATTCCGAAGAAAAAGAAGGCGTGAAGCGTGCCTTGAGTGTTACATCACGGCGGTTGCCCAGGCGGGGATCGGGTGCTCCTTCCCGGGACACGCCGTGAATACATCCCTGTAGGCTCCATTGCGGCATCCATGCCGCAAAGGGTCCCGGGAAGGAGCACCCGATCCCCGCCCATCACCGCATGGTGGCAGCTCGGGCCTTCTTGAGAGGAGGAGAATTCAGGCGCACGGGCAGGCATCCCCGCCGCGGTGAAAGGTGGAGTGTAAACAGGCGTGCGAGCGCGCAGCGCTTGCACGCCCCAACCATCCCCCACCAGCGGTGGCGCTGCGACCACACCTGACCGCGCCCCGGCGGGTGCGGGCGAGGTGGGTGGTGACCCATTTCGGGACCCTCTGCGGCAGGGATGCCGCAGTGGAGCCTCCAGGGATGGATCCACGGCGTGTCCCGAAAAGGGTCACCGCCCACCTCGCCCCCGGCACCGAGGCCAGAACCGCAGAGATAAACCCGCGCCGAAGGCGCACAGAACGCAGACCGGAACCAGGAACGAATGCCGCGCACCGCTACCATCGTCGCCACCGGACGCTACCTCCCCGAGCGTCTCGTGACCAACGACGAGCTGCGCGCGCGCTTCGAGCCCCTCGGCAAGGGACACGTCATCGACAAGCTGGAAGCCGGCTCCGGGATCCGGCAGCGCTGGTACGCCCCCGACGACTGGGCCACCTCCGATCTCGCCCTGCGCGCGGCCAGGCAGGCCCTGGAGCGCGCGGGACGCGGCCCCGGGGAGGTCGACCTGATTCTCCTCGGCACCGACACTCCAGACCAGATCACGCCGGCCACCAGCGTCATCCTCCAGGCCAAGCTGGGCGCCCATCAGGCCGGCACCTTCGACATCGGCTGCGCCTGCGCCTCTTTCCCCACCGCGCTGGCCACGGCCAACGGCCTGATCGCCACCCAGCCGGAGCTGCGCAGCGTGCTGGTGGTGGGCGCCTACCTCATGCAGCGCCTGGCCGACCCCGAGGACCCGATGGTGTTCTTTTACGGCGACGGCGCCGGGGCCGCGGTGGTGGAGCCGGCGGAGACGGGCGGCGTGATTGCCTCGGCGTTCCTCGCCGATGGCCGCTACGCCGAGCGCTGGGGCATCCCCGCCGGTGGCACCGCGGAGCCGGCCAGCATCGAGGCGGTGCGCGCCGGGCGCACCCGTGTGCAGCTCAATGGGCGCTACCCCCCGGAGATCAACGACGAGGGCTGGCCCGAGGTCATGCGGCGGCTGGGACGCCGCGGCGGGTTCGACCCGGCGTCGGTGGACCTCGCCGTGTTCACCCAGGTCAACGCCGGCAGCATCGAAACCGTCTGCACGCGCCTCGGCCTGCCGCTCGAGCGGGCGCCGCGGGTGATGGACCGCTACGGCTACACCGGCTCCGCCTGCGTGCCTATTGCCCTGGACGACGCGCTTGAGCGCGGCCTCGCCGGCCCCGGGGACCTGATCACCCTTGTGGGCTCCGGGGTGGGCTACAACATGGCCGGCGTGGCGCTGCGGCTGGACGCACGGCTGATCCGCCCGCAGCCGTGGCTCGGCGATACTGGCAGACTAGGCTTAGACGGAAGGACGCACCATGGCGGTGCGCATGGGGGAGCCGAGGAGCCGACATGAAGAACGGCAGCGACAACGAGCTTCGCGAAGCGGCCATCGAGGCGACCGTCGAGCGCGTGCGCGAACGCTGGTCCCAGGACCAGGTGGCGGACGTCGAGCGCTTCGTGCGGATCTACTACGCCGGCCTCGCGCCCGAGGATATCGGCTACAGCGACGTCGGTAACCTCTACGGCGCCGCGCTCTCCCACTGGACCCTGGGCGGACGGCGAACGCCGGGACAGCCGCTCATCCACGTCTACAACCCGGACCCGGAGCAGAACGGCTGGGAGTGCACCCACAGCGTCGTGCAGATCGTCACCGACGACCGGCCGTTCCTGGTGGACTCCCTGTCCATGGCGCTCAACCGCCACGGGCTCACCATCCACCTCATCATCCATCCGGTGCTCACCGTCGCCCGCGACGGCGACCGCCTCACGGGGCTGCTGGCGGATGGCGACCGGCATGGCGTCACCGAGGCCTGGATGCACTTCGAGGTCGACCGCCAGAGCCGCCCCGAGCGGCTGCAGGCCATTCATGACGACCTCCGGGCGGTGCTGGAGGACGTCGAGGTCACCGTCGCCGACTGGAAGGCGATGCGCGGCCAGGTGGATACCGCCGTGCGCGCCCTGCGCCGCAACCCGCCGGGCGTCGACGGCGAGTACGTCGACGAGGTCGTGGAGTTCCTGCGCTGGGTGGCAGCGGACCACTTCACCTTTCTCGGCTACCGGCGCTACGACCTGCGGCAGCGCCGCGGCCGTGACGTCCTGCAAGCCGTCGCCGACTCGGGCCTCGGCCTGCTGCGCGACGGCGGCAGCCGCCAGCGCATCTCCGCAAGCTTCGACGCCCTGCCGGACGACCTGCGCAGTCGCGCCCGCGACCCGGATCCGCTGGTACTGACCAAGTCCAGCAGCCGCGCCACGGTGCACCGGCCGGGCTACATGGACTACATCGGCGTCAAGCGCTACAACGCCAGGGGCGAGGTCATCGGCGAGCACCGCTTCCTCGGGCTCTACACCTCCGCGGCCTACAACCGCAATCCGCGCACCATCCCGCTGCTGCGGCGCAAGGTCGAGGCGGTGCTGGCGCGGGCGGACCTGCGCCCCAACAGCCACGCCGGCAAGGCGCTGGTGAACATCATCGAGACCTACCCGCGGGACGAGCTGTTCCAGTCCTCGGTGGACGAGCTCTATGCCACCGCGCTCGGCATCCTGCAGCTGCAGGAGCGCCAGCGGGTGCGGCTGTTCGTGCGTTACGACCCGTTCGGGCGCTTCGTCTCCTGCCTCGTCTACGCCCCCCGGGAGCGCTACAACACCGAGGTGCGCCAGCGGATGCAGGAAATCCTCGCCGAGACCTTCGACGCCGCGCACTCGGAGTTCTCGGTCCAGCTCTCCGAGGCGGTGCTGGCGCGCATCCATTTCATCGTGCACCTGCGCACACCCGGCCGCCCGGCCTACGACCACGCCGCGCTGGAGCGGCGCATAGCCGACACCATGCGCTCCTGGTCGGACGACCTCTACCGGGCGCTGCTCGAGCACTACGGCGAGGAGCGCGGCACCGCGCTGCACCAGCGCTATGGCGACGGCTTCGGCGCCGCCTACCGGGAGGACACGAGCCCCCGGGCGGCCGCGCTGGATATCGAGCGCCTGGAGACGCTGCATCGGGCCGGGGATCTCTCGATCAGCCTGTACCGGCCGCTGGAGGCGCCGGAAGGCACCCTGCGCTTCAAGCTCTTCCATGCCGAGCAGCCCATCACCCTGTCCGACGTGCTGCCGGTGCTCGAGCACATGGGCGTGCAGGTGGTGGACGAGCGTCCGTACGACATCGAGCGCGAGGACGACACCCCCTGCTGGATCCACGACTTCGGGCTGGCCCACGAGGGCGCCGGCACGCTGGACACGGACCGGGTGCGCGAGGCCTTCCAGGAGGCGTTCGCGGCGGTCTGGCGGCACGAGGCCGAGGATGACGGCTTCAACCGCCTGGTCCTCGCCGCCGGCCTCGGCTGGCGGGACATCGTCATCCTGCGCGCCTACGCCCACTACCTGCGCCAGGCCGGCACCAGCTACAGCCAGGCCTACGTCGAGGAGACGCTGGCCGCCAACCCGGACATCGCCGCCTCGCTGGTGGCCCTGTTCCGCGCCCGCCTCGATCCGGAGCGGCGCGACGACGCCCGTGCCGAGCGGCTGGCGGAGACCCTGGAGGGTGCGCTGGAGGCGGTGGCAAGCCTCGACGAGGACCGCATCCTGCGCCGCCTCCTCGCCGCCGTGCAGGCGACGCTGCGCAGCAACTACTTCCGGCGCGACGGCGACGGCCGGGCGCGCGGGTATCTCGCCTTCAAGCTCCGGCCCGACGCCATACCCGGCGTGCCCAAACCCGTGCCGGCCTATGAGATCTTCGTCTACTCGCCGCGGGTGGAGGGTGTGCACCTGCGCGGCGGCAAGGTGGCCCGCGGCGGCCTGCGCTGGTCCGATCGGCGGGAGGACTTCCGCACCGAGGTCCTTGGGCTGATGAAGGCGCAGATGGTGAAGAACGCCGTGATCGTGCCAGTGGGCGCGAAGGGCGGGTTCGTCTGCAAGCACCTGCCCGAGGAGCGCAGCGCCCTGCAGGCGGAAGTGCTGGAGTGCTATCGCACCTTCATCCGCGCACTGCTGGACGTCACCGACAACATCGTCGAGGGAGCGGTGGTACCACCGCCGGACGTGGTGCGCCACGACGACGACGACCCGTACCTGGTGGTGGCGGCCGACAAGGGCACGGCGACCTTCTCCGACGACGCCAACGCGGTGGCCGAGGAGTACGGCTTCTGGCTGCGCGACGCCTTCGCCTCCGGCGGCTCCAGTGGCTACGACCACAAGAAGATGGGCATTACCGCCCGCGGCGCGTGGGAGGCGGTGAAGCGCCACTTCCGCGAGCTCGGCCGCGACATCCAGCGCGAGCCGTTCAGCGTGGTCGGCGTCGGTGACATGTCCGGCGACGTCTTCGGCAACGGCATGCTGCTCTCGCGCCAGATCCGGCTGATCGGCGCCTTCGACCACCGGCACATCTTCCTCGACCCGGATCCCGACCCGGAGACCAGCTATGTCGAGCGTGAGCGCCTGTTCGGCCTCGACCGCTCCACCTGGGCGGACTACGACACCAGCCTGATCTCCAGGGGCGGCGGTGTGTGGCCGCGCAGCGCAAAGTCGATCCCGTTGTCGAAGGAGTCCCGGGCGGCTCTTGGCATCGAGGCAAGCCGGCTGACACCGGCCGAGCTCATCAGTGCCATCCTGCGGGCGCCGGTGGACCTGCTCTGGAACGGCGGCATCGGCACCTACGTCAAGGCCGCCGAGGAGAGCGACGCCGACGTCGGCGACAAGACCAACGACGCCGTGCGCGTGGACGCCGAGGACCTGCGCTGCAAGGTGATCGGCGAGGGCGGCAACCTCGGCATCACACAGCTGGGACGGGTCGCCTTCGCCCTGGGCGGCGGCCGGGTCAACAGCGACGCCATCGACAACTCCGGCGGCGTCGACTGCTCCGATCACGAGGTCAACATCAAGATCCTAGTCAACCGCGTTGTGGACGACGGCGACCTGACCCTGAAGCAGCGCAACCGCCTGCTGCGGGACATGACCGACGAGGTGGCGTCCCTGGTGCTCGCCAACAACTACCGCCAGACCCAGGGACTGAGCCTGATGGAGGCGCGGGCGGCGCCGATGCTCGACGAGCACGGCCGCTTCATGCGCGAGCTCGAGCGGGCCGGGCGTCTCGACCGGCTGGTGGAGAAGCTGCCGGACGACGACGCCCTCGGCGAGCGCAACAAGCTGGGACAGGGACTCACCCGCCCGGAGCTCGCGGTGCTGCTCGCCTATTCCAAGCTGCAGACCTACGAGGGGCTGCTGGACTCGGCCCTGGTGGCCTCCGAGGAGCTCGACGAGGACCTGCTGGACTACTTCCCGCGCCCAGTGCGCGAGCGCTTTCCGGAGCGGGTCACGGCCCACCCGTTGCGCCGGGAGATCATCGCCACCTCGCTCACCAACCACATCCTCAACCGGATGGGCGCGACCTTCCTGTTCCGCCTCGGCAACACCACGGGCTGCGGTGCGGAGGAGGCCGCCCGCGCCTACCTCGCGGCCCGCGACATCTACGGCCTGCGCGGGCTCTGGCACGAGGTGGACCGGCTCGACAACCAGGCCCCCGCGGCGCTGCAGGCGCAGCTGCTGCAGCGCATCTGCCACCTGCAGGAGCGGGCCACCGTCTGGCTGCTGCGCAATGCGCCGCCGCCGCTGGACATCGGCGAGACCATCGGCCACATCCGCCCGGCGGTGAGCCGCCTCGAGTCCCGCCTGGAGGAGCTGCTGGCGGCGCCCGACCGCGAGCATCTGGCCGCAGAGCGCGACGGCCTGGTGGCCGACGGTGTGCCGGAGGCGCTGGCCGGCCGCGTCTCCCGGCTGGAGCCCCTGTTCGCGGTGCTGGATCTGGTCAAGGCCTGCACCGACACCGGTGCGGAGCTGGAAGAGACCGCGCGGCTGTATTTCGAGGCCGGGCGCCATCTCGGCCTGGATGGCCTGCGCACCGCCATCGCCGCCTTCCGCGCCGCCGATCCCTGGCAGGAGCGCTACCGGGCCGGGCTCGAGGAGGAGTTCTTCGTCCAGCAGCGCCTGGTCACCGTGGCCATCCTCGGGGCCACGGGCCCCGGCGACGCGGAGGCGCGGGTCGCCGAATGGAGCGCCCGCCACGCCAACATGGTGGAGCGGCTCGGCCGCACCATGGAGGCCCTTCAGGCGACGCCCCAGCCCGAGCTCGCCATGCTCGGCGTCGGCCTCCAGGAGCTGCGCCAGCTCTCCCAGGTGAGCGCCGCCGAGGGCGGCGGCAGCCCCGGCGCGGCGCTCGCCCCGGCCCGGGAGGCACAGGGATGACGCAGACCGTCGAGCTCGCCTGCACCGAGACCGGGTCCGGACCGCCGCTGGTGTTCCTGCACGGCCTCTACGGCTCGGGCAACAACTGGCGCAGCCAGGCACGGGCGCTGGCGGATCGCTATCGCGTGCTGCTGCCCGACCTGCGCAACCACGGACGCTCGCCGCACGTCGCCGACATGGACTACCGGGCGATGGCGGCGGACGTGGATGCGCTGCTCGCCCGCGAGGGGGTCGAGCGCGCCGCGGTGGTAGGCCACAGCATGGGCGGCAAGACCGCCATGGCGCTTGCGCTGACGCGCCCACAGCGCCTCGCCGCCCTGGTGGTGGTGGACATCGCCCCTGTGGCCTATCACCACGACCACGGCGAGATCATCTCCGCGCTGCATCGGGTGGACCTGAACGCCCTGACGCGCCGGGAGGACGCCGACACGGCGCTGGCGCGGGACATCCCCGAGCCGCTGGTGCGACAGTTCCTGCTCACCAACCTGCAGCGCCAGGCAGGCGGCTGGAGCTGGCGCATACCGCTCGACCTGCTTGCCGGCCAGATCCCCGTGATCGAGGGCTGGCCGGCCCTGGACGGCCGCTGGGAGGGGCCCGCCGCCTTCATCCACGGCGGCGCCTCGGACTACGTGGACAGCGACGGCGCGGCCGCCATCCACCGGTACTTCCCGGCGGCAGCGCTGCAGGCGATGCCCGGCATCGGCCACTGGGTGCATGCGGAGGCCCCGGAGGATTTCATGGCCCGGCTGCGGCGCTTCCTCGACGCCGAGTATTCCGCATCATGAAAACACTTCTGCATTACGGTTGTGGGTGGGCTTTGCTAGCCTAGCGTGCAGCACCGCCAGACCGTGGACCTTAGGGGACGAAGATGGCTGAAGATTTCCGCGAAAGCGCGCTCGAGTACCACCGCCTGCCCACGCCGGGGAAGATCGCGGTCACGCCCACCAAGCCGCTGGCGAATCAGCGCGACCTGGCGCTGGCCTACAGCCCCGGCGTCGCCGCGGCCTGCGAGGCCATCGTCGACAACCCCGCGGAGGCCGCCACCGTCACCGCCCGCGGCAACCTCGTGGGGGTAATCACCAACGGCACCGCCGTGCTCGGCCTCGGCGCCATCGGGCCGCTGGCCTCGAAGCCGGTGATGGAGGGCAAGGGCGTCCTGTTCAAGAAGTTCGCCGGGATCGACGTCTTCGACATCGAGATCGACGAGCTCGATCCGGACAAGCTGGTGGACATCATCGCCAGCCTGGAACCCACCTTCGGCGCCATCAACCTGGAGGACATCAAGTCCCCCGAGTGCTTCGTGGTGGAGGAGAAGCTCCAGGAGCGCATGGGCATCCCGGTGTTCCACGACGACCAGCACGGCACCGCCATCACCGCCGCAGCGGCCATCTACAATGGCCTGCGCCTGGTAGGGAAGAAGTTCGAGGAGGTGAAGCTCGTCACCTCCGGCGCCGGCGCCTCCGCCATTGCCTGTCTGGACCTGCTGGTGTCCATGGGCGTGAAGCCCGAGAACATCATCGCCACCGACCGCAAGGGCGTGATCTACAAGGGCCGCAAGGAATACATGGACGAGCGCAAGGGCGCCTACGCGGTGGAGACCGATGCCCGCACCCTGGCTGACGCCATGGAGGGCGCGGACATTTTCCTCGGCCTCTCCGCGCCGGGCGTCCTCAAGCGGGAGATGGTCCGCAAGATGGCGGACAGGCCGCTGATCATGGCGCTGGCCAACCCCACTCCGGAGATCTGGCCGGAGGAGGCGCTGGAGGAGAAGCCCGACGCCATCATCGCCACCGGCCGCTCGGACTACCCCAACCAGGTCAACAACGTCCTCTGCTTCCCGTTCATCTTCCGCGGCGCTCTCGACGTCGGCGCCACCACCATCAACAAGGAGATGAAGAAGGCCTGCGTGCGCGCCATTGCGGACCTGGCGACGGTGGAGTCCTCGGACGTGGTGGTCGCCGCCTATGGCGGCAAGCCGCTGAGCTTCGGCCCCGAGTACCTGATCCCGAAGCCCTTCGACCCGCGGCTGATCACGCGCATCGCGCCGGCGGTGGCCAAGGCCGCCATGGACAGCGGCGCGGCGACCCAGCCCATCGACGACTTCGCCGCCTACCGGCTGCGCCTGTCCCAGTACGTGTTCCAGTCCGGCCTGGTGATGAAGCCGATCTTCGAGCGCGCCAGCCAGAATCCCCGGCGCGTGGTCTACGGCGACGGCGAGGACGAGCGCGTGCTGCGGGCCATCCAGGTCGTGGTGGACGACGGCCTGGCGAAGCCCGTCGTCATCGGCCGCCGGCGCGTGGTGCAGATGCGGCTCGAGCGGCTCGGCCTGCGCATCGAGATCGACCAGCACTTCGAGCTGGTGGACCCCGAGGACGATCCGCGCTACCGCGAGTACTGGACCCTCTACCACTCGATCATGGAGCGCCGGGGCGTGACCCCGGACCGCGCCCGCCAGATCGTGCGCACCCGCAACACCGTGATCGCCGCCCTCATGGTCCGCCGCGGCGAGGCGGACGCCATGCTCTCCGGGATGGTGGGCACCTACCCGCGGCAGCTGCGCTACGTGGAGGAGGTGCTCGGCCGCCGCCCCGGGGTGCATAACCTCGCGGCGATGAACGCCATCATCTCCCCCAAGGGCACGCTCTTCCTCTGCGACACCTACGTCAACCAGGACCCCACCCCGCACCAGATCGCGGAGATGACCGTGCTGGCCGCCGACGAGATCCGCCGCTTCGGCATCGTGCCCAAGGTGGCGCTGCTCTCGCACTCGAGCTTCGGCACCTCCGAGGCGCCCGAGGCGGTGAAGATGCGCGAGGCCATGCGGCTGATCGAGGACCGCGACCCGAGCCTCGAGGTCGAGGGCGAGATGCACGGCGACGCCGCCATCAACGAGGAGATCCGGCGGCGCATCTTCCCCAACTCACGGCTCAAGGGGCAGGCCAACCTGCTGATCATGCCGACGCTGGATGCCGCCAACATCGCCTTCAACCTGCTGAAGACGGTGACGGACTCGGTCTCCATCGGCCCGATCATGCTCGGTGTGGGCCAGCCCGCGCACATCCTCACGCCGTCGGTGACCGTCCGCGGCATCGTCAACATGACGGCCCTGGCGGCGGTGGAGGCGGCGATGTCCGCCCCGGCCGAGGCCGCTACCGTTTCCGAGCAGTAGGAGCCTACCCATGGTGCAGGCCATTCGCGTTCACCAGCACGGCGGCCCCGAGCAGATGCGCTGGGAGTCGGTGACCGTGCCGGCACCCGGCCCCGGCGAGGCGCTGGTGCGGCACACCGTGATCGGCGTGAACTACATCGACGTCTACTTCCGCACCGGGCTCTATCAGCCGGCGGGGCTGCCGTTCACTCCCGGCATGGAGGCAGCCGGCGTGGTAGAGGCCGTAGGCGAGGGTGTTACCGAGCTCGCCGTGGGCGAGCGCGTCGCCTACGCCTCGCCGCCCCCCGGCAGCTACGCCGAGCAGCGCGTGATCGCCGCCGACCGGCTGGTGCCGCTCCCCGACGGCATCGCCGACGAGCAGGCCGCCGGCATGATGCTCAAGGGCATGACCGCCCAGTATCTGCTGCGCCGGGCCTACCGCGTGCAGCCCGGCGACGCCGTGCTCATCCATGCCGCCGCCGGCGGCGTCGGGCTCATCGCCTGCCAGTGGGCGCGCCATCTCGGCGCCATGGTCATCGGCACCGTCGGCAGTGCCGAGAAGGCCGAGCTCGCCCGCGCCCACGGCTGCGAGCACCCGATCCGCTACCGCGAGGAGGACTTCGTGGAGCGGGTGCGCGAGCTCACCGGCGGCGAGGGCGTCGCCGCCGTGTACGACTCCGTGGGCCGCGACACCTTCGAGCGCTCCCTGGACTGCCTGCGCCGGCGAGGGACGCTGGTGAGCTTCGGCCAGTCCTCCGGACCGGTACCGCCGCTGGACGTCGGCCTTCTGGCGAAGAAGGGCTCGCTGTTCCTCACCCGTCCCACGCTCTTCCACTACACCGCCAGCCGGGAGGACCTGCTCGCCACCGCCCGCGAGCTGTTCGAGGTGGTGGAGCAGGGGGCGGTGCGCATCGAGGTCAACGAGCGCTTCCCGCTGGCGGAGGCCGCCGAGGCGCACCGCGCCCTGGAGGGCCGCCGCACCACCGGCTCCACGGTGCTGCTGCCTTAGTGCTGCCTTGTGCTGCCGGGGTTGGAGCCGATGCGGGGCTATCCGGCGGGGAGATTCAACACAACGACACCACGAGCACAACGGATCACAACGGGGAGAAGATCCTGATTACAAGACGGGCGCGGCGATCGCTCCCGTCGTGCTGCTCGCCGAACACGGTACAGCGGCCGGTCGCGTAAGATGGGGCAGTAGCACCCGGCGCCCACGGTGAATCGACCTGCGGTCTCGCGGGTGCTGGTTTCGGATGCGTGGCAGGCTCCAACGTCGATCAGCAGAAATCACCTCCCTCTTACGTTGTGTTCCTTTGTGTCCTTTGTGTCGTTGTGTTGAATACCAACGCCCGCGAGGAGGAAAGACCAGCATGCCGTTCACCACGCTGATCGATCCGCAGACGCTCCACCAGCGGCTGCACGCGCCGGACTGGGCCGTGGTGGACTGCCGATTCGATCTCGCCGACCCCGAGGCAGGGCGGCGGGCCTGGCAGGCGGGGCATATTCCGGGGGCCGTGTTCGCCGATCTCGAACAGGTTCTCTCCGGGCCGCGCCAGCGCCACACCGGCCGCCACCCGCTGCCTGACCCGGACGCGCTCGCGGCCTGGCTCTCGCGGCACGGCATCGGCAACGACACCCAGGTGGTCGCCTATGACAGCGGCCCGGGCATGTTCGCCGCCCGCCTCTGGTGGCTGCTGCGCTGGCTCGGCCACGACGCCGTCGCGGTGCTCAACGGCGGGCTCGAGGCCTGGCGGGCCATGGGCGGGGACCTGGACGACGCCGCCCCGGAGCGCCCGGGCGCCCGCTTCATTCCCCGCCCGGGCAGCATGCCGGTGGTGGACACTGCCGCGCTCGCCCGCGAGCCGGAGGGCTGGCTGCTGGTGGATGCCCGCAGCGAGGAGCGCTACGCCGGTGAGAGCGAGCCGATGGATCCGGTGGCAGGCCACGTTCCGGGGGCCCTCAACCGGCCCTTTACCCGCAACCTGGGCCCGGACCAGCGGCTGCAGCCGGAAGCCACCCTGGAGACCGAGTGGCGCACCCTGCTGGCGCACGCCGGCGGGCGACCGGCCGCGGTCATGTGCGGCTCGGGGGTGACGGCCTGCCATCACCTGCTCGCCCTCGCCCACACCGGTATCGAGGGCGTCGCCCTCTATGCGGGCTCCTGGAGCGAGTGGATCCGCGACCCGGAGCGGCCGGTGCGGCGGGGGCGGACACCGTGAGGGCACCCGGTCTGGCGCTGATGCTGGCGCTCGGCCTCGCACTGCCCGGCGCCGCCGCGGCCCAGGGTGTCGCCCTGTCTCTGGAGGCGAGCCGGGAGGAGACGCGGCTGCGCTACGACGACAGCCCGCCGCGGGACACCCGCATCACCCGGCTTGCCGCCACCCTGCGCGAGACCAGCCGGCCCGGTTTCCAGCCCGGCCTCACCGCCGGCGCCGTGTGGCTGCGCCAGGACGGCGAGCCCGCCACCGAGGGCCTGGGGCTCGACGGCGTTTTCGCCGGCGTGCTGCTGCGCTCGCGGCTGCCGCTCGGGGGCGGCCTGGCGCTGCTCGGGGATGCCAGCTGGATCTGGCACGACGTCGACAGCCGGGAGGACGACCGCACCACGACCCTGGAGTGGGCCGAGCTGGAGGGCCGGGCCGGGATCGCCTTCGACGCCGGCGGCTGGGAGCTCGCCGGCGGCGCCTTCGCCCGGAGCATCGACGGCGACCTGCGCGTGGAGGGCGAGAGCACGCGCCCGGTGGAGGGCGACGAGGACACGGGGGCCTGGGGGGAGCTCGCCATCGCCCTCGACCGCACCGGCGCCATCGTCATCCACGGCGAGGCCGGTGCCCGCGAGCGCCTCGGGGTGAGCGTTCGCCGGCGCTTCTGATGCCGCTGGACGTCGTTCTCTGGCGGCCGGAGATCCCGCCCAACACCGGCAACGTCATCCGGCTGTGCGCCAACACCGGCGCCCGGCTGCATCTGATCGCGCCGCTGGGCTTCGCCCTCGAGGACGCCCGGCTGCGCCGCGCCGGACTTGACTACCGCGAGTTCGCGAGCATCCGGGTCCATGCGGACTATTCGGCGTTTCTCGCAGCCATCGCCCCCCGTCGGGTACTCGCCCTCACCACCCGCGGCCCCACCCGCTTCGACACGGTCCGCTATCGCCCGGACGATGCCCTGCTGTTCGGCCCGGAAAGCCGCGGCCTGCCCCCGGAGTTCCTCGATACCCTGCCTCCGGCCCAGCGCCTGCACCTGCCCATGGTCCCGGGCAACCGCAGCCTCAACCTCTCCAACGCGGTGGCGGTGACGGTGTTCGAGGCGTGGCGGCAGCTTGGCTACGCCGGCGGCACGCCGGCGTAGCCAAGCTGCAGTTCAAAGTTCAAAGTTCAAAGTCCGAAGACGCCGCCGGGCGGTGCTGACTGGTCCCTTTGAACTTTGAACTCGCAACTTTGAACGGGCAGCGCGCGCGGAGTTCGAGTAGCGGCCGCAAAGCGGCGCTACTCGAACTCCGCGCGCGCTGCCCGCTGCATGAGATTGCGGGCGGCCTCGTGCGGGGCGAGGCCCTCCGCCACTACGCGGTGGACCTGGTGGGCGATGGGGAGCTCGACGCCGCAGTCGGCGGCGAGGCGGTGGAGCTCACCGGCGGTGCGGACACCCTCCACCACCTGACCGATGGCGGCGACGGCGCCATCCAGGGACTCGCCACGACCGAGGGCGAGGCCGAGGCGGCGGTTGCGGGACTGGTCGTCGGTGCAGGTGAGAATGAGGTCGCCCATGCCGGCCAGGCCGGTGAGGGTGTGGTCCTCGGCGCCGAGGGCACGGCCGAGGCGGCGGACCTCGGCGAGCCCGCGGGTGATCAGCCCGGCCCGGGCGTTGGCGCCGAAGCCGAGGCCGTCGGCGATGCCCGTGGCGATGGCAAGGACGTTCTTCACCGCGCCGCCGAGCTCGACGCCGATGACGTCGGTGCTCGTATAGACCCGGAAGCGCTCGTCGTGGAAGGCGGCGGCGAGGCGTTCGGCCCAGTCCGCCTCGGTGGCGGCCAGGCTGACCGCCGTTGGCAGGCCGCGGGCCACCTCGGCGGCGAAGCTCGGTCCGGAGAGCACGGCCAGCGGCGTGGTGGGCAGATGGCGGCGGGCGAGCTGATGCAGCAGCCCGCCGGAGTCGGCGTCGAGCCCCTTGGTGGCCCAGGCGAGCCCGACTCCCGGCGGCAGCCGCGACGCCACCGCCGCCAGCACCTCGCCGAAGGCGACGCTCGGCACCACCACCAGCACGGCCTCGGCATCGACGAGGGCGGCGTCCAGATCCGCGGTGGGCGCTACCTGGTCAGGCAGGGCCGCATCCGGCAGGTAGCGGGTGTTGCGACGCTCCCGGGCAAGCGCCGCCATGCGCTCCCGGTCGTGGCCCCAGAGGCGCACGGTATGGCCGTTGCGGGCGAGCACCAGCGCCAGGGCAGTGCCCCAGGAACCGGCGCCGAGGACCGCGAACCGCTGCATGGCCGCCTGCCGCTCCGCTAGTGCTCCTGGCCGACCTCGCCGCCGGCCTGCTCCGGGGTCTGCCCGGCGGCCTGCTGGCGCTGCGCCTTCTGCCGGGCGTAGAGGGCGTCGAAGTTCACCGGCGCCAGCAGCATGGGCGGGAAACCGGCCTTGCCGGTGAGGTCCGAGACGGCCTCGCGGGCATAGGGGAACAGCACGTTGGGGCAGTAGCTGCCGAGGAGCTGATCCGCCGCCGCCTCCGGAAAGCCACGCACGGCGAAGATGCCTGCCTGCTGCACCTCGCAGAGATAGGCCGTGCGCTCGCCGACCTTGGCGGTCACCGTTACCGTGAGCACCACCTCATGGTGGTCGTCGGGCAGCGCCGTGCGGCGGCTGTTCAGCTCCACCCGCGCCTCGGGCTTGCCGCCCTCGCGGAAGATTTCCGGGGTCGCCGGCGTCTCCAGCGAGGCGTCCTTGAGATACACCCGCTGGATCCCGAACTGCTGCTTGGGCGCCTCGGCGCCGGCGGCGCCGGCGGCGCCGTTGCTCGTGCCCGTGTTCTGGTTGTCTTCCGCCATGCTGCCTCCGCTTGTGTCCGGTTACCCGGCGCTCAACCACGGCCCTCGGTGGGCAGGCTGTTCTCGCGCCAGGCGTTGATGCCGCCCTTGAGCTGGTAGACCGCCTCCCAGCCCTTGGCCTTGAGCGCCTGCACCCCGCGCAGGCTCTGCCGGCCGCTGTCGCAGTAGACGATGAGCGCCCGGCCCTTGAAGCGATCCAGGCGACCGGCCTGCTTGTCCAGATGCTCCAGCGGCACGTTCACTGCCCCCGGCAAGCGCAAGCTGTGGTAGGCGTTCTCGCCCCGGATGTCGACGAACACCGCCTCGTCCCGATTGTAGAGCCGGGTGGCGGTATCGGCGTCCACGGCATCGCGGCTGCGCCGGTACTGCATGAACTCGTTGGCGGCGATGGCGGCCAGCGTGGCCACCAGTGCCAGCATGAGCAGGGGATGGTTGCCGGCGAATTCGACGACTCTTTCCATGGGGCTTGCGTGGTCCGTTAAGGCCGTGGGCTGTCGGGGTCGCCGCCACCGGGACCCCCAATTCGATGCGTCTGGCCCGGGGGCCGGTGCGCCGGCCGCCGCAGCGGCGTATCGTCGCGGGGCGGGAGTATACCAGCCGCAACCGGAAACCGATGACGCGCATCCTCCATATCTTTACCGGTCTTGCCCTTGGTCTGCTCGCCGCCGGCGCCGCGGCGCAGGACGACGTCGGTGCCAAGGCCGAACGCCTGGAGACCCTGCGCGAGCGTATCGGTGAGCTCGAGGCGGCCATCGACCAGGACCGGCAGCGCGAGGACAGCCTCAGCGCCGGCCTCGCGGAGCTCGAGCGGCGCATCGGCGAGATCGCCGGCGACGTGCGCGCGCTGGAGCGCGAGATCGCCGCCCGCGCCGAGCGCGTGGAGGCGCTGGAGTCGGAGATCGCCACCGAGCGCGAGAACGTCGCCCGACAGCGGGAGCGCCTCGCCGCCGAGCTGCGGGCCGCTTACCGGGTGGGCCGTGAGGGCGTGCTGAGGCTGCTGCTCAATCAGGAGGACCCGGACCGGGTGGACCGCATGATCGCCTACTACGGCTATCTGGGCCGGGCCCGTGGTGAGCGCATCGAGGCCGCGCTGGATGCCGTGGAGACGCTGCGCCGGCTGCGCGAGCGCCGGCGCTCGGAGCAGGAGGCCCTGGAACAGGCCCGGGCGGAGCGGGAGAGTCGCCTGCAACGGCTGGAGGCGGGCAGGGCCGAGCGCGAGGCCCTGCTCGCCGAGCTGCGCGAGCGCATCGAGCGCCAGGGCGGCACCCTCGCCGACCTGGAGCAGCAGGCGGAGGCACTGGCCGATCTGGTGGGGCGGCTGCGCGACACCCTGGCCGACATCCCGGAGACGACCGCCGAGGCGCGGCCCTTCCCGGCGCACAAGGGCGATCTGGCCTGGCCGCTGGAGGGCCGCGTGCTGGCCGGCTACGGCAGCCAGCGCTCGGGCGGCGTGCGCTGGACGGGGCTGCTCATCGACGGCGAGCAGGGCGCGCCGGTACGGGCGGTGGCCCACGGCCGGGTGGTGTTCGCCGACTGGTTGCGCGGACTCGGCCTGCTGCTCATCATTGACCACGGTGACGGGTATCTCACCCTTTACGGCCGCAACCAGTCACTCTATCGGGAGGTGGGGGACTGGGTGGCGCCCGGCGAGGTGATCGCCGCCGTCGGCGACAGCGGCGGTCGCCGGGGCAGTGCCCTGTACTTCGAGGTCCGGGCCGACGGCGACCCGGTGGATCCGGTGGCCTGGCTGCGCAGCCGCAGCTGAGGCGCGCAATGGCGCCGGCACGACAACACGGGCGAGAGACTTGAGCCTATGCGATTCCCGAAGACCCTCTACGCGCTCACCGCCAGCGTCCTGCTCGGCCTGCTGCTGGCCACCGCACAGGGCGTACTGGCTCAGCGTGAGGCGGGCGCGGAGCTGCCGCTGGAGGATCTGCGTACCTTCACCGAGGTGTTCGAGCGCATCAAGCGCGACTACGTCGGCGAGGTGGAGGACGAGCAGCTCATCGAGAGCGCCATCCGCGGCATGCTCGAGGGCCTGGACCCGCACTCGTCTTATCTCGACCGCAGCGAGTACCAGGACCTGCAGGAGGGTACCCGCGGCGAGTTCGGGGGCCTCGGCATCGAGGTCGGCATGGAGGACGGTTTCGTCGAGGTGATCGCGCCCATCGATGGCACCCCGGCGGATCGGGCCGGTATCCGCGCCGGCGACCTGATCGTGCGCATCGACGGTCAGTCGGTGAAGGGCATGAGCCTCCAGGAGGCGGTCACGGCGATGCGCGGCGAGCCGGGCACCGAGATCATGCTCACCATCCTGCGCGAGGGCGAGGACGCCCCCCTGGAGGTCACCCTCGAGCGCGCCGTGATCCAGGTGGAAAGCGTGCGGGCGCGCATGCTCGACGACGGCTTCGGCTACCTGCGCATCAGTCAGTTCCAGTCCAACACCGGTGTGGAGGCCCTGGAGGCGCTGGACCGTCTGCAGGCGGAGACCGAGGGCGGCCTCGACGGTCTGGTGCTCGACCTGCGCAACAACCCCGGCGGCGTGCTGGATGCCGCGGTGGAGGTGGCGGACGCCTTCCTCAGCGAGGGCCGCATCGTCTACACCGAGGGCCGTATCGAGCGCGCCGAGATGAGCTTCAGCGCAACCCCCAACGATGCCCTCAACGGCGCGCCGCTGGTGGTGCTGGTCAACGGCGGCTCGGCCTCCGCCTCGGAGATCGTGGCCGGCGCGCTGCAGGATCATCGCCGGGCGGTGATCATGGGTGAGCGCACCTTTGGCAAAGGCTCGGTCCAGACCATCCTGCCCCTGCGCGACGGCAACGCCGTGAAGCTGACCACGGCCCGCTACTACACACCCGACGGCCGATCCATCCAGGCCGAGGGCATTGCCCCGGACGTGACCATCGCCAACGTGCAGGTGAGCCGCAGCGAGTCCCCGGGACAGGGCATGCGCGAGTCTGACCTGCCGCGCCATCTGCGCAACGAGAACGGCGAGCAGAGCCGGGAAGAGGCACGCGCGGCCGAGGCCCTGGCCGCCGAGGACTACGCCCTGGCGGAGGCGCTCAACCTGCTGAAGGGGCTGGCCATCCTGGGCCGGACGGAGTGACATGGCGCGGGCGCTGACCACGCTCCTTCTGCTCGCCACGGCACTGCCGGCCCTGGCCGGCGAGCCCCGCGTCGCGCTCATCATCGACGACATCGGCACCGACCGTGCGGCCGCCGAACGCACCCTGGCCCTGCCGGTCCCGCTGACCCTCGCGATCCTGCCGCACACCCCGCACGCACGCGCCACCGCGGAGGCGGCGCCGGCGGCCGGCAAGGAGGTCATGCTGCATCAGCCGATGCAGGCCGAGCGGCCCGGCCCGGTGGGCCGCGGCGCCCTGTGGCTGGACACCACCGAAGGCGAGCTGCACGCCACCCTGGCGCGCAATCTCGAGGCCGTGCCCAACGCCCGCGGGCTGAACAACCACATGGGCAGCCTGATCACCCGCCACCCGGGACACATGGCGTGGCTGATGGAGGCCCTGGCCGGCCACGGCGATCTCTACTTCGTCGACAGCCGCACCACCCATCACACCGTGGCCAGGCAGATCGCCGGCGAGCACGGCCGGCCTTTTGTCGAGCGCGATGTGTTCCTGGATCATGATGCAGACCCGGCGGCCATCGAGCGCCAGCTTGCCCGGCTCGTCGCCGAGGCCCGGCGCGAAGGCCAGGCGGTGGGCATCGGCCATCCGCGGCCAAACACCCTCGCGGTGCTCGAGCGACGGCTGCCGGCCCTCGCCCGCGAGGGCATCCGCTTTGTACGGGTGAGCGAGCTCATTCCGGAACCCGAGGTCGAAGAGACCCCGAACGAGGAGATCGTGCAATGGTCACTGCCCTCGTCCCCATCGCTCCCGGCAGCGAGGAGCTTGAAGCCGTCACCGTGATCGACCTGCTGCGCCGCGCCGGCGTCGCCGTGACCGTCGCCGGCCTCGGCGACGGCCCGATCGAGGCGAGCCGCGGCGTGCGCCTGCTCCCCGATCGCACCCTGGCCGAGGCGGCGACGGAGGATTTCGACCTGGTCGTCCTGCCCGGCGGCGGCCCCGGCGCCCAGGCCCTCGCCGCGGACCCCAACCTGCAGACCCTGCTGCGCCGCCACGCCGAGGCCGGTGCCTGGCTTGGCGCCATCTGTGCCGCGCCCAGCATTCTCGCCGGCGCCGGCCTGCTCGCCGGGCGCAGCGCCACCAGCTTCCCCGGCTGGCTGGACGAAGTGGCGGACGTCGACTACCGGGAGGACCCGGTGGTGGTGGACGGCCGCATCGTCACCTCCCGCGGCCCCGGCACCGCCATGGACTTCGCCCTGCGCCTGATCGAGCTGGTCTGCGGACGAGAAAAGGCAGAGGAAGTCGAGGCGCGGCTGCAGCGCCCTACGGCCCAGCAGCTCTTTGCCGCTGGGCCGTAGGGCGAGTTCAAAGTTCACAGTTCAAAGTTCAAAGACACCCGCCGCACCTGCAGTGCCACGGCGGACCCTCTCCCCACTTTGAACTTTGAACTTGCAACCTTGAACTCGCGACTAGGCGCGACCAGTCGCGCCTAGTCGCGGGGCCACGCCGCCAGCCACAGCACCCCGCCCAGGCTGCCGATGACCCAGCTCACCAGGGGGGCCTCGCCGAGCATGGTGGGGCTGCGGCCGTCGAGGCCGGCGATGATGAAGGCCGAGACCACCAGCGCCGAACCGACAATGGCAGCGAAGCTGCGGCGGCCGTTGTTGCGCAGCTCCCGGCGCAGCGCCTCCAGCCGCCGCTCCTGGTCCTGCTGCCGGTGCCGGCTTGCGGCCATCTCGGTGAGCGCGGCATCCATGCGGGCCGGCAGACCCGGGAGGATCTCGCCGAGCTTCGGCAGCTCCCGGCGCAGGTTCTTCAGCACCGCCTGGGTGCCGAGCTGCTCGCGCATCCAGCGCTCAAGATAAGGCTTGCCGGTGCTCCAGAGATCGAGCTGGGGGTAGAGATCGCGGCCCAGGCCCTCGATGGCGAGCAGGGTCTTCTGCAGCAGCACCAGCTGCGGCTGGATCTCCATCTTGAAGCGCCGCCCGGTCTGGAACAGCCGCAGCAGCAGCGCCCCGAAGGAGATCTCGCCGAGCGGGCGCTCGAAGATGGGCTCGCAGACCGTGCGCATGGCCGCCTCGAACTCGTCGATGCGGGTATCCGGGGGCACCCAGCCCGATTCCACGTGCAGCTCTGCCACGCGCCGGTAGTCGCGGTTGAAGAAGGCGAGGAAGTTGTCCGCGAGGTAGCGGTGGTCCACCGGATTGAGCGAGCCCATGATGCCGAAGTCCACGGCCTTGTAGACCGGCGCGGCGGGATCGCTGACGTCGACGAAGACGTTGCCGGGATGCATGTCGGCGTGGAAGAAGCTGTCCCGGAAGACCTGGGTGAAAAAGATCTCAACGCCGCGCTCCGCCAGCGCCTTCATGTCCACGCCGCTCGCCCGCAGGCGCTCCACGTCGTTGATCTGCACGCCGTGGATGCGCTCCATCACCATCACCCGCAGGCGCGTGCCCGGCCAGTAGACCTCCGGGACGTACAGCAGCTCGGAGTCCTGGAAGTTGCGCTTGAGCTGCGAGGCGTTGGCGGCCTCGCGCATCAGGTCCAGCTCGTCGTGCAGGGTGTTGTCGAACTCCCGCACCACCTCCACCGGGCGCAGCCGGTGGCCCTCGGTCCAGTAGCGCTGGGCCAGGTGGGCAAACGTGTAGAGCAGCCTCAGATCGCGCTCGATGGCCCGCTCGATGCCCGGGCGCACCACCTTCACCACCACGTCGCGGCCATCGTGCAGCCGGGCGCCGTGGACCTGGGCGATGGATGCCGAGGCCAGCGGCTCCGGCTCCAGATGGGCGAAATAGGCATCCACCGGCTGCTGGTACTCGCGCTCGATGATTGCCCGCGCCACCGCTCCGGGGAACGGAGGCACCCGGTCCTGCAGGTAGGAGAGCTCCACGGCGATATCCGGCGGCAGCAGATCGCGCCGGGTGGAGAGGATCTGGCCGAACTTCACGAAGATTGGCCCGAGATCCTCCAGCGCGAGCCGAATGCGCTCGCCCCGGGGGCGTTGGCGGCGGCGGAACCAGGCCCAGGGCATGAACAGGCGCAGAAAGCGCAGCGGGCGGAACAGCCGCGTGGCGAGCAGGACCTCGTCGAGGCCGTGGCGCAGCAGGATGAAATTGATCTGGGCGAAGCGCAGGAGCAGCGCCGGGCGCGGGATCACGAGCCCTCCCCGCGCCGGCGCTCCAGCCGGCGCAGCCGCGCCTCCAGGCGATCGGTATCCTCGCGCAGGCGGTCCACCTCACGCAGGAAGTGGCGGGCCTCCGCGGCCGGCGGCAGCAGCCGCCGCTCCTCGGTGAGCCACTCGCCGGTGTTGCGCAGCAGGGTATCGGCGGCCTGTCGCCCCCACGCCTGGCCGCCGCGAGCGGCATTGCCCACCTGATGGGCGATCACGTCGCCAGTGACCGCGGCGAGCTGCTCCTCGAGGTCCACCTCCAGCTCGCCGAACAGCCGGCGCACCTCCTGGATGACGCCGACGTCGCCGCGGAAGGCGACGTCCCGGCTGCGCTCGCCGCGGGAGAGCACGAGACCGATCAGGCCGCCGAGACTCGCCTCCAGGGTCGCGTCCGCGGGCGCATCGGTGTCGGCCGCGGGCGCCAGCTCCAGCGCCGCGTCCGTGAAGGCGAGCCGCAGGTGCAGCGGCGGCTCGGTGAGCTGTACGGCGAGGCTGCGCCCGGCGAGCGGACGCAGGCGGCGGGGCGTATCCGGGTCGAGGGCGAGCACGCGGTTGAGTGCCGCTTGCAGCACCCGCAGCGTGCCGGCGGCGAGCCGCGCTTCCGTGGCATCGGGCATGGCGTCAGTACACGTGGCCGTAGTGCAGGGCGACGATGCCCCCGCTCAGATTGACGTAGTCGCAGTCCTCGAAGCCGGCCTCCTGCATCATCCCGAGCAGGGTCTCCTGGTCCGGGTGCATGCGGATGGACTCGGCGAGGTAGCGGTAGCTCTCGGCGTCGCCCGCTACCAGCCGCCCCATCAGCGGCAGCATGCGGAACGAGTAGAGATCGTAGGCCGGCCGCAGCGGCGTGAGGTAGAGCCGGGAGAACTCCAGCACCACCAGCCGGCCACCGGGGCGCAGCACCCGCCGCATTGCCGCCAGCGCCCGCTCCTTGCGGGTGACGTTGCGCAGGCCGAAGGCCATGCTCACCCGGTCCATGCTGCGGTCGGCGAAGGGCAGGCACTCGGCATCGGCGAGCACGTAGTCGACGTTGCCGACCACGCCGGCGTCGGTGAGCCGGTCACGGCCCAGGGTCAGCATGGACGGATTGATGTCGGAGACGATCACGCGGCCACTGGCCCCAACCTGCCTGGCCAGGCCGCGGCTGAGGTCGCCGGTGCCGGCAGCGAGGTCCAGCACCCGCTGCCCGGGGCGCGCGGCGATGAGGTTCAGCGCCTGGCGCTTCCAGATGCGGTGCAGACCGGCGGACATGAGATCGTTCATGACGTCGTAGCGGCCCGCCACGGACCGGAACACCTCACCCACACGGGCCGCCTTCTCCGCAGCCGGCACCTGCCGGTAGCCGAAGTCCACCGCGTCCTGGTCGTGCTCCCCGGTCATGGTGTCAGTCCCCGCCGCTGCGCTGATAGCCGGCCTCCTCAAGCGCCTCGAGGTAGGACTGCCAGTAGGCGTCGTAGTTCGCGCCGAGATCGTAGAGCAGATCCCAGGAGTAGAGGCCGGTGTTGTGGCCGTCGTCGAACTCGATGCGCAGCGCGTACTGCCCCACCGGCTCGATGCCATTGATGCCGACGTCCTCCTTGCCCACCTGCAGCACCGCCTGCCCCGGCCCGTGCCCGCGCACCTCCGCCGAGGGCGAGTACACCCGCAGATACTCCGCCGGAAGATTGAAGCGCTCGCCGTTGTCGAACGCCACCTCCAGCACCCGCGAGCGCCGGTGCAGCCGGATGTCGGTGGGCATGCGGCCGGTGTCGGTGCGGTCGGGTCTTTTCATGGCAACAACCTTTGGTTGTTGAGTTCAAGGTTCTCAGTTCAAAGTTCAAAGACCGGAGCCGATAGGCCCGTTCGCGAATCCGACGCCAAAGGCGCCCGGGGCTTCGCGAAGGCGGTCTTTGAACTTTGAACTTCGGACTTTGAACTCCTCCCTCAGAGGATGTAACGACTCAGATCCTCGTCCTGCGCGAGCCCCGAGAGGTGCTCGTCGACGTAGGCGGCGTCGATGGTGACGGTCTCGCCGTCGCGTTCCGGGGCATTGTACGAGAGCTGCTCGAGCAGGCGCTCGAGGACGGTGTGCAGGCGGCGGGCGCCGATGTTCTCGGTGCGCTCGTTGACCTGCCAGGCCACTTCGGCGATGCGCTGCAGGCCGTCCCCGGCGAAGCGCACGGTCACCCCCTCGGTGGCAAGCAGGGCCTCGTACTGGCGCGTGAGCGCGGCGTCCGGCTCGGTGAGGATGCGCACGAAGTCGTCGGTGTCGAGGGAGTCCAGCTCCACGCGGATGGGCAGCCGGCCCTGCAGCTCGGGGATGAGGTCCGAGGGCTTGCTTACGTGGAAGGCGCCGGAGGCGATGAACAGGATGTGGTCCGTGTTCACCATGCCGTGGCGGGTGGACACCGTGCTCCCCTCCACCAGCGGCAGCAGGTCGCGCTGCACGCCCTCCCGGGAGACGTCGCCACCGCTGCCGGATTCGGCACGCTTGGCCACCTTGTCGATCTCGTCGATGAACACGATACCGTTCTGCTCCACCGACTCCAGGGCCTGCTGCTTGACCTCTTCCTCGTTGATGAGCTTCGCCGCCTCCTCCTCACGCAATACGCGGAAGGCGTCGCGGATGCGCAGGCGCCGGCGCTTGCTGCGCTCGCCGGCCAGGTTCTGGAACATGCCCTGTAGCTGGCTGGTGAGCTCCTCCATGCCGGGGGGCGCCATGATCTCCGCGCCCTGGCCGAGGCTCTTCACCTCGATCTCGATCTCGCGCTCGTCCAGGTCTCCCTCGCGCAGCTTCTTGCGCATCTTCTGGCGGGTGGCGTCCACGCTCTGGTCGTCGCTGCCGCCACGGGCCTGGGGCAGCAGGGCGTCGAGGATGCGCTCCTCGGCGGCGTCCTCGGCCCGTCCGGCCACCTTGGCCATCTCCGCCTGGCGCGTCATCTTGATGGCGTTGTCCACCAGATCGCGGACGATGGACTCCACATCCCGGCCAACGTAGCCCACCTCGGTGAACTTGGTCGCCTCGATCTTGATGAACGGGGCATTGGCGAGGCGCGCCAGCCTCCGGGCGATCTCGGTCTTGCCGACGCCGGTGGGCCCGATCATCAGGATGTTCTTCGGCGTGATCTCGGGGCGCAGCTGCTCGTCCACCTGCATCCGGCGCCAGCGGTTGCGCAGGGCGATGGCCACCGCCCGCTTGGCCTCGGCCTGGCCGACGATGTGCTTGTCCAGCTCCTGGACGATCTCCCGCGGGGTCATCTGACTCATTCGCTCGGCTCCGCCGCCAGTGTCTCGATGGTGAGCTGATGGTTGGTGTAGATGCAGATGTCCGCGGCAATCCCTAGCGCCCGCTCGACAATGCCCTCGGCCGAGAGCTCCGTCTCCGCCATCAGGGCCTGGGCCGCCGCCTGGGCGTAGCCGGCGCCGGAGCCGATGGCCATCAGCTCGCGCTCGGGCTCCACCACGTCGCCGTTGCCGGAGATCATCAGCAGGGCATCCCGGTCGGCGACCATGAGCAGCGCCTCCAGCCGGCGCAGGGCGCGGTCCGAGCGCCAGTCCTTGGCCATCTCCACCGCGGCGCGGGTGAGCTGGCCGCGGTGCTGCTCAAGCTGGGCCTCGAAGCGCTCGAACAGGGTAAAGGCGTCGGCGGTGCCGCCGGCAAAGCCCGCCAGCACCCGCCCGTGGAAGAGCCGCCGCACCTTGCGCGCGTTGCCCTTCATCACCGTATCGCCGAGGGTCACCTGCCCGTCCCCGCCGATGGCCACCTGGCCATGGCGGCGGACGGCAAGGATGGTGGTGGCCTGGTATTGCTGCACGGGAGCTCCGGAGGTCCGATTGGATTGGCGATTCTAACGCAGGGTGGCGGGGCACGAGTTGAAAGCTGCAAGTTGCAAGTCGCAAGTTGCAAGCCGGAAGGGAGCCAGACGTGGAGGCATCGCCAGCCGACCCCCCTGTTCCCTGCTCCTGCCGCTTGCCACTTGTTACTTGTTACTTGTTACTTGTTACTTGTTACTTGTTTTTCAACCGCGCCCTCGGATGGGCCCGGTCATAGACCTCCGCCAGGTGCTGGAAGTCGAGGTGCGTGTAGATCTGCGTGGTGCCGATGTCGGCGTGGCCGAGCAGCTCCTGGACCGCGCGCAGGTCACCGCTCGACTCCAGCAGATGCGTGGCGAAGGCATGGCGCAGCATGTGCGGGTGCACGGGTCGATCCAGCCCGCGGCGGCGGGCAAGGGCCGTGAGGCGCTGCTGGATGGCACGATGGGAGAGCCGGCCACCGCGGCGGCTGACGAACAGTGCCGGCTGCTCGACGCCGGCCAGCCCGTGCCGGTGATGCAGCCAGACCTGCAGCGCCGCGCGCGCGTGCCGGCCCACCGGCACCACCCGGGTGCGCGCACCCTTGCCCAGCACCCGCAGCTCCGCCGACCCCCCGGCCACGTCCGCCACGTCCAGCGCGGCCACCTCGGCGAGACGCAGCCCGGAACCGTAGACCAGCTCGAACAGGGCCCGGTCGCGACAGGCGAGGGAATCGTCACGCTCCGCCGGGGCGGCGTCCAGCAGCCGTGCGGTCTCGTCGACATCCAGCGTGGCCGGCAGCCGCCGCCGCACCCGTGGGGCACGCACCTCGGCGGCCGGGTCGTGGCCGGCCAGCCCTTCGCGCAGCAGGTAGCGATAGAGGCTGCGCACGGCGGACAGCCCGCGCTGCAGCGAGCGGGGGGAGAGGCCCTGGCGGTGGCGCGCGGCGAGCCAGCTGCGCACCTCGCCGCTGGTGACCTCACGCCAGGCGCCGATGCCGGTCCCCCGGCAGGCCGCGGCGAAGCTCTCGAGGTCGCGCCGGTAATGGCGCGCGGTGAGGGGCGAGAGCCGGCGCTCGTCGCGCAGATGGGCGAGGAAGCGCGTGATGCCGTCGGCGAGGGCGTCCGCGCTCACGGGCGCGCTACCGGGGCATCGCCTGGCGCAGCACCCGGGCCGCCACGGCGCCGAGGCGCTCGAGGAACACGGTGCCGTGATCCGCGCAGTAGCGCTCCGGATCGCGGCTGCCAATGGCGATCAGGCCGCGCAGCGGCGGCTCGTCCAGCGGCACCACCGCCGCCGAGCGCAGACCCTCGGCATGGTCGCCGAAGACGAGGTCCAGCGACTCGCGGTCGAGCCGGCCCACCCGCGGCCGCGCGTCCGGAAACGCCTCCCACAGCCGCAGCGCCGCGGGATCGTCCGCGGCCAGCACCGGCACGTCCACCGCCGGCAGGCCGCTGCCCACCAGCACCACCTGCACCACATCGGCGCGGAAGTCGTGGCGCAGCCCGTCGCGCAGCGTCACCAGCACGCGCTCCAGCCCATCCGCCGCCAGCAGCTCCAGGGTAAAGCGGTGCAGCTGGTCGGCCAGGCGGTCGTTGTCCCGCGCCACGCGCAGCAGCTCGTCGAGCCGGCCGCGCAGCTGCGACGCCTCCTCGCTCAGCACCGCCACCTGGCGCTCGATCAGCGAGACCGCCGGGGAGACGTCGTGGGGGATGTCCAGCGCCGCGAGCACGTCGCGCCGCCGGCGGAGGAAGTCCGGGTGCGCCAGGAGATACTCGGCGACGGCGTTGTCGTCGCTCACCGGCCCCTCGGGGCGCTGTTCCGGCTGCTGTGTGCTCATGCCCATACCGTGCGATGCGCCCGTGCGCCGTTCAGATCGAGATCACCCCGTCGAAGACCGTGACCGCCGGGCCTGTCATCCAGACCGGCTCGCCCCGTCCGGACCAGTGTATCACCAGCCGCCCGCCGGGCAGGTCGACGGCTACGGAGTCGTCCAGCCAGCCGCGCAGGCGCCCCGCCACCACCGCGGCACAGGCCCCGGTCCCGCAGGCCAGGGTCTCGCCCACGCCCCGCTCGAACACCCGCAGGCGGATGTGTCCGCGATCCACCACCTGCATGAAGCCGGCGTTCACCCGGCGCGGGAAGTCCGGATGCGACTCGATGCTGGGCCCGAGCTGGGCCACCGGGGCGCGGTCCACGTCCTCCACGGCGAGCACGGCGTGAGGGTTGCCCATGGACACGGCCGCGATCTCCAGCATCGTGCCGTCGACCCGCAGCGCATAGCTCGTCGCCTCCGCCGGCGCCTGGAAGGGAATGCGGGCCGGATCGAGGATGGGCGGCCCCATGTCCACGGTCACCGGACCGTCGCTGCACACCCGCACCACGGCGCGGCCCTCGCCGGTCTGCAGGGTCAGCTCGCGGCGCTCGGTCAGCCCCCGCTCGAGGAGGAAGCGCGCCAGGCAGCGCACGCCGTTGCCGCAGTGCTCCACCTCGCCGCCGTCGGCGTTGAAGATGCGGTAGCGGAAGTCGGCGTCGGGCGCGGTGGCCGGCTCGACCACCAGCACCTGATCGCAGCCGACGCCGAGGCGCCGGTCGGCCAGGTGGCGGATCTGCTCCGGCGCCAGGGCGAGCCGGCGCGTGACCCCGTCCAGGACGACGAAGTCGTTGCCAAGGCCCTGCATCTTGGTGAAGGCGAGCCGCTCCATCCAGGCCTCCCAAGTGTCCCTCGAGGGACACTAAAGCACGCGCACGCTGATCCAGATCATCGCCGCCGTGCCCAGCACGAACAGCACCAGCGCCTGCCGCCGGCTCAGGCGCCGGCCGCCGCGACGCCCCGCGTAGCGGCTGAGGGTGCCGCTCAGCTGCAGCACGAAGAACGCCAGCACTGGCAGCAGCACCACCCACAGGCTGACGTCCATCGCCGTCACCCCGGGATGCGCTCCCCGCGCCAGAGATCCTCCCAGGACTCCCGCGCCCGCACCAGCTCCGCCCGTCCGCCGTCCACCAGCACCTCGGCTGCCCGCCGGCGGGCGTTGTACTGCGAGCTCATCACGAATCCGTAGGCCCCGGCACTGCGCACGGCGAGCACGTCCCCCGGGGCAATGGCGAGCTCACGCCCGCGGCCGAGGAAGTCCGCGCTCTCGCAGACCGGGCCGACGACGTCGTAGCAACGGCTGCGGCCGCGCCGCTCGCGCACCGGCTCGATGGCCTGCCAGGCGTCATAGAGGGCGGGGCGGAGCAGGTCGTTCATGCCCGCGTCCACGATGGCGAAGTCGCGATGGTCGTGCTTGAGGTATTCCACTCGCGTGAGCAGAACGCCGGCGTCGCCCACCAGGGCCCGGCCTGGCTCCAGGAGCAGCCGCTGCGGCCGTCCGGCCAGAGCGGGCGCTAGCGCCTCCGCCAGCGCCGCGGGGGCCGGTGGATCCTCGTCGCGGTAGCGGATGCCGAGCCCGCCGCCGACGTCGATGTGGGCGAGCGGAATGCCCGCAGCCGCCAGCCGATCTACCAGGCCCAGGGTCCGCTCCAGGGCCTCCGCCAACGGCGCGATCCGGGTGAGCTGCGAGCCGATATGGAAGTCCACCCCGGTGACCCGAATGCCGGGCAGCGTCACCGCCTCCCGGTACACCGCCTCGGCACGGGCGATGTCGATGCCGAATTTGTTCTCCCTGAGCCCGGTGGAGATGTAGGGATGGGTCTCGGCGTCCACGTCCGGGTTGACCCGCAGCGACACCGGCGCCCGCTGCCCCAGCCGCCGTGCCACCGCATCCAGGCGATGCAGCTCGCCCTCGGACTCGACGTTGAAGGCGAGGATACCCACCTCCAGCGCCCGCGCCATCTCCGCCTCGCCCTTGCCGACCCCGGAGAACACGGTGCGCGCCGGGTCGCCGCCGGCGGCCAGCACCCGCTCCAGCTCGCCCTGGGAGACGATGTCGAAGCCGCTGCCGAGCCGCGCCAGCGTCGCCAGCACGGCCAGATTGCCGTTCGCCTTCACCGCGTAGCAGATCAGATGCTCGCGCTCGGCGAAGGCCGCGGCGTAGGCCTGCCAGGCCGACTCAATGGCCGCCCGCGAGTAGACATACAGCGGCGTGCCGAAGCGCGCAGCGAGATCCTCGAGCGGCACGTCCTCGGCATATAGTCGCCCGTCCCGGCGCTCGAAACTCATTCAGCCGTCTCCTCGGTATCCTCGGGGGGCAGGTAGAGATCCCCCTTCACGCCACACCCCGCCATCAGTGACGCAGCGAGCAGGGCAGCGACAAGGCTCCGCACCAGCATGGCGGTCTCCCGGCGGCGAAAATGCGCCAGTATAACGGGGCTGAAGGCCTCAGCCACGCCGCGCTGCAGAGTTCCGTCACGGGCAGTCACACGAACACTCTGACCTCCGCCGCGGACAAGCCACGTCGGCACGGAGGCACGGGTTGGCGCGGCAGCGGGCGCGCATCGCCTCGCCATGATGGGTACCCTGAACGATCAGCCCTGCACCGAATGCCAACCCAGGGAGGCACCCATGAGCGATTCGCTGCTCGAGACCGTGGAGGTCGGCCCGGCCGACGCCAGCGCGAGCGTCATCTGGCTGCACGGCCTCGGCGCCGACGGCCACGACTTCGAGCCCATCGTCCCGGAGCTTCAGCTGCCCGCTGGAGCGGCCGTGCGCTTCGTCTTCCCCCACGCCCCCGTGCGCCCGGTGACGCTCAACGGCGGCATGGCCATGCGCGCCTGGTACGACATCATCGGCCTCGACCGGCAGGCGCGTCAGGACGAGGCCGGCCTCGCGGAGGCGGCCGGACACGCCCGGGCGCTGATCGCCCGCGAGGGCGAGCGCGGGGTGCCGGCGGAGCGCGTGGTGCTGGCGGGATTCTCCCAGGGCGGCGCGGTGGCGCTGCACACCGGGCTGCGTCATCCGGAACGCCTCGCCGGCATCATGGGCCTCTCCACCTACCTGCCGTTGCCGGCCCGCCTCGCCGACGAGGCGAGCGACGCCAATCGCCGCACGCCGGTCTTCCTCGCCCACGGCGAGTACGACCCGGTCCTCGCCTTCGAGCTCGGCACCAGCACCCGCAACACGCTCGAGGATGCCGGCTACGACGTGGAGTGGCACCAGTACCCGATGCAGCACCAGGTCTGCCTGGAAGAGATCCAGGCCCTCGGCCAGTGGCTGCGCCGGGCCCTGGCGCTGCAGCCGGGGGATTAACCGCGAAGGCGCAGAGGACGCAAAGGACGCAAAGGAAAGCGACAGCCGGGAAAAGCCTGCACGTCCATGAGCCGGCATTCCTGGCTCCGCAAGCCTCCGTGATTACGGATAGTGCTCAGCCAAGCTTGCGGGGCGCGCAGGCACGCGGCCGCGAGCGGGGTTAAAGCAATACCGGGAATGGCGCCTGTATCGCCTTCCGTGGGCGGTGATGCCGGAACGGTGGCTGAGGCAGGCGCGCAATCAGTAACGCCTTTGGCGCTTTGCGTCCCCTTTCGCGTCCTTCGCGTCTTGGCGGTCAATCCCCAACGAACCGGCGTCCCGGAGGCGCGCCCTAGCCCGCCTATCTCACCGATTCGCGAAGCGAGGGCGTGGAGATGGCGGGCAGGACAAGGCGCGCGAGAGCCCGGGCGCGCAGGCGTACTCGACAGTACGTCGAGCACCCGGGCCGAGCGCAACGCCGGCCTGCCCGCCAGATCCGCGCCCGCAGCCGCGAATCGGTGAGATAGGCGGGCTAGGAACTGTCGCCAGCCAGGCGCTCGCGGGCGGCGGCGACCTGGGCGCGCACCTGGGCCGGCGCCGTGCCCCCGAGGTGGTCGCGGGCAGCCACCGAGCCCTCCAGGGTGAGCACCTGGAAGACGTCTTCGCCGATGGCCTCGGAGAAGCCGCGAAGCTCCTCCAGGCTCATCTCGGCCAGGTCCCGCCCATGCGCCACACCGTGGCGGACGGCACGGCCGACGATCTCGTGGGCGTCGCGGAAGGCCACACCCTGGCGCACCAGGTAGTCGGCCAGGTCGGTTGCGGTGGCAAAGCCCCGACGCGCCGCCTCACGGGCGTTGTCGCGCTTGACCGTGAGGGCCGGCACCATGTCGGCGAAGGCGCGCAGGCTGTCGCGCAGTGCGTCGGCGGCGTCGAACAGCGGCTCCTTGTCCTCCTGGTTGTCGCGGTTGTAGGCCAGCGGCTGGCCCTTCATCAGGGTCAGCAAGGTGTGCAGCGCGCCGTGCGCCCTCGCGGCCTTGCCGCGCA
The DNA here is from genome assembly GCF_020883455.1 of Spiribacter halobius. Classification (NCBI taxonomy): domain Bacteria; kingdom Pseudomonadati; phylum Pseudomonadota; class Gammaproteobacteria; order Chromatiales; family Ectothiorhodospiraceae; genus Sediminicurvatus; species Sediminicurvatus halobius. The sequence goes on along the minus strand of NZ_CP086615.1, from coordinate 36,534 downwards.
CCAGCTCGGCGACATCCGGGTTCTTCTTCTGCGGCATGATCGAGCTGCCGGTGCAGAACCGGTCCGGCAGGTCGATGAAGTCGAACATGGGTGAGGTCCAGAGCACCAGCTCCTCGGCCATGCGCGAGAGATGGGTCATGGTCAGCGCCGCGGCGCTGGCGAATTCGATGGCGAAGTCCCGATCCGACACGGCGTCCAGCGAGTTGCGGGTGGGCTCGCGGAAGCCGAGCTCGCGGGCAGTGCGCTCGCGGTCCACCGGGAAGGTGGTCCCGGCCAGCGCCGCGCTGCCGAGGGGGCAGACGTCGAGCCGCTCGCGGGCGTCGCGGAAGCGGCCCTCGTCGCGCACCAGCATCTCGTACCAGGCGAGCATGTGATGGCCGAAGGTCACCGGCTGCGCCACCTGCAGGTGGGTGAAGCCGGGCATGATGCTGTCCGCCTCGCGCTCGGCCAGGTCCACCAGCCCGTGCTGGAACCGGCGCAGCAGCGCGATGGCCTCGTCGGTGGCCGCCCGCAGCCACAGGCGCACGTCGGTGGCGATCTGATCGTTGCGGGAGCGCGCCGTGTGCAGGCGCTTGCCGGCCTCACCGATGCGCGCGGTCAGACGCGCCTCGATGTTCATGTGCACGTCCTCGAGCCCCGGATCCCAGGGGAACTCGCCGCGCTCGATCTCCCCGGCGATGGCGTCGAGCCCTTCAACGATGGCCCGGGTATCGGCATCGCTCAGCACCCCCACCGCGTTCAGCATCCGCGCGTGCGCCTGGGAGCCACGGATGTCCTCGCGATAGAGCCGGCGGTCGTAGTGCTCGGAGGCGGTAAAGGCCTCGACGAAGGCGTCCGTGGCCTCCGTGAATCGGCCGGTCCAAAGCTGCCCGGAGGCGGAGTCTCGATCGGTCATGGCGCAGTTCCTGGGCGCGGGTTTGTGGGCGCGGGAGTATATCAGGGCGCCCATGGCTGAATGCGGGTGCGGAATAGTGCACCGGTCACAATTGACCTCTTGCCCGGCTTACCCGATGGGGTTAACGTTCTATTAGCCGTTTGCACACGGAGGTGCTCATGGATAGGCCACCCCACTCCCGGGCGACTGTGGTCCGCAGCGAGCCTCGGATCCGTGGTCCCGGTGCTAACACGCAAATCGGCGCAAAGCTGCTCGGTTCACAGTGGGCAGGGCCGCGTGCGCATCGGTTCTCAACGGCCTCCGTGCAGACCCAGCGGGCAGACACTACGCCGCCCCGCATTTCCGGCTTCGCCAGACCGCGCCCCATAGCTACATCGCGACTTCGCGCGATCGCCACCAGGGTTGTCTCCACTGCAGGCCAGCCATTACGGCTAGCTTTGCTTGTCCTCGGACTCGCCTGTGCGCCACTCGCGGCCGCGGCACCGCTCGAGGAGGCAATCGCCGCCTACGAGGCCGGTGACTATGAGCAGGCGATCCCCATGCTGCAGGAAGCAGCCGAGAGTGGCGATGCAAGCGCCATGTACTGGTTGGGACAGGCTTATGACTACGGTCATGGTGTCCCTACCGATCCTGACCGCGCACTCGACCTCTATTGGGACGCTGCTGAACAGGGACTGCCCGAGGCCCAAGCAGCGATTGCTTACTCCTTCGATGAAGGGATTGGGTTACCGCTCGATGACGCGGAAGCGATTCGTTGGTATCGCAAGGCGGCTGAAGGCGGAGAGGTACCGTCCCAGCGCGCCCTGGGGCTGATGTATGCCGCGGGCGAGGGGGTAGAGCGGGACTTTGAGGAGGCGGCACGATGGTATCGCCGGGCGGCCGAGAACGGCGATGCCGTGGCCGCTCGCCTCATGGCCGAGATCCACTACCGCGGATCCGGCCCCTTTGCCATCGACCATGAGCGTGCCGCCGAGTGGTTTTATCGCGCTGCCCGCCAGGGTGAGGCCCGCGCGCAGTACGGACTCTACGTGCTCTACGGTCAGGGCCTTGGCGTCCCGCACGACGAGATGACCGCCTACACCTGGGCGCTCTTCGCTGCCCGCCAGGGCAGCGAGTGGGGGCGGAAGGCCTGGGAAGGTGCGGACTGGTTCCTCAATGAACACCAGCAGCGCGATATCGAGCGGCGCGTGGAAGCCGGTGTCATGCCGAGCCTCACCAACGATTGACGGGCCGCGCATCACCTTGCACGCCGGATCTAAGCGTGACCAGCGCCGAGAGCCATGGAAGGGTTGAATCATGAGCAGAGATCACGTCGGCCGGCCGCCGCAGCCCCCTTACCCCGGTAGCGCAGGAGCCACCAGCGGCAACGATCTGACCGGTAGGGTCGTTCACTCGGCGAATCAAGTGATTCCGGTCCTTAGCGTTGACCATGAAGGAATGCCCGGGATTTCTGTGTCTTTTCCGGGTGTGGTCGGGATTTCACTGCATACTGATTTCTCAATTCTTAAGACATCCATTGATTTCATGCCGTCGCCGGTTGGTAGCGCTGGCGAGGTGACCAATAGCGCGAACCTGTTCTGGCGGGGGGACGGTACTGTACTCGCGGAAAGCGGTACCTACCGAGTTGAGCGCATTGATGGCAACGTGGAATCAAGGGACACGGACGGGCGAATCACCTCGGAAGACTATGTAAGGCTGAGGGCGACCAACGAGAACGGGCAGACAATCAATCTGGACGGGCTGATCAGCGAGGGGTTCGGCGGCACGGCTGATGTCGTGATCGGAGCGAACGGGGTGGGCCGCCTGGACGCCTATGATGTCGTTGAGCGCTCGACCGTGCTTGATGACCTCTCGGCGCTATTGGGCGGTGAAGCGGGCGAGGTGAACGCCAAGGTGGTCTCCGGTCTGCGGGGGGAGGACGGCACGTTCGTCCGGGTGACGGCTTTTCCGGAAGCGGCTGGTCCCGCGATCGGCGGGCACCCGGTGGAGGACATCCTGCTCGGCGAGTCGGGGCCGGCCGGGACCCGGATCTGGTATCACGAATCCGGTCGAAGAGTTCAGGTACCCGAGCCAGACATGTCGCCGTGGTCAAACAATGGCGCCTTCCGCCCGGCCGCGGTAAGCGAGTTTGATCGCCCTGAGCACGATGTTGACGAAAAGCCTGAGAAGCGGCCAAGCGCTGCCGGGGGGGCCGCGGCACCGGGGGGGCACTCCGAAGGCGCTGATACGCTCGCCCCGGGCCTCGGCAAGCACCCGGCCGGTGCGGCGCACAGCAGCGCGGCGCTTCGCGAACCGAACGCTGATAACTCCAATGGCGCCGAGGACAGCGCACCCCAGGCCCCGGATGCCGAGACCGACAGGGCGGCGCCTCCGCTCACGGGAAACCTTCTCCTCGGGGCCGGCGGCCTGAGCCTGGGGCTGGTCCACGGCGACGCCGGCACGGGCCTCGACGGGCTTGCCCGCTTTGCGGAGCCGGTCAACGGCGGGCTCGGAGACGGTCTCCGTGTGGGCGCCGACCTTTTCCGCCTCGACCGCGCCCTCGACCTCGGCGACGATTGGAGGGCGGCCAGCTACGGCGTGGACCTCGCTGGCGACTCTGCCGCCTGGCTGGCCGACGGCACCGAATCCGCGTTCGCTGGGCAGCTGAAGGGCGCTGGCGACGCGCTCGGCGCGGTGGCTGGGCTGGCGAATCTGGACGAGGCGCTGGACGCCGGCAACTACGTATCGGTGGTGGACGGAATCGGCAACGCCGCCGGCTGGGCGGGTTCAGCGCTGGGGAATGCGGGGCTCGAGGCGTTCTCCGGAACGCTGCAGGAGTTCGTGCCCTACGCCGGGCTCTTCTCGAATATTGCCGAGGGCAATGGCTTCGGCGTCATCACCAGCGCCGTCGGCGCAGTGAATCCCGTCGCCGGCATGGTGCTCTCCGTGGCGGGGAGCGTGCTCGGCGGCCTGCTCGGGGATGACGACCCGCCGCCCCCGCCCGAGGCCTACGCAGCAATCGCCGTGGATGAAACCGGTCGCTACTACGTGGCCGATGCCGGCGACGCCTACGGCGGCAATGGCGGGGCCATGGCGGTGGCGGCACAGCAGGTGGCCAATGTCATGAATGCGGCCGTGGCGGCCACCGGCGGCCGCCTGCTGGCGCCGGAGGACATTCCGTCCGTGCGCATCGGCTATGACGGTGACGGCCTCTACGGCCCCGGTGGGCATGTGGATTCCCTGGACGAGGCACTTGGCCGTGTGGCGCAGCGCATGCTCGGCCAGGTGCCGATCGAGGGTGGGGAGGTCTACGCGAAGCGCGCCCTCTACGGCGAGCTCGCCGATGGCGGCGCCCTCGATCTGGACGCGCTCGAGTCGGCCTTGGCGGCCGGGAGGCGATTCAGCGCCGTTCAGAGGCAGCGCGCCGAGGTAGAAGCCCTGGCGGGCGATGTGGACGTCGCGGTGGAGCTCGAGGCGCTTGCTGACGGCGCCCGCAACGTGGACGAGCTGTCGGCCGAGGCGCAGCGGCTGCTCGCGGCGACGGAGGTTGAGAGCGCGGCGCAGGCACTGGCTCTGGGGCGACCCCACCGCTTCGACCACGCCTCGCGGCTGACGGACGCGCTGGAGCGGGCGGGCGTGGACCTCGACGGTGTCGCGGTGACTGACCTGGTGATGGCGATCGATCACGGCCGCCTGGTGGCAGCGGTTGCAGATCCGGACCGCCCGGAAGCCGCCGTGGGCGGGCTGCCCCATGCGGCCATCGACTGGTATGCAGCGGATCGTGGAGCGGCAACGCTCCATCTGCCCGATGGCGGCGACTGGAACCTCGCCGATCTCGTGGCGCGGCTCGGGCTCGCGGACGGGGCGGGCACGCGCGCCGTCGCGGACGCTTTTCCGGGCGGTGCAGCCGTCGGTACCGACGGCGATGACGTTCTCTCCGCTGGATCCTCTGGAGATGAGCTGATCGGCATGGCCGGCGATGACCGGCTGCGCGGTGGCGCGGGCGCCGATCGTCTCGCCGGCGGCGCCGGAGCCGATGTCCTGGACGGCGGCGCCGGGCAGGATACGGTCGTCTACACCCGAAGCGACGATGGCGTGCACGTGGATCTCGCTACGGGCGCTGCCCGGGGCGGCGACGCCTGGGGCGATCGCCTCCACGGCATCGAAAACGTCGAGGGGAGCCGCCATTCCGACGTTCTGCAGGGAAGCATGGACGATAACCGCCTCGCGACCGGCGCCGGGGATGACCACGCCCATGGCGCCGCGGGGCATGACACCCTCCTTGGCGAGGCCGGTGAGGACCTGCTCGCCGGCGGCACCGGCGATGACCGAATCGCAGGCGGTCATGGTAATGACCACCTTTACGGCGAATCCGGTGATGACGCGCTCCTGGGTGGTTCCGGTGACGACGTGCTCATCGGCGGCGGTGGCAGCAATATCATCGCGGGTGGCGGCGGCCAGGATACCGCCGCCTACGCCGGGGACTTTGGCGATTACCGCGTGACCCTGGCCGGGGAAGGCGAGGCCAGCGTGGTCGGGCCGGCGGGCACGGAAGACCGTCTCTCCGGCGTCGAGCGGCTACGCTTTAACGACCGCATTCTGCAACTTCAGTCGGATGGCAACTGGACATCCGTCCCGTCCGCGGCACGCCGCCTTGGCGGGCGGCCGGCAGAGAGCAGTGTCGGCTGGGGCGAGGCAGCCGCGCTCGGGATCTTGGCCAGTTTCGCCCTGCAGCGTCCGGCAACGGCCTCCGGTCGGGACTGGCGTCCAGAGTCGCCGTCGGACCAGGGTGCGGGGCCGCCGGCGGCCCCGAAGACGATTCAGCAGCCGCCAGCAGCAGCTGAGCCGGGAGCGGCGATCGGGGAGAACATCCGCGGCAAGCCATCGCATGCCGCGGACGCTCCCAGTAACGGCAGTGATGGTGCGCCCGGAGCATCCCTTCCTGGCGTTGCGATCATCCCACCCGCCGACCCAGCCCAGCGGGAAACCACCGCCGCCGGTGACAGTGAACGGCCGCCAGCGATAGCCGGCCTGGCCCCCGAACTGCGATCCGCTGAGGGCACCGCTCCGCGGGAAGAGCGGCAGCCTCACGCCGTCGAGGACCCCGAGCCGCTTCCGCCCGACGTGCTGCGCTGGGAGGGGACGAACGGCGACGATGTAATTCGCGGCAGTGACATTCGCGACATCATGCTCGGCCGGGGAGGCGACGACCGCCTCTACGGCCGCAAGGCAGACGATCGTCTGGAAGGCGGCCCGGGCGCGGACTGGCTCGAGGGCGGCAGCGGTGCGGATACCCTGCGCGGCGGGGCGGGTGACGACTGGCTGCGGGGTGGTACCGGATCGGACACTCTCCGCGGCGGCGGGGGCGACGACATTCTCTCCGGCGGTGGCGGCGACGACACGCTGGCTGGCGGACCGGGCGCCGACGTCCTGTCGGGCGGCGCCGGGGATGACCGGCTGGTGGTCGATGCCGACGATGACGCCGAGCTGGTCGAGGGCGGCAGCGGCACGGACACCGTGATCCTCGACGGCGTGTGGCGTGGGGATGTGCGGGGCTTCCAGGGCGTGGAACGGATCCAGGGCGGCGCCGGCGACGATGAGGTCACCGCCAGCACGCGTTTCCTGCACGTCGACCTGGGTGACGGTCAGGACAGTCTGGCGCTCCCAGGCCTCAGCGTCTTTGCCGCTGCGCTCCGCTTCGGGCCGGAGTCGGGCAGCGCCGTGGTCGAGGACGCGGAAGGCGCGAAACTCGCCGTGACGGCCGAGACGCTGGTGCTTGACGAGGGTGAGGTGCATCTCGACGGCCGCAACAACGACCCGTTCACCCGGGACGACCGGCTCACGGGCGAGGAGGATGCGTGGTTGCGGTTCGACCCGCAGCGCCTCGCCGCGAACGACCTCGACCTCGATGCCGGCGATGCGACTCGCGTTGCCGCCGTGGGAGGAGTCGACATCGCGCTGACCCGCGCGCTCGACCACCGCTACTGGGATCCGGACTACGCCGAGGCGCAAGCGAACGCACTGGCTGCCGATGGCGGCTCGTGGCGGGTTAGGCGCGGCGGACCCGGGGACGACGAGCTTGCCGCGGGTGACGGGCGCGAGCTCTTCCTCGGCGCAGGCGGCGAGCGCGACACCGTCGTGCTCGACGGCCGCCGCGAGGACTATCGGCTCGAGGCGGCCGGAGACCGCGTCGAGGTTACCCGGCTCGACAGCGGCGCCACAGACCGTCTGTACGGCATTCAGGGCCTGCGCTTCACGGACGGCTCCGTATTCGTCGGTGAGGCGGACGTGCGCCGCGGCGTGCTCGAAGTCACCGGAGACGGCGCGCGCTTCCGGGGAGACCGTGACTGGTTCGGGGAGACGAGCATTCGCTACTCGGCAGCGGATGGTCATGGCGGACGCGCTGCAGGCCAGCTGCATGTGGACCTCGCGCCCGTCAACGACAGCCCCTCCCTGTATCGGGAGGTCGACTACGACGGGAACTACCGCCACGTCACGGTGCGGTCCCCGGCCTGGGACCGGGAACATAACCAGGCAGAGGCGGGATACTTCACCGCCGAAGGGTCTGGTCGCCTGCTCGGCATCGACGTCGAGGACACAGGCGGCGGCCTCGACCTGTCCGGCGAACTGCACTACGAGCTCGCGTCCCAGCCGGCCTTCGGCGAGGTGAGCGTGGCCTCCGACGGGCGCTTCAGCTATCGGCTAAATCAGGGCGACGACGCAGGCCGCTGGGTTGCGCAGGAGTACACCTACATCGACCGCGATGGCGGCGATACGCGCACCGGGACCGCGACCCGTTGGGTCTGGCAGCCCCCCGAGGACCCGGTGCCCGCCGGCGAGAAGCACCGGGTTGAGACCGTGCGCTTCGACGTTCGGGTTACGGACTCACAGGGGGGCACCGCCGAGAGCACGGTAACGATAGAGAACAGCCCTCCACGCGGAGGCGGCAAGAAGCCCCTGGCGCTGGACCTCGATGGCGACGGCCTGGAGTTTACGGACATTGACGACTCTGGGATCGAGGCCGACATCAACGGCGACGGCTGGCTCGAGCGAATGGCCTGGATCGGAGCGGACGACGCCCTGCTGACCCTGGACCGGGACGGCGACGGCCGCGTCTCCGGATTCGAAGAGATCAGCTTCGTCGACGACCACCCTAGGGCGCGCACCGACATGGAGGGGCTGGCGCTGGCATTCGACACCGATGGCGACGGCGATCTCGACCGCGACGACGCCGCCTGGGATCGCTTCGCCCTCTGGCAGGATGGCGATGGCGACGGCATCGAGGACCCTGGCGAGCGGATCGAGCTGGCGCACGCCGGTATTCGGCGAATCGGCGTGATATCGGACGGCGAAGCCGAGCGCCTGGGCGATGTCACGGTGTTCGGCCGCAGCCGCTTCCAGACGGCCGACGGCGATGGTGGCGTCGTGGGGGACGTGGCCTTCCACTATGCCGGGAAGGCGCCGACGACGACCGCCGATGAGCTCTCGGCGGTTGCCGTTCTGCGGGCCGCGCAGGCGGCGGCCGCCACCTCTTCCCGGGAGGCGCCCCCGCCGCCCGTCGCCGAGGGCGTCGTAGTGGCAGACGAACCCTTGGCGGACCAACCGCTTCAGCTCGTCGGTTAGGAGCCTCGGGGAGCCATGCAGGTGCGCGCAGCGCAGCTGGCCGATGCGCCGGCGATTGAAGCCCTCGCCGAGCGAATGTTCTCGCTCGGCCGATTTCGCGGCATTGCACTCAATCGGGACAAGGTCCGGGCGGTTATCCGTTACGCCATTCCCGCTTCCGACTACATGCTGGCGGTTGCGGAAAGCGACAACGGCGAGCTGGCCGGCCTGCACCTGGCCCAGGTCACCGCCTACTACTTTTCCGATCAATACATGGCCGAGTCCGTAGCCTATTTTGTTCTGCCGCACTTCCGTGGCAGCTCGGCCGCGCTGCGGCTTCTCGCCTACTTCTGGCGCTGGGCGGAGCAGCGAGGCGCGCGCGAGGCGGTGCTGGGCACTGGACCGTCCCAGGGCACGACGCTGGCTCGAATGGATCGCTTCCTGCGGCGGGCCGGCATGTCACAGATCGGCGGCCTCTATACAAGGCCGCTCGGCTGAGTACCCAGGATCTCAAGGGAGTGAGGCATGGAAGAGGAATCCCCGGCAGGACGCGGCGACCACAGCCGATCCGACCCTGAATCCACCAAAGAGCAGGCCCGGGACGCGGAGGCTTCCGCGGAGCCGCCGCGGGTGGCGGCAGTACTCGGCGAGATCGGCTGGCTTCTCTCCCAGTCTCCGACCCACCGGCACGCGCTGTTTCTCGCGGACCTGGAATGGCTGGTTGTGCCCGCGGTGAGCCACGGACAGTTTCGCGTCTACCGGTCCGGTGGCCAGCCCGTGGGCGCTGCGCTCTGGGCCTTCGTCTCCAAGAACGTAGGCCGCCGTCTGGAGGGCGGCGGGCGCATCGCCGCCGGCGAGTGGCGCAGCGGCGAACGCCCGTGGCTGGTGGAGCTCATCGCACCATTCGGGCAGGCGGAGACCATGCTGGGCGAGCTCCGCAGCACTGTTCTGGCGGGGCGGCGCCTGAGCTTCTCACGCCTGCGCGGCGACGGCCGGCGAGAGACAGTCACTCTGGATCCCGAATCCGCCGCTTCCAGCGATACGCCGGCAGTTCAGGAAGCGCATCAAAAGGCAGGAAGCTGACATGGATGTCACCGACAACCCCGAGGTCGCCGACCCCGGGCTGACCGCTCTGCTGGTTCTGCTCGGTCTGCTGCAGCGCCCCACCACCGCGGAGACGATCCGCCGGCGCACGGGCATCATTTCCGGCTTCGGGCCGGATGAGCTCCTGGACGCGGCGCAGGAACAGGGTCTCGCCGTGGAGCGCGTCCATCTGAACGCGCGCGAGCTGACCAGGGTCGGCTTGCCCGCCCTCGTGCTGCCGGGCGACGGCAGGGTGCTCGTGTGGAACGCAGACGCGCCGGAGCCGTGGCTCATGGATCCGGCTGCTCCGGAGGAGCGCGTTGCACCGGAACGGTTGGCCACGCGGCGCATGCCGGTGCTGCTGGTCCGCTCGGACTCGGAAGCGCGCGCGAGAGAGCGCCGTCGCTTCGGGCTGAGCACGTTGCTTGCCGAGCTGGGCCGCTACCGCGGCATGCTGGGCCATGTGCTCGCCGCTTCTCTGATGCTGCAGCTCTTCGCGCTGGCCACCCCCCTGTTCACGATGGTCATCATCGACAAGGTGCTGACCACCGGCGCCCTCTCCACGCTCGACGTCCTCATTCTCGGGCTCGCCGCCGTCGCCCTGTTCGATCTCGCCATAGGCCTGCTCCGCAGCATTCTGCTGGCGGATGTCGCCAATCGGGTGGACGTGCTGCTGAGTGCCCGATTCTTCCGCCATCTACTGGATTTGCCGCTCGCCTACTTCGCGCGCCAGCGCACCGGGGACGTCGTTGCCCGTGTCCGGGAGCTCGAGTCTGTGCGGCAGTTCCTCACCGGCTCCGGGCTGACCGCCTTGGTCGATTTCTGCTTCGCGCTGCTCTTTCTCGGGGTCATGGCGCTGTTCAGCGTGCCGTTGACGATGGTCGTTGCGGCCGCGATGGCCGGCCTTCTGCTGCTGTACGGCCTCTGTGCGCCGGTGCTCCGCCGGCGGCTGGAGAGCCGTATCGTCGAGCAGACCGAGACGCAGTCGTTTCTGACGGAGGCTGTCGCCGGGGTCGAGACGGTGAAGGGGCTCGGTCTGGAGCCGCAACGCGCCCGCGAGTGGGAGTCGCAAACCGTGGCTCAAAGCAACGCCGCCAGGGACGCGGACCAACTGGCCTCAGGACTCAACCAGGTCGCCCAGTTCATCAGCAAAGGCACCATTGCCCTCACCCTGTGGCTCGGCGCACGAGCGGTGATCGACGGTGGGCTCACAGCCGGCGGACTGATTGCATTCAACATGATGGTCGGTCGTGTCATGGCACCGGCAATGCGCCTCGCACAGCTGTTCCAGCAGCTGGGACAGACGCGCGTTGCCGTGCGACGCCTTGCGGACATCCTCGATCGGCCAACCGAGCCGCATCCGGCCTCGGCAACGGAGCTGCCCCCGCCGCGGGGTGCGGTACGCTTCGAAGACGTCAGTTTTCGCTACGGCCCGGATGCGCCTGAAGTCATCCGATCTGTGTCACTGGAGGCAAAGCCAGGCGAGGTCATCGGCATCGTGGGCCAGTCAGGTGCGGGCAAGACGTCGCTGCTGAGGCTGATCCAGCGGCTCTACGTGCCTACCGCCGGCCGCATCCTGCTCGATGGCGTAAACACCGCGCGTATGGACCCGCGCTGGCTGCGACGGCATGTCGCCGCTGTTACTCAGGACGGCGTGCTGTTCAACGCCAGCGTGCGGGCCAATATCGCCGCAGCGCACCCGGCACTGCCCATGGAGAAGGTCGAGCAGGCTGCCGAGCTCGCGGCAGCCGACCGCTTCGTCCGTGCGCTACCTCAGGCCTACGACACGGTGGTGGGCGAGCGCGGCGTCGAGCTGTCCGCCGGCCAGCGCCAGCGCGTGGCCCTCGCCCGAGCCCTCGCCGCCGATCCGCGGATCCTGCTGCTCGACGAACCCACCAGTGCACTCGATGCCATTGCGGAGCAGCGTATTCAGTCGAACCTGCGGGCCATTGTCGGCGGGCGGACGGTCTTTCTGGTGGCCCATCGACTCTCCACGCTGCGCATATGCGACCGCGTCCTGGTACTGGAAGACGGGCAACTCGTCGAGTCCGGGCCGCCATCGGCCCTGATTCGGGCCGGCGGACCCTTTGCCCGGCTGCGCGCAGCGCAGCTGGGTGAGCCCCAGGCGCGACCCTCATCCGGGGAGGTGCGGCATGCGCTGGCCCCGTAGACCGCACGGCACGAAACACTGCGGATCCGAATCGGCGGCGCTCGCCCGCGCCAAGCCCGGCGTGCGGGCCGTGACCGAGGCGCCATCGCCAGGCGCGGCGCGCGGGCTGCTGGCGGTGCTGCTGGCCTTCCTTATGGCGCTTCTGGTCTGGGCCACCTTTGCCCGCATCGAGGTCGTCGCTTTCGCGCAGGGCGAGACGGTAGTGAGCTCCAGGGTCCAGCCAGTTGCGTCGATGGAAAGAGCCACCGTCGCCGCGGTCCTGGTTCGTAACGGGGATCGCGTGCGCGCCGGGCAGCCAACCATACGGCTGGCCAGCCAGGCCGCTGAAGCCCGGGTAAACTCTCTGCGTGCCCGCCTGCAGAGCGCGCGCGGCGCTCACGCTCGTGTCCGAGCATTGCTGGCGTCCGGGCGCGAGGCGCCGCCCGAGCTCGACGCCACGGTGGCCTTGCCGGCCCCCACGCTTCGGATGGCCCGCCACCGGGCCCAGGCGCAGTGGCAGGCCCACCGGGCGGAGCTGGAAGAGCTCGAACAGGCCCTGACCAACGCGCGCGCCGACCATGCCACCGCGCTGGCACGGATGCAGGCCACCGAACGGCTGCTGCCCTTTCTGGAGCGCCGCGCCGAGCGGCAGCACCAGCTCCATCGCCGAGGCATCGAGCCGGTAAACCGGGTGGAGGAGGCCGAAAGCCTGCTCGCCGAGCACCGGGGCAAGCTGGAAGTGCAACGGCGCGAAGCCAGGAGCGCCGCTGGCCGGATGGCGCTGTCGGCGCGGCGGCGCGAAGCGGTTGTCAACGCCTACAGCGCAGAGCTACTGGCCGAGCAGGCGCGGCTCACGGATCGCATCGCAGAACTCCGCCAGGAGCTTGCCGAGGCGGAAGAGCGGCTCGATCAACGCACACTGCGTGCCCCGATGGCCGGCGTCGTGCAGGATCTCGCGGTAACCGGCCCGGGGCGCGTGGTGGAGCCGGCGGAGGTGTTGCTGAACGTGGTACCTGCGGATCATCCGATAGAAGTGGCGGCACGGATCCTCGACCGCGATATTGCGCTGGCCCGTGCTGGGCAGGCTGTAGATGTCAAGCTGTCCGCCTTCGATTACACCCGGTACGGGTCCATTCCGGGCGTCATCGAGAAGATTGCGCCACGCGCGACCCAGGACGGCCAGGGCGGCCGTTACTACGAGGCGACGGTTACGCTCGAGCGCGCGTGGGTGGAGATTGACCAGGAGCGCATTCCGATCCGCCCTGGCCTCGGTGCAACCGTGGACGTGCAACTCGGCAGCCGCCGCGTGATCGAATACTTCCTCGCCCCAGTGCTGCGATACCGGGAACAGGCGCTGCGGGAGCAATGACCTCGGAGCGTAGCCCGCTTGGCCCGGAAACGCCCGCAGGGCAACCATGGTGTAAGCAAATGCTTACTCCTCCTGTCGCCGTTCGCGGACAGACAACCCACCAGCCCAGCGGTCAGGCTGTAGGTCGGCTGTAAAGCTATGGTCCGCCGCCGCACGGCGCGGGCTCCGGGGGTGGCTTGCGGGCAATGCCGGTCGCAGGGGACGCTGCTCGCGCGCTCAGGACGAGCGCGGCAGGCCCGCGAGCCACCCCCGGAGCCCGTGGCGCGGCATCCAAGCGGGCACGAGGTTGTGAACCGGTCGGCTTCCCGTCGGTGCCGCCGCGGCCCATGCTGTGCGCACTTCGGCATTAGGGGCATCCGTGAAGGGCAGCGAGGACCAGGGCTTCCTCCCCGATTTCTGCGCCATCCGCAGCGTGTTCGCCGTGGTCATCATGGGCGAGCTGCTGGTGTTCGTGCTCGTGCTGGCGCGTACCGGCGGCTGGAGCTGGGAGGCGCTGTCGCTGCTCTCGCTGTACGTGCAGTGGATCGGACTCGTGAGCGCCGCCGTGCTCTGCCTGCTGCGGCGCCGGCTGCTCGGGCTCGGCGCCCGGCGCGGCGCGCTGGCGAGCTACGCGCTTGTCCTTATCGTCGCCGCGCTGGCGGCGGCCATCGCCCAGTGGCTGCTGCCGCCGGCGGTGCTGCCGGCCGGCGGCGGCTCGGCATTCCTCGCCCGCACCTTCGCCATTACGGCCATCGTCGCCGCCGTGGCGCTGCGCTATCTCTATCTGCAGCACCAGTGGCGGGCGCGCATGCAGGCCGCCGCCGAGGCCCGCATCGACGCCCTGCAGGCGCGCATCCGCCCGCACTTCCTGTTCAACAGCCTGAACACCATCGCCTCGGCCATCGGTGTGGATCCGCGCCTCGCCGAGCGGCTGGTGGAGGATCTGGCGGATCTCTTCCGCGCCAGCCTGACGCGGGACGAGCGTCGGCTGGTGCCGCTGGCCGAGGAGCTCGCCCTGGTCGACGGCTACCTGCGCATGGAGCATCAGCGGCTCGGCGAGCGCCTGGACGTCGCCTGGCGCCTGGATGGCCTGCCCCGCGGGGCCCTCATCCCGCCGCTGACGCTGCAGCCGCTGCTGGAGAACGCTGTGTACTACGGTATCGAGCCGCGCGAGGAGGGCGGCACCATCACGCTCACCGGCGGTGTCAGCGGCGACCAGCTGCTGGTGGAGGTGCGCAATCCGGCCCCGAGCATGCCGCGCCGGCGCAGTGCCGGCTTCGGCATGGCCCAGGCCAACGTTCGCGAGCGTCTGCTGCTGGCCTTCGGCGAACGCGCCCGACTGGAGGTCAGCACCGCGGATGGCGTCTATCATGTGACGGTGCGAGTCCCGTATCGGCGAGGCCCTGTCGATGAAGATACTCATCGTTGACGACGAAGCCCCTGCCCGGCACCGGCTCGCCACCCTGGTGCAGGCGGCGGGCGAGCACGAGGTGGTGGGCGAGGCCACCGGCGGGCGTGAGGCCCTCGAGTGCTGCGAGCGCCAGGAGCCGGATGTCGTGCTGCTCGACATCCGCATGCCGGGAATGGATGGCCTCGAGGCCGCCACCCGCATCAGCCAGCTGAACCGCCCCCCGGCGGTGATCTTCGTGACCGCCTTCGGCGACCACGCCCTGCAGGCCTTCGAGACCGCGGCCATCGACTACCTGCTGAAGCCGGTGCGTCTGGAGCGGCTGAATCGCGCCCTGGACCGGGCACGGCGGCTGAACCGGGCCCAGCTCGAGGCACTGCAGGCCCCGGAGGCGGAGGGCTGCCGCGAGCACATCCTCTGCCGGCGGCGCACCGGTCTCGAGCTCATCCCGGTGGGTGGCATCCGCTACTTCCTGGCCGATCAGAAGTACGTCACCGTTCAGCACGCCGACGGCGAGGACCTCATCGAGGACTCGCTGAAGAAGCTCGAGCAGGAGTTCGGCAACCGCTTCGTGCGCATCCACCGCAAGGCGCTGGTCGCCCGGGACCGCCTGATCGGCCTCGAGCGCGGCGACAACGGCCGCACCTACGCGGTGCTCGACGGCACCGAAGACCGCCTCGAGGTCAGCCGCCGCCATTTGCCGCGGGTGCGCGGGCTGCTCCGGGAGGTGGGGGTCGTCTGAGCGCTGCCGCGCTCAGAGTGACAAGTTGCAAGTTCAAAGTATCAAGTAAGAAGATGCGCCGAGTCGCCTTCCCGCTTGTCCCTTGAAACTTGCCACTTGCCACTCTGGGAGCGAAGCGAGCCAACCGATGCGTGAACGAATACGAATCGCTACCCGCCGCAGCCCCCTCGCCCTCTGGCAGGCGGAGCATGTCGCAGCGCGGTTGCGGCAGGCGCATGACGGGCTCGAGGTGGAGCTGGTCGGGATGACCACCCGCGGGGACCAGATCCTCGACCGGCCGCTGGCGGCTGTCGGTGGCAAGGCGCTGTTCGTCAAGGAGCTGGAGCGTGGGCTGCTGGAGGACGCGGCCGACATCGCCGTGCACTCGATGAAGGACGTCCCTGCCACCGTGCCCCGTGAGTTCCGGCTGCCGGTGATCCTCGACCGCGAGGACCCGTGCGATGCCTTCGTCTCGGTGCACTACGACGACATCACCAGCCTGCCCGAGGGCGCCCGGGTGGGGACCGCTAGCCTGCGCCGCGAATGCCAGCTGCGGGCCCGACGCCCGGACCTCGAGGTCGGCTCGCTCCGCGGCAACGTCCAGACCCGGCTCGGCAAGCTCGAGGCGGGGGAGTTCGACGCCATCGTGCTGGCCGCCTCCGGCCTGCGCCGGCTCGGCATGGGCGAGCGCATTACCCGCGTGATGAGTGCCGAGGAGAGCCTGCCCGCGGTGGGCCAGGGCGCGCTCGGCATCGAGTGCCGGGCGGATGACGAAGACGTCCAGGCCCTGATCGCGGGGCTGGACGACGCCGACAGCCACGATCGCGTCGCCGCGGAGCGCGCGGTCAACGCCCGTCTCGAGGGCAGCTGCCATGTGCCGCTTGCCGCCTACGCCGTGCTGGAAGGGGACCAGCTCTGGCTGCGTGCCCTGGTGGCGAGCCGCGACGGCCGCCAGGTGCTGACCGCAGAGGGGCGCGCGCCGCGGCAGGAAGGGCCGGCGCTCGGCAACCACCTCGCCGAGGAGCTGCTGGGGCGCGGTGCCGGGGCACTGCTGGCGGAGGCGGGTTGAGCAGACCCCTGGCGGGCTGCCATGTCGTCGTGACCCGCCCCGAGGGGCAGCAGGCCGGGCTCTGCCGCGAGCTCGAGACACTGGGCGCGCGGGTCACGCCATTTCCCACGGTGGCCTTCGAGTCGCTGGCCCCGGGCACGGTCCCCGCCGCGGACTGGGCCGTGTTCACCAGCCCCAACGCCGTCCGCTACGGTCTGCCGTGGCTGGCGAGACTGCCCTCGCGGGTGGCGGCGGTCGGCCCGGGCACGGCTGCCGCGCTGGCGGCGGCAGGCTGTCCGGTCACCGTTGCCCCCGCCCGCGGGGGCGGTGCCGACGACCTGCTGGCCGAGCCCGGGTTCGCGCCGGCGCCAGGCGAGACCGTGCTTGTGCTGCGCGGCGAGGGCGGCCGGCGGCGACTGCAGGCGGCGCTCGCCGCGCGCGGCGTCCGCGTGGGCGAGGCGGTGGTCTATCGGCGGGTGCTGCCGCCGGCCCCGGCGGCGCCGGACTGGCAGGATCGGGAACGGGCGTTCACAATCGTGACCAGTGTGACGGGACTCGAGAACCTCCTGCGGCTGACCGACGAGGGGGCCCGCCCGCTGCTGATGGCGAGCCGGGTGGTCGCGGTGAGCGCGCGCGTGGCGGCCGCCGCGCGCGCCGCGGGGTTCTCCGAGCCCGTGCTGGCGGAAGGTGCGGACGACGCGGCCGTGGTGGCCGCCGTGGTCGGCGCCGCCACAGGGAGTGAGCGATGAGCGAGAAGAACGACGGCAGGCCAGGCCAGGACACTCCGCCTTCCGGGGAAAGCTCCGCCGACCAGCGCGCTCCCGAAGGCACCGAGGAGACCGCGGGGCCGCCGGTGCCGCCGCCCGCGCCGGAGCCCGAGGCCGAGGCTTCCGAGCCGCCGCGCGGCATCGTCGCCGCCCTGGCGCTGGTGCTGGTACTGCTGCTCCTGGTGCTCGGGGCCGGCGCCGCCTACTGGTTCCAGCAGCGCCTCCAGGCGCTGGAGGCGGGCCAGCAGGGCGTGGTCACCGAACAGACCCTGACCGAGCGCAGCGAGGCCCTGGAGCAGCGTATCGCGGAGCTCGGCGGCCGCGTCAGCAACCTCAGCGAGCGCCTGGACTCCCGCCTGCAGGGCATCGCCGAGCTGCGCGCCCGGGTGGACAGCGAGGCGGATGCCCGCACCGCCCTGGCGGACCGGGTGGACCAGCTCTTCCGGCGCATGGAGTCCTCGCGCAGCGACTGGCGCCACGCCGAGGCGGCCTATCTCGCCGGCATCGCCGACTACCGCGCGCGGCTGCTGGGCGACGTCGACGGCGCCCTCGAGGCGCTGGAGGCCGCGGATCAGCTCCTGGCCGGCCTCGGCGGGGAGGGGGTGGATGCCCGCCAGGGCGTCGCCGCCGCCATCGATCAGCTCCTGGAGGCCGAAGAGCCCGATCTCGGGCGCATCAGCGACGGGATCAGCGCCGTCAGTCAGCAGCTCTCGGACCTGCCCCTTGCCGCCGACGTCGACCGCTTCGCCCCCACCCCGGACGCGGCGGACGAGGCCGCCGGCGAGGGCGACGCGGCGGCAGCGGATGAAGGCTGGCGGGCGCGGCTGCGGCGGGCCTGGGAGGAGCTGCGTGAGGGGCTTTCAGGCCTGGTCACCGTCAGCCGGGACCGTCAGGTGCAGCCGCTGCCGAGCCCGGAGACCCGCTTCCTGCTGGAGCAGAACCTGAGCCTGCAGCTCGAGTCCGCCCGTCTGGCGGCGCTGCGGGGCAATCCGGAGCCGTACCGGGCGGCGCTGGAGCGGGTGGACCGCTGGGTCGAGGCCTATTTCGACACCGCGGACCCGGCCGTGGGCACCCTGCGCGAGCGCCTCGCGGAGCTTCGCGAGGCCAACGTGACGGCGGACATCCCGGATGTCCGCGATGCCCTGGCACCGGTGCGGAACTGGGAGTAGGGCACGATGCGGAAGCTCTTTCTCGCCCTGCTCCTGCTCCTGGCCAGTGTCGCGGCCGCCCTCTGGTTCCGTGGCCAGGACGGCTTCCTGATCCTGCGCATCGGCGAGCTGGCGATTCAGACCAGCCTGTTCGTCGCCGTGGGTGCGGTGGTCGCGGCCTGGATCGCGCTGACGCTCGCCGTCGGCCTGGTGCGCCGGCTCTGGCGCACGCCGCGCGGGGTGCGCCGTGCCTGGCGTGAGCGGCGTAGCCAGCGCGCCCTCCGCCGCCTCAACAGCGGCCTGCTGCAGCTCGCCGAGGGCCGCTACAAGGAGGCCGAGCGTACCCTGGCGCCAGCGGCGCAGGACTCGGACCTGCCGCTGTTTCACTACCTCCTGGCCGCCATTGCCGCCCAGCGCGAGGGCGACTGGGTCCTGCGCGACCGCTACCTGGCGGAGGCGGACCAGGCCGACAGCCGTGCCCGCCTGGCCGTGGGCCTGCTGCAGGCGCAGCTGCAGGTGGAGGCCGAGCAGTGGGAGCAGGCCCTGGCCACGCTGGCCTGGGCCCGGGAACGCGCCCCCGGCAACCGTCGTGCGCTGGCGCTGTTCGCCCGCTGCCTGCAGGCGGTGCGGGATCACCAGCGCCTCGGCGAGCTGCTGCCGGAGCTGCGCCGCCAGCGCGCCCTGCCCGACGCCGAGCTGAACACCCTGGAGCAGGAGCAGTTCGAGGGCCGCCTGCGGTCCTTCGGCCCGGAAGTGGGGGCGGACGAGATCACTCAGGTCTGGGACGAGCTGCCCCGCGCGCGCCAGCGCGATCCGGCCCTGCGCGCCGCCTATGCGCGGGCGCTGATGCGCGCCGACTGCCACGCCACCGCCGAGCAGCTCCTGCGCGGCTGGCTGCGGGAGAGCTGGGACGAGCGACTGGTGGCGGCCTACGGCGAGCTCGCGGTAGACCCGCCGGAGCGGGCGTTCGAGCAGATCGAGGGCTGGCTGAATCAGCATCCGGAGGACCCGGCGCTGCTCTTCGCCGCCGCCCGTCAGGCCGCCCGCTGCGAGCTCTGGGGCCGGGCGCGCAGCTACCTCGAGGCGGCCGCCTCGCGCACGGGTCATGCGGAGGTCCATCGCATGCTGGCCGAGCTCTACGAGCGCCTCGGCGAGACCGAACGGGCGCGCCGTGCCTACCGCCGGGCCATCGGCCTCGACCCCGGACGCAACAGCCTGCCGCCCATCGAGCTGCCGGCAGACCTCAGTCAGGCCTGACGACAGCACCCCGCGAGGGTGGGCTAGAGATCCATGCGCAGATCCTTGATCTTGCGCGTCAGGGTGTTGCGCCCCCAGCCGAGCAGCCGCGCCGCGTCCTGGCGCCGGCCGCCGGTGCGGCGCAGGGCCGCCTCGATAAGGATGCGCTCGAGACGGGTCTGCGCCTCGCCCAGGGCGCCGGCGCTGAGGTCCGCCGCCTGCTGATCGGCCCAGCGCGAGAGTGCGCTTTCCCAGTCCACCGGGGCCTCGCCGCCCGTGCTCGGCGTGGCGAGCTCCGGAGGCAGATCCTCCATCTGCACCTCACGCCCGCTTGCCATCACCGTAAGCCAGCGGCAGGTGTTCTCCAGCTCGCGCACGTTGCCCTGCCAGGGCAGCTGCTGGAAGTAGCGCTCAACCGCCGGGGTCAGCTTCTTCGGCTCGACGTTGAGCTCACGCGCGGCCCGGCGCAGAAAATGATCCGCCAGCGCCGGCACGTCGGCCGCCCGCTCCCGCAGGGCCGGCACGTGAATGCGGATGACGTTGAGCCGGTGGAACAGGTCCTCGCGGAAGCGGCCGTCCTCCACCAGGCGTTCCAGGTTCTGGTGCGTCGCGGCGATGATGCGCACATCCACCCGCATCGGTGTATGGGCGCCCACGCGGTAGAACTCGCCGTCCGCGAGCACCCGCAGCAGGCGGGTCTGCAGCTCCGCCGGCATGTCCCCGATCTCGTCCAGGAACAGCGTGCCGCCGTCGGCCTGCTCGAAACGCCCGCGCCGGACCTGGTGGGCGCCGGTGAAGGCCCCTTTCTCGTGGCCGAAGAGCTCGGACTCCATCAGGTCCCGCGGGATCGCCGCCATGTTGAGGGCGATGAACGGATGATCCGAGCGCGGGCTGTGCCGGTGCAGGGCCCGGGCCACCAGCTCCTTGCCGGTACCGGACTCGCCGTTGATGAGCACGGTGATGTTGGAGCGCGACAGCCGGCCGATGGCACGAAATACCTCCTGCATCGCCGGCGCCTCGCCGATGATCTCCGGCAGGTTCTCGCGGTCCGCCCGCGGCGGCGCGCTGGCCCGGGCTGCGGCAGCGGCCCGCCGCACCAGGTCCACCGCCTCCTCGACGTCGAAAGGCTTCGGCAGGTACTCGAAAGCACCGCCCTCGTAGGCGGAGACCGCGGCATCCAGGTCCGAGTGGGCGGTGATGACGATCACCGGCAGATCGGGCATCTGCTCGTGCAGCCGCTGCATGAGCGTGAGGCCGTCCAGACGGGGCATACGGATGTCGGTGATGAGCACGTCCGGGCGCTCGCGCTCGAACGCGGTCAACGCCTCGTCGCCGGTCTCGAACGGCACCGCATGCATGCCGTCCCGCTCCAGCGCCTTCTTCAGCACCCAGCGGATGGAGCGGTCGTCGTCGACGATCCAGACGCGTTCAGCCTCCGACATCAGGGTCCTCCATGGGCAGCCAGACGGTGAATACCGTGCAGCCCGGCTCGCTGCTGCACTCGATCAGGCCGCCATGCTGGTTGACCAGGGTCTGGGCGATGGGCAGGCCGATGCCGCTGCCCTCCGGGCGGCCCGTCACCATCGGGTAGAAGATGCGGTCCAGCAGCTCCGGGGCGATGCCCGGGCCGTCGTCGATGACGTCGATCCGCGCCACCAGGCGATGCTGCACCTCGCCGATGGTGAAGCGCCGCTGGGTACGGGTCTGCAGGCGGATGCGCCCGGCGTCACCCACCGCCTGCAGGGCGTTGCGCACCAGGTTGAGCACCGCCTGGATGAGCTGGTCCGGCGCCGCCGGCAGGGGTGGGATGCTGGGGTCGTAGTCGCGCTGAATCTCCACCCCCGCCGGGGCCTCCGCCTCGGCGAGGTGGCGCACCCGCTCCAGCACCTCGTGGATGTTCGTCGGCCGCTTCTCCGGCCGGGCGTCCGGCCCCAGCAGGCCGTTCACCAGCGCCCGCAGGCGGTCGGCCTCGCTGATGATGATCTGCGTGTACTCGCGCTGCTCGGCGTCGCCGAGCTCGCTCTCGAGCAGCTGGGCGGCGCCGCGCAGCCCGCCCAGCGGGTTCTTGATCTCGTGGGCGAGGCCGCGGATGAGCTGGCGGATGGCCTGGTTCTGTGCGATGAGGCGGTTCTCGCGGGAGATGCGCAGATGCCGGTCCAGCTGCTCGAGCTCCAGCAGCAGGCGGTCATCCGCCAGCGGGGTGATGGCGCAGTCCACGGTCACCGTCCTTTCACTGGCCACGGCCAGGCGCACCTCGCGCTCGGTATAGCTCGCCCCGCGGGCCACCGCCTGGGCGATGGCCGGCTCCAGCGCGGCGAATCCCGGCAGCAGCCGCGGCAGCACCGCCCCGGTCGCCTGACGTGCACTCAAATGGAGCAGCGTCTCGGCGGCGGGGTTGAGGAACAGCACCGTGCGCCCTGCATCGAGCAGGACCACCGCCCGCGTCAGGTGCTCGAGGATGTCGCCGTTGGGGGCTCGGGTTCTGGCGTTCATGTCTGCACCGGAAAGCAGCAAGAAGCGCGCCAGTGGGCACGGCGTTGGCGCGATGGTGCCAGCCCGCATCGCTCAGCGATTCGCGGCCGCGGGCGCGGATCCGGGGGCGAGAGCCGGCGTTGCCCTCGGCCCATCACCGCCCATGCCGTCGTCAGACCGGCGATGGGCCGCCGTCGGGATGGCGCCAGTATAGGGCGCGCGCCCGACCTAATGCACCAGAATAGTGCAGACCCTCTGGCTGGTCTCAGTTGCCCTGCCGGCTTGGCAGATTCACGGAGGGCCGGTGCAGGTAGAAGGTCACCGTTTCGGTGCGTGCGCGCACACGACCGCTGGCATCCGTGACCTCGGCCGCGAGGGTGTGGGGCCCGCGGTCCAGCGGGCCGAGGGTGGCCTGCAGGCTTCGTGACGGCGAGACGTCCGCCGGTGAGCCGTCGAGGAGCAGGCGAATACGGTGCCCCTGACGCAGGGCCGGCTCCAGCGACAGCGAGACCGGCACCTCGCCTGGCGCGCTCTGGATGGTCTGCTCCTCGGTGGGGCTGGCGATGGCGAAGCGCTCGTAGCCCGCGGCCTCGTCGCGGTCATCGTCTTCCTGCCCGCCGTTGGCGGCGCTGGCGCGGGAAGACTGAGGCCGGGGGAGGCGGACGGTGGCGGGCTCCTGCACCTCGATGCGCTCGGCCCCGTCGCGGGGCTCGTCGCTGAAATGCACCACGCCGTCCTCGTCCACCCAGCGGTAGACGTCCGCCAGCGCGGGCGCTGGACTCAGGGCCAGGGCGATCCCCATCAGGCAGACACGCATCGCGTTCACGGCGGGCTCCTCCGGACGGCTTGCGCCACTGTAGCGCCCGCCGCGGGAGCCGCCAATGCCGCTGGCGGAGGGGTTCGATCCGGCCGTCGGCGGGAGGCCGCCGCCAGGCCATGGCTGTAGGTCGTGCGCGGTGGTGTCCACCCCGGGCCGGAAACAGCAAGCCCCCGCAGGGCGGGGGCTTTAGTGCAGAGAGCTGAGGTCGCTCAGACGCTGTAGTAGAGGTCGAATTCCACCGGGTGAGTGGTCATGCGCAGGCGCTGGACCTCCTCGCGCTTGAGCTCCAGGTAGCCATCGATGGCGTCGTCGCTGAAGACGCCGCCGGCCTTGAGGAACTCGCGGTCCTGGTCCAGGGCATCCAGCGCCTCCTCCAGCGAGAAGGCCACCTTCGGGATCTCGGCCTCCTCCTCGGGGGGCAGGTCGTAGAGGTCCTTGTCCATGGCCTCGCCCGGATGGATCTTGTTCTGGATCCCGTCCAGGCCCGCCATCAGCATGGCCGCGAAGCAGAGATAGGGGTTCGCGGTGCTGTCCGGGAAGCGGATCTCGATGCGCCGCGCCTTCGGGTTCGAGATCCAGGGAATGCGCACGGAAGCCGAGCGGTTGCGGGCCGAGTAGGCCAGCAGCACCGGCGCCTCGAAGCCCGGCACCAGGCGCTTGTAGCTGTTGGTGGAGGCATTGGCGAAGGCGTTGATGGCACGGGCGTGCTTGATGATGCCGCCGATGTAGAACAGCGCCGTCTCCGAGAGGCCGCCGTACTGGTCACCGGCGAAGAGCATGTCGCCCGTCTTGCCGATGGACTGATGCACGTGCATGCCGCTGCCGTTGTCCCCGACCAGGGGCTTCGGCATGAAGGTGGCGGTCTTGCCGAAGGCGGCAGCGACGTTGTGCACCACGTACTTGAGCGTCTGCACCTCGTCGCACTTCTTCACCAGGGTGTTGAAGGCGACGCCGATCTCGCACTGGCCGGCGGTGGCGACCTCGTGATGGTGCACCTCGGTCGTCAGGCCCATCTCGGTGAGGGCCTCACACATGGCCGAGCGCATGTCGTGGAGGCTGTCCACCGGCGGCACCGGGAAGTAGCCGCCCTTCACACCCGGACGATGACCCATGTTGCCGTCGGGATAGACGCGCTCGGAGTTCCAGTCCGCCTCCTCGGCATCCACCTTGTAGAAGCTGCCGCTCATGTCGGCGCCCCAGCGGACGTCGTCGAACACGAAGAACTCGTTCTCCGGACCGAAATAGGCCACGTCGCCGATGCCGGTGGACTGCAGGTAGGCCTCGGCGCGGCGCGCGATGGAGCGCGGGTCGCGCTCGTAGCCCTGCATGGTGTTCGGCTCGATGATGTCGCAGACCAGGTTCACGGTCGCATCATCGAAGAAGGGATCGAGCACGGCGCTGTCCGGGTCGGGCAGGAGGATCATGTCCGACTCGTTGATGCCCTTCCAGCCGGCGATCGAGGAGCCGTCGAACATCTTGCCGTCGGCGAACATGTCCGCGTCGACCGAATGGGCGGGCACGGTGACGTGCTGCTGCTTGCCCTTGGTATCCGTGAATCGCAGATCAACGAACTTCACGTCGTTGTCTGCGATCAGCTTGAGAACATCATCGGCTGTCTTTGCCATCGGTCGACCTCCAGTGAGAATGCGGTTCGGAAAAGCGCCCCTGTAAGAAGCAGATTCCATGCCAGGAAGGCGCGAATCGGGCATCGGCGGGCTATTGTGGTGCGTCGCGACCGCCAGTCGGTCGCGAGCGCGCCCTGAATTGGTGCAAATACGCGAGCAGTTGCACCAGAATAGGGCAGACACTCTGCGCCTGACCCCGGGACTGTAGCACCGATGCACGAGGTCGCCGCCAGCCCGCTCCGGGGCGCCGGCATTGCGGGCCTGTCTGGCAGGGCCCCTGGTCGGAGCGTTCTGCGAGCGCGAGAGCGCGCGAGGCGCGGCACCGTACGCCGCTGCGCGGCGTTTTGCGGTCGGCGACCGCTCCCGGACAGGCCCGCTGAGACCTGACGATACGTCCGAAACGATTGGTAACGCCCGCCGGTCAGTGCCGGCGGTCGCTGCCGGCAACCAGCGTCGCCCGGGTCACCCGCCGCAGGCGCCGCCGCGCCTCGCCGCTGCCGGTGGCGATGGCCTGATCCGCCGCCTCCAGGGCGTCCACCAGATGGCTCTCGTCGGCCTCTCGGGCAGCCTGCAGGGTATCCGCCAGGGCGACGAAGCCGGCGGCGAGTGCGGCGAGCAGGTCGCTGGCGCTGCCGGCATTGAGCTCGGCCGCCCCGTCGTAAGCGCTGCGGCCAAGGTCGACGAAGTACCCGGGGCCGACCCGGCGCCGCCGGGCCTGCTCCGGGAACAGGCCGGCGAGCAGCAGGCAGCGGTCACCGACCGTCTGCAGGCCCTGTGCGCGCAGCCGCCACGAGGGCTCGTTCAGGGTCTCGAGAAACTCCAGCGCCAGCACGGCGCGGACCAGCTCGGGACAGCGCAGGTAGCGCATGAGCAGGAACACCAGGTAGCTCTCGCGCTCCTCGTCGAGTTCAACGTCGGCCCGCGCGGCCGCCTCGGTGACCAGCCGATGCCAGCTCGCCATGGCCGTCGGCTCGAGTATCAGTGGCGCCATTGAAGGTCTCCTTGCACCCGTCACCCTCCCCTTCTATATAGGCCAGCCGGGCGGGGACAGTGAACCCCGTCGCGCTTCCCTTACATGGCCGGACAGGGGCGGGCTATACTGCGCGGTCCCCCGCCGGGCGCGGCGCGCCGGGCGGACGCAGGCTCCACGCCAACCGGGATCCAGCGGAGAGACGATGACCTTTCAGGAGCTCATTCTCGCCCTGCAGCGCTACTGGGCGGAGCGCGGCTGCGTCGTCATGCAGCCGCTCGACATGGAGGTAGGCGCCGGCACCTTCCATCCGGCGACCTTCCTGCGGGCGGTGGGCCCGGAGCCGTGGCATGCGGCCTACGTTCAGCCCTCGCGGCGCCCCACCGACGGTCGCTACGGCGAGAACCCCAACCGGCTGCAGCACTACTACCAGTTCCAGGTCGTGCTGAAGCCCTCGCCGGCGGACTTCCAGGAGCAGTATCTCGGCTCCCTGGAGGCCCTCGGCATCGACCCGCTGGTGCACGACATCCGCTTCGTGGAGGACAACTGGGAGTCACCCACCCTCGGCGCCTGGGGGCTCGGCTGGGAGGTCTGGCTGAACGGCATGGAGATCACCCAGTTCACCTACTTCCAGCAGGTGGGCGGGCTGGACTGCCGACCGGTGATGGGCGAGATCACCTACGGCCTGGAGCGCATCGCCATGTATCTGCAGGATGTGGAGAGCGTCTACGACCTGATCTGGGCCCGGGGCCCGTCGGGGACCGTGACCTACGGTGACGTCTACCTGCAGAACGAGCGCGAGCAGTCGCGATACAACTTCGAGCAGGCGGACGTGGACAGCCTGTTCCGCTGGTTCGATACCTGCGAGCGCGAGTCCCGGCGCCTGGTGGAGGCGGGCCTGCCGCTGCCCGCCTACGAGCAGGCGCTGAAGGCCTCCCACACGTTCAACCTCCTCGACGCCCGTCACGCCATCTCCGTGACCGAGCGGCAGGGCTACATCCTGCGCGTGCGCACCCTCGCCCGGGGCGTCGCCCAGGCGTACTACGACAGCCGCGAGGCCCTTGGATTTCCGCTCTGCCCCCGGCAGCAGGGGGCGGCATGAGCGCGGGGCAGGCCGCACTGCTGTTCGAGCTCGGTACCGAGGAGCTGCCGCCGGGGGCGCTGACCACCCTGCGCGATGCACTGCAGGCGGAGGTGACCGCGGGCCTGGCCCGGGCCGAGGTCGGCCACGGCGCCGTGCGGGCCTTTGCCGCCCCCAGGCGGCTCGCGCTGCAGCTCGATGCCGTCGCGCTGCGCCAGCCGGATCGGCCGTTCGAGCGGCGCGGGCCGGCGCTGAACGTCGCCTTCGACGAGGCCGGGCAGCCCACCCGTGCGGCCGAGGGCTTCGCCCGCTCCTGCGGCGTTGCGGTGCCGGCGCTGGAGCGGCTGGAGACGGAGCAGGGGGCCTGGCTCGTCCATCGCGGCGTAGAGCCCGGCCAGCCCACCGCGGCGCTGCTGCCCGGCATTATCGAACAGGCGCTGGCCCGGCTGCCGATCCCGAAGCGCATGCGCTGGGGCGATCGTGATGCGGAGTTCGTCCGCCCAGTGCATTGGCTGGTGCTGCTGCTGGGCGACGAGGTCGTCCCGGCCGAGGTGCTCGGAGTCAACAGCGGCCGGCGTAGCCGCGGCCACCGCTTCCATCACCCGCAGCCCCTGGAGATCCCGCGCCCGGAGGCCTACGAGGCGACCCTGCGCGACCCCGGTCACGTCGTTGCCGACTTCGACACCCGCCGCGCGCTGATCGCTGAAGGGGTCAGGGCCGAGGGCGAGCGCATCGGCGGGCACGCGGTGATGGAGGAGACGCTGCTCGACGAGGTCACGGCCCTGGTGGAGTGGCCCGTCGTGCTCTCCGGCAGCTTCGACGAGGACTTCCTGCGGGTGCCGCCGGAGGCGCTCATCTCCAGCATGCAGGGGCACCAGCGCTACTTCCCGGTGCGCGACGCCGAGGGCCGGCTCCTGCCGCGCTTCATCGCGGTCGCGAATATCGACAGCCGCGATCCGCAGCAGATCGTGCGCGGCAACGAGCGCGTCATCCGCCCGCGGCTCGCTGACGCCGCGTTTTTCTGGGATCAGGACCGGCGCCGTCCCCTGGCCGACCGGCTCGAGGGTCTGCGGGAGGTGGTGTTCCAGAAGCGCCTTGGCAGCCTCTACGACAAGAGTGCGCGCGTGGCGGAGCTGGCCGCGGCCTTTGCCAGCGATTTCGGTGCCGATCCGGAGCAGGCCCGGCGCGCCGGCCTGCTCGCCCGGGCCGATCTGCTCACCGAGATGGTGGGGGAGTTCCCCGAGCTGCAGGGCGTCATGGGCCGGTACTATGCCGAGCACGATGGCGAGCCCGATCCGGTGGCCCGGGCTCTGGACGAGATATACCAGCCGCGTTTCTCCGGTGACGCCATCGCGCCGAGCCGGCTTGGGCAGCTGCTCGCGGTGGCGGAGCGGGCGGATACCCTGGCCGGGATCTTCGCCATCGGCAAGGCGCCGAGCGGCGCCAAGGATCCGTTCGCGCTACGTCGCGCCGCCCTTGGGCTGCTGCGGACGCTGATCGAGGGCGGCCACGAGATCGACCTCGGGGCGCTGTTTGCTACCGCCGCCGAGCGCCAGCCGGCCGGGGTCGACGCCGGCGCGCAGGTCACGCCGCTGGTCACTTTCTGCCTGGAGCGGCTGCGCGCCTTCTACCACGAGCAGGGTTACCCCGTGGAGCTCTTCGAGGCCGTTCGCTCGGTGCTGGCGCCGCCGCAGGTGGTGCCGCTGGACGTCGAGCGGCGGCTGCGAGCCTGCCGCGAGTTCGCGTCGCTGCCGGAGTCGGGGAGCCTGGCGGCAGCCAACAAGCGCATCCGCAATATCCTGCGCAGGGCCGAAGGGGAGATCCCCGACGGTGCGGTGGACCCGGCAGCGCTCAGGGAACCGCCGGAGCGGGCGCTGCACGAGGCCATCGAGGAGCGGGCCGGCAGCGTGGAGGCCGCCATCGCCGGCGGTGACTACAGTGCCGCGCTGCGCCGGCTGGCGGAGCTGCGCGACCCGGTGGACGCCTTCTTCGACGGCGTCATGGTCATGGCGGAGGATCCGGCCGTCCGCCGCAACCGGCTGGCCCTGCTGCAGCGCTTGGAGCGGCTGTTTCTCGCCATCGCCGATGTCTCCCGGCTGCCGGAGCACGCCTGAGGCCGTGCGCCGGCGCCCCGCGGTGGTGCTCCTGGACCGGGACGGCGTGATCAATGCCGACAGCCCGGAGCATATACGCAGCGCGGCCGACTGGCAGCCGCTTCCCGGCAGCCTTGCGGCCATCGCGCGCCTGCACGAGGCAGACATACCGGTGGCCGTGTGCACCAACCAGTCCGGCCTCGCCCGCGGGCTGTTCGGCCATGCCGACCTTGCGGCCATCCATCAGCGGATGGAAGGCGCGATAGACGAGGCCGGCGGTGCCCTGGCCGGTGTCTTCGTCTGCCCGCACGGGCCCGACGCGGGCTGCGATTGCCGCAAGCCCCGCCCGGGCCTGTTGCTGCGGGCGCTCGAGACTCTCGCCGTGCCACCGCACCAGGCTGCGTTCGTCGGTGACAGCGCCCGCGACGTTGCGGCCGCCGAGGCGGCGGGGGTGGAGCCGATACTGGTACGCACCGGCAATGGGCGTGAGACAGCGGCTGCCTGGCCGTGGCCCGTCGCCACCTTCGACGATCTCGGCATGGCCGTCGCGGCCCTGCTGGAACGACCCCGGGAGCACGATCATGGCGACTAGCGCCAGGGGCAGCCTTGCCCGCGGCCTGCTGTTCCAGACCGGCATGATGCTGTCCATCCTTGTCTGGGGTGTGGTCAGCCTGCTGCTGAGCTGGCCGCTGCCGTATCGCCGGCGCTACTGGCTGATCAGCCGCTGGTGTCCGTTCATGTGGTGGTGGCTGGAGCGGGTTGGCGGCGTCGGCTTCCGCGTGGAGGGTCTGGAGCACATCCCCGAGACGCCGGCGGTGGTGCTGAGCAAACACCAGAGCACCTGGGAAACGGTGAATCTGGTGCGCTGGTTCCATCCCCAGACCTGGGTGCTGAAGCGGGAGCTCATGTGGCTGCCGATCTTCGGCTGGGCGCTGGCCCTGCTGGAGCCCATCGCCATCGATCGGGCTGCGGGCCGGGACGCGATGCGCCAGGTGGTGGAGCAGGGACGCGCCCGTCTCCGGGCCGGCCGCTGGGTGGTGGTGTTCCCGGAAGGCACGCGGATCCCGGCGGGTCGGCGCGGGCGCTATCGGCTGGGAGGCGCGGTGCTGGCGTGCGAGGCGGGCGTGCCCGTGGTCCCGGTGGCGCACAACGCCGGCGAGCACTGGCCACGCCGCGGCCTGCGCCTACGGCCCGGCACGGTCAACGTCCGCATCGGACAGCCCATCCCCACCGCCGGCCGCGACGCCATGGACGTCCTCACCGAGGCCCAGCACTGGATCGAGCAGCAGATGCCGGAGCTGTCCCGCTTCGGGTACAGCGGCGAGCTCGTCGATCGTCACCGTGCTGCAGGGTGAGGCCGGGTTAAACACAACGACACAACGGACACAACGATTCACCACGGGTAACATTCTGATAATTAAGCCAATTGTGGCTGAATCAGTAAACCTTGCGCGTGGCCGGTTTACCTGTAGATCCCGTTCGACGTCGTGAATCGTTGTGTCCGTTGTGCCGTTGTGTTCAAAAAAAACGCTGAACGAGTCGCAGCCTAGACGTCCAGGTTGCTCACCGCCAGGGCGTTCTTTTCGATGAACTCGCGGCGGGGCTCGACGTGGTCGCCCATGAGCGTGGTGAAGATCTCGTCCGCGGCGACGATATCCTCGATGCGAACCTGCAGTAGCCGGCGGGTCTCCGGGTCCATGGTGGTCTCCCAGAGCTGGTCGGGATTCATCTCGCCGAGGCCCTTGTAGCGCTGTACCACCAGGCCGCGCTTGCCTTCCTCCATCAGCCAGCTGACGGCGTCCCGGAACTCGCTCACCGGCTGGCTTCGCTCGCCCCGGCGGATCGTCGCATCCTCCGCCAGCAACCCGTCGAGAGCCTCGGCGAGGTGGCGCAGGGTGTCGTACTCCCGGGAGAGGAAGAACTGTGCGGGGAAGGTGTACGGATAGAGGATGCCGTGCATGCGCTTGGTCAGCACCGCCTCCTGGAAACCGCCGTCAGGCCCGGTCTGTACCCGCACGCGGTACTCGGTGCCGGTGGGCAGGCCCTGGTTGATGCGCTCGCCGAGGGCCTCGAACCAGCGCTGGATGCGGGCGCCGTCCTGCAGGGCGTCCTCGTGCAGCGGGTCAAGGTCGACCATGGCGCGCAGGATGTGCGGATCCGTGCGCCGGGCGAGATGGT
Source organism: Spiribacter halobius (assembly GCF_020883455.1). Lineage (NCBI taxonomy): Bacteria > Pseudomonadati > Pseudomonadota > Gammaproteobacteria > Chromatiales > Ectothiorhodospiraceae > Sediminicurvatus > Sediminicurvatus halobius. The sequence goes on along the minus strand of NZ_CP086615.1, from coordinate 5,911 downwards.
CGATCATCTCCATGGTGGTGAGGTACTGGCGGATGAGCTTCTCCAGCGCCTCAGGGCCAATGGCCGGCGCGCCGCCGCCGGGCTCGAGGCTCGCGCCGGAGAGCGAGAGCTGCAGCAGGTAGTTGGTTAGCTCACGCTCGTCCTTGACGTAGTGCTCCTGCTTGCCGCGCCGGACCTTGTAGAGCGGTGGCTGCGCGATGTAGACGTGGCCGCGCTCCACCAGCTCCGACATCTGCCGGTAGAAGAAGGTCAGCAGCAGGGTGCGGATATGGGAGCCGTCCACGTCCGCATCGGTCATGATGATGATGCGGTGGTAGCGCAACTTGTCCGGATCGAACTCCTCCTTGCCGATGCCGCAGCCGAGCGCGGTGATCAGCGTGCCGACCTCGGCGGAGGAGAGCATCTTGTCGAAGCGGGCCTTCTCCACGTTCAGGATCTTGCCCTTGAGCGGCAGGATCGCCTGGATCCGGCGGTCGCGCCCCTGCTTGGCAGAGCCACCGGCGGAATCGCCCTCCACCAGGTAGAGCTCCGAGAGGCTCGGGTCCTTTTCCTGGCAGTCGGCGAGCTTGCCGGGAAGGCCGGCCACATCCAGCGCGCCCTTGCGCCGCGTCATCTCCCGGGCGCGGCGCGCTGCCTCGCGGGCGCGGGAGGCATCCACCACCTTTTCGACGATGGCCTTGGCATCGTTGGGGTTCTCGTAGAGAAAGCTGTGCAGCGACTCCGAAAGAGTCGACTCCACCACGCCCTTCACTTCCGAGGAGACGAGCTTCTCCTTGGTCTGGGAGGAGAACTTCGGGTCCGGAACCTTCACCGAGACCACCGCGGTAAGACCTTCGCGGATGTCGTCACCCGTGGGGCTCACCTTGAGCTTCTTGCTGTAGCCCTCGGCATCCATGTACTGGTTCAGCGTACGCGTGAGCGCGGCGCGAAAGCCCGCCATGTGGCTGCCGCCATCGCGCTGGGGGATATTGTTGGTGAAGCAGAAGATCGCCTCCTGGTAGGAGTCGTTCCACTGCATCGCGACCTCGACGATGATCTCGTCGCGGGTGGTGCTGAGATAGAAGACGTTACGGTGGAGCGGCGTCTTGTTCTTGTTCAGATGCTCCACGAAGGCGCGGATCCCCCCCGCGTATTCGAAGGTGTCCTCCTTGTCCGAGCGCTCGTCCTTCAGCGAGATGCGCACACCGGGATTCAGGAACGACAGCTCGCGAAACCGCTTGGCGAGGATGTCGTAATTGAAGTCGATGTTGGTGAACACCTCGGCGCTCGGGTGGAAGGTGATGCGGGTGCCTTTCTGATCCGTCTCGCCCACCACCTTGAGCGGGGCCACGGGCTCGCCGCCCGCGTACTCCTGCATGTGCACCTTGCCGTGCTTGTTGATCACGAGGCGCAGGCGGTCCGAGAGGGCGTTGACCACGGAAACGCCCACACCGTGCAGCCCGCCGGAGACTTTGTACGAGTTATTGTCGAACTTCCCGCCGGCGTGCAGCACGGTCATGATGACCTCCGCCGCCGAGCGCCCCTCTTCGGGGTGGATGTCCACTGGAATGCCGCGACCGTTATCCGCGACGGTGACGGAGTTGTCGCCGTGGAGGATCACCTCGATCTCGCTGCAGTGGCCCGCCAGTGCCTCGTCGACGGAGTTGTCCGCGACCTCGAAGACCATGTGATGGAGGCCGGTGCCGTCATCGGTGTCTCCGATGTACATGCCCGGACGCTTGCGCACCGCATCCAGGCCACGGAGCACCTTGATCTGGGCGGAATCGTATTCGGTCGTCTGTGCGCTCATCGGCTCACCTATTGGCTGAACCGGGTGATTATACCTGATCCCCCGCCCCCGGACTGCAGGCGCAAATGCACGGTATCCCTTAGTGGCTTGCCCCGCCTCGCGCCCCGCACCGCGTGCCGGAAATCACCCGGTACGCCGCGGTCTCCTGGCCCCGCCTGGCTGAAGCTCGTTGCGGTCCGATAAACGGGTCACGGGGTCGGTCAGGCTTCGCGCCGGTAGATACCATGTTCCACGTGGAACACCCGCGCCTCGGGCAACGATGGCAGCGCGTCCCGTTCGATGCTGGTCACGAAGACCTGGGCCTGGGTACCGAAGAGGGCGTCCAGGACCCGCCGCCGATGCGCGCTGTCCAGCTCCGCCGGCAGATCATCCACCAGCACCAGGGGGCGCGCGCCGCCTGCGCTGAGCAGCCGGTCAACTTCCGCGAGCCGCAAGGCGATTACCGCGAGCTTCTGCTGCCCCCGCGAGAGTCGCCACGCCGCATCCACGCCCTCGGCCAGCAATCGCAGATCCGCTCGATGGGGACCGTAAAGCGTGTAGCCCTGCTGCAGCTCCCGCTCCCGCCCCGTGGCCAGCGCCTCGGCAAGGCCTTGCTCGCCGGACCAGCCGCGACGGTAGCGCCAGCCCATTGGCACGCCGCCCAGCCAGGCCGCCGCGCGCTCCTGGAAACTGCCGTTCAGTGTTTCCAGAAACCGCTGTCGGGCGCCATCCACCGCCTCACCTGCCGACGCCAGCTCCGGCTCCCAGGCCGCTGCGAGACGTGCGTCGCCGACCCGCAAAGCGGCATTCCGCTGGCGCAGCGCACGCTGGTAGCGACGCCAGTCGTCACGAAAGCGGTGTTCCACGTGGAACACGCCCCAATTGAGGAAGGAGCGACGCACCGGCGGCCCGTCCGTGAGCAGGCGCTGCGCCTCGGTGTTAATGACCTGCACCGGCAGCAGCCAGGCCGCCTCCGACAGAGCCCCTACATCCCCGCCATTCAGGCGCACCTGGACGCGATGCTCACGCCAGCCCACGCCCAGCCGATGCACGCTGCCGGCGACATCCACCTCGCCGCGAACCCAGAGACCGTCCGCCCGACCCCGCTGCACCAGCCGCGGCACCCGTGTCGTCGCAAAGCTGCGCGCCCGGGCGAGGAAATGGATTGCCTCCAGCAGGCTCGTCTTGCCCGCGGCGTTCGCGCCGTGGATAACGTTTACCCCGGGCGAAAACTCGACCGCGGTGGGCTCGAGATTACGGAACCCCTGAACCTCGAAGCGGATCAGCGCCACGGCTTAGCCCGCCTCTCCCACCGATTCGCGGCTGCGGGCGCGGATCTGGCAGGCAGGCCGGCGTTGCGCTCGGCCCGGGTGCTCGACGTACTGTCGAGTACGCCTGCGCGCCCGGACTCTCCCGCGCCTTGTCCTGCCCGCCATCTCCACGCCCTCGCCACGCGAATCGGTGAGAGAGGCGGGCTAGAGCCGCATGGGCATGACAACGTAGCGGCTGTCACTGCTCTCCGCGCCGAACACCAGGGCACTGCTGTTGGCATCGCGCACGTAGATATGCACCGACGGCTCGTCCACGGCCCCGAGGGCGTCCAGCATGTAGCTCGCGTTGAAGCCAATCTCTACCGGCTCACCGTCATACGTGGCCGCGACCTCTTCCTCCGCCTCCTCCTGTTCCGGATTGTTCGACTGAATGCGCAGCCGCTCCGACTCGAACAGGAAGCGCACACCGCGGTACTTCTCGTTGGAGAGGATCGAGGCGCGGACCAGCGCCTGCCGCAGGGCCTCCCGATCCACCTCGGCGTGCGGCCCCTCCTCGGCCGGTATCACACGCTGGTAGTCCGGAAAACGCCCGTCGATCAGCTTCGAGGTAAAGCGGAGCTCCGGCAGCTCGGCGCGGATGTGCCCGGCCCCGAGCGAGACGCTGACCGGGGTGTCCGAATGGTCGAGCAGGCGCAGCATCTCCTGCACGCCCTTGCGCGGCACGATCACCTGGGTCGGGTTCTCGAGCTCCAGCTCCGGAGCCAGCTCCGCCAGTGCCAGCCGATGCCCGTCCGTGGCCACCGCCCGAAGTCGACGCGGTTCCAGCTCCAGCAGCAGGCCGTTCAGATAGTAGCGGACGTCCTGCAGCGCCATGGAGAAGTGGGTCTTCTCTATCAGCCAGCGCAGCTGGGACTGGGGCAGCTGGACCTCGTCAGCGGCGCCGATCTCCGCCACCGTGGGGAAATCCCCGGCCGGGAGCGTCGCCAGGCTGAAGCGGCTGCGCGCCGCCCGCACCACTACCCGGTCCTGGTCCACCTGCATGCGGATGGTGCAGCCCTCGGGCAGATTTCGGACGATGTCCATGAGCTTGCGGGCCGGCAGGGTGATCTGCCCGGTCTCCGCCACTTCTACGGCTACCCGCGCCTGCAGCTCTACCTCCAGGTCGGTGGCGGTGAGGGCCAGGCCACTCTCATCGGCAACCAGCAGGAGGTTGGCGAGCACCGGCAGGGTCTGCCGGCGCTCCACCACGCCGATGACGGACTGAAGCGGTCGCAGCAGGGCTTCGCGCTCGATCTCGAACTGCATGACGGATCCCGGTCTCCCGATACTGTCTTAGATATCTCTTAATATTCTGGATACCTGCTGTTGCAGGCAGCCCCCTCAACGGTGGACAACCCTTCGATCCGCCCTCATCACGCGGCGTCCCTCGCATCAGGAAGCTGTGCATAGAACGCGCCTCTGGCAAGCAAAGCCTGGGTGCAACCTGTGGACGAAATCGACCCCTGCGGTTGTGCACCGGTTATCCACATCATGACGACAGGGTTCTCATCAGGTTGTTGTAGTCCTCGTCCACACGGGTGTCGCTCTCCCGCAATGCCACCACCTTGCGGCAGGCATGGAGGACGGTGGTGTGGTCACGCCCGCCGAAGGCATCGCCGATCTCCGGCAGGCTATGGCTCGTGAGTTCCTTGGCGAGGGCCATCGCCACCTGCCGCGGGCGGGTGATAGAGCGGCTGCGCCGCTTCGAGAGGAGATCCGCCACGCGGATCTTGTAGTATTCGGCTACCGTCTTCTGGATGTTCTCGATGGTGACGAGCTTGTCCTGCAGGGCGAGCAGGTCCCGCAGCGCGGCCTTGGTGAAGTCGACGGTAATGGGTGCCCCGGTGAACTGCGAGTTGGCGACGACCCGGCGCAACGCCCCCTCGAGCTCGCGAATGTTCGAGCGAATCCGCTTGGCGATGAAGAAGGCGACCTCGTTCGGCAGGTCTATGCCTTCCTGATTGGCCTTGCTCATGAGGATCGCGACCCGTGTCTCCAGCTCGGGGGGCTCGATGGCGATGGTCAGCCCCCACCCGAAGCGCGATTTCAGCCGCTCCTCGAGGCCCTGTACCTCCTTGGGGTAGCGGTCGCAGGTCATGACCACCTGCTGCTGGCCCTCGAGCAGCGCGTTGAAGGTATGGAAGAACTCCTCCTGGGAGCGCTCCTTGCGGGCGAAGAACTGGATATCGTCGATGAGCAGGGCGTCCACACCGCGATAGTGGCGCTTGAACTCGTTGATGGCGTTGTGCTGCAGCGCCTTGACCATGTCTGCGACGAAGCGCTCGGAGTGCAGGTAGAGCACCTGGGCCCGGGGCCGATTGCGCAGCAGGGCGTTGCCGATGGCATGCATCAGGTGGGTCTTGCCGAGGCCGACGCCACCGTAGATGAACAGCGGGTTGTAGGCGCCCCCCGGATTCTCCACCACCTGCATGCTCGCCGCCCGCGCGAGCTGGTTCGACTTGCCCTCGACGAACGTATCGAAGGTGAAATGGCTGTTCAGGCTGGACGCCGACGGCATGACGCTGCGGGCGGTTGCCTCGGCGTTTGCCGGGCGGGAGGAGGGCCGCCGCGGAGCCTCGGGCGGCGGCGCCTGGGTACCGATCTGCAGCGCAAGCCTCGGGGGCGCGTCGGGGCGCTGGCTTGCCAGAAGCTCCTCGATCCGGTGGGAGAAGTGCTCGCGCACCCAGTCCAGCACGAACCGGTTGGGTGCATAGAGGCGGAGCTGTTCGCCATCCTCCTGCGCCTGCAGCGGCCGGATCCAGGTATTCAGCTGCTGGTCCGGAATCTCCCGCTCCAGGCGGCGCAAACAGCCCTTCCATAGCGAATCGGCCAC